>NZ_JAZDCX010000008.1:0-285097 GCF_036323805.1 Streptomyces rubellus
ACAGGAAGACCCGTTCCAGCACTCCATACCGCACAGTGTTCAGATCCTCCTGAGAGATATCGCGTGTGACGCGTGAGCAGAGTTCGGCGACCCAGTCTTCGGCGGATGCCTGTCTCAGCTGGAAAACCACCGTCTCGGATGCCGACTCCGTCCCCTGTGTGATGTTCACCGGCACGCTCAGCAACAGGCGTTTTCCGTCGGGCGAGGGCACAACGGCCCGAACATGAGCGGCCGCAGGTATACGGGTTTGGGCCATGAGTCCTTCAGGGCCCCACCGCTCCACCACTCCCCTCCTTACGCTGACGGTCTCCTCGCCATCAGAGAGAAACGCTGTGACACGGTCGGCGGGCGGGACAGCCATCTCACGGCGCTCACCCCCGGCATCCCACACCTCCGCGCTTCCGTTTTTACCGATCAGCAGCAGACGCCGGCCGTCGTTGCTGAACCGCACAGCCTCCCGGTCGGCGAGCGGAACGCGAAAGCCGGGTCTGACCACAGAGACCCGCCGTCGATCGCGCAGATCCCAGATCTCGACACCGCGCAGATCCGCAGTCGCCACGGCAATCCGCTCGGACACCGGGTCGGCTGCGAAAGTAGTCGCGTACCGGCTCCGATCGACTCCCGCCTCCTCCCGGAACAGCAGCGCCTCACCTGCCCTGTGGCCGGTTGTGACATCCCACTGCGAGACGGCGCCTCCCGCCAGCACCATCAGCCGGCCGTGCCGGTTGAAGCCCAGGTCAAGGGACTCTGCGGCCTGGGGTGCCGATCCGAAGGGCATATCGACACGTACCCACCGTAGTACCTTGAGGGAGGGCAGCCTGTAGAGCGTGACCGACTGTGTCGGGGCATCGTTCACGGCCAGCGTCTTTTCCTCGGCGTCGAAGGCAAGCCTCGCGGATGTCTGATACCCGCCCTTACCGATGGCCGCGATCCGCCGTCCGGTTGCCGGGTTCCAGACGGCGACCGTGCCGCCGACGCCTGTCGTCACCAGGTAGCGACCGGAAGGAGAGAAGCGCGCGGTCTCCTCGTCGCGCTGACCGGTGTCCGCGGTGCCCCAGACGAAGATGTCGGCGGCCGGGAGCGAGCCGCGTGCCGGAGCTGTGGCAACCAGTACCTCCGTTCCGCGGGCGAGAGCCACACGGCGGCTCGCCCCGGCCAGGGCATAGCGGGTGTAGCGGCCCTTGGTGTCGTCCTCGGCCAGGACGAGAAGCCGTTGTCCGGTAGCCGCGTCCCGCACGGCTACTGCCTCGCCCTCATGTGTCAGCGCGATCTGATCCGAGACCGCGACCAGCGCGCCGGCCAGGTGGCTTTCAGCGCTGCACGGCAGGCCCTGGAAAAAATGAGGGTCGGGCCTGTCCGCAGCGACGCCGGACAGCCGCCACTCGCCGCCGGTACACGCCGCGGTCACCGGACGTGGGCCGGGGATGAACTCGGGTTCATTGAAGCCAGGGACATCCACCAGGCGGCCGGAGCGAGCGTCCCAGACACCCTGGCTTCCCGGCCCGGAAGACACCACGTGCTTACCGTCCACATCGAAGACGAATCCGTTAGGGGAGCCTTCAAGGAGCGGTTCCAACGTGACAGGCCGGGCGGTGGGCCGCTCCAGATCCCACACCTGAGCCGTATCGTCCTGCGCAGGGTGGGCCAGCAGGCGGCGTCCTGTGCGGTCGAAGCGCAGTTCGTCCACCGTCTGAACAGTGCTCCTGGTGCTCGCCGCGGCGCGCAGGGCCAGCAGGATCCTGCCTTTCCTCACATCCCAGATCCTGATGCGGTTGCCGTCGCTCCCCAGAGCCAGCCGGGTGCCGTCGGGACTGACCGCGACGGCCGAGACGTCGTTCCTGCGGATCATCAAAGATGGTCCGCCGGGCCCGACATCCCACACCGACAGCTGGCCTGCCCCGTTGCGTACCGCGACAACCTGGCCGGAGTCGTCCAGCGCCGTCTCCTCGACCTCCCCGTCGGCGGGCAGAACGGCGTCGTACGGGGCGTCAACCAGATAGCGAGCGAACAGGTTGTCATGCGCCTGCTGGGTGGGTGCGGTGCGCCAAGCCGCGACGGACAGCAGCGCGGCCTTCTCCCGGTGAGAGGCTGCCTGTCCCTGCGCCTGCTGCACGAGGCCGGCCGACAACTCTGCGGCTTTGCTGCCACGTACCGAGTGCGCTCCGATGAGGACCCGCTCGGCATGCGACGCGAGGGCGCCCGCGACGCGGCCGATCTCCTCGTAGGCGGCATGCCCGAGAACACCATGGCGCTGCCGCTCCCACAGCAGGGTGAGGGTGAACTCAAGCAAGGGCAGCACGCCGGGGCTGCGGCCCGCGTCCGACAGAAGCCGCTCGACGAGCCGCTCCTCGAAACGTACGGCCCCGTGAAACAGAGCCACAGGAGACAACACCACATCACGAAGCTGATTGCCGGCCAGGCGGTCAATGAGTACCGGCGACGCTTCGCACGCGCGCTCCAGAACCGGGAAGCGCCGCATGGCCTTCAGGAAGTCCAGCCGCAGGGCGAAAACCAGCCGCACCAACGGCCCACCGTCCACGGCACGCCATCCGGTCATGCCCACCACTTGCTCGACCAAGGTGTCGACAGCGTCCGGCGAGCAGCGGAACAGCATCTCGAACTAGTCCATGATCAGGACCAATTGAGTTGTTCCGGATCGGGCAAGCAGTTCCCTGACAACCGCAGCAGTCGCCCCCTCCCGCAGCCGCCCAGCAAGCCGTTCCACCTGTTCGAGCCGGTCGAGCGGGTCGAGCGGGTCGACCACCTCGATCGACACGCTGAGCAACGGCAACAGAGCAGCAGCGAGCATGACCTCCGCTCCCGAGGCAGGATCCGGGACCAACGAGGCGATACCGCAGTCCCCGCGCTTGCGCAGTTCGGGAACGAGACCGGCATGGACGAGTGACGACTTGCCGACTCCGGACACCCCGATGACCGGGACGACCGACGACGTGGTGACCGCCTCGGTCAGTGCCTTGACCTGCTCATCCCGTCCGAAGTAGTGGGCGGCGTCCTGCTCCCGGAACGACTCCAGCCCGCGGAACGGCGACGGCAACTCAGCAAGACGACGCAGGTCGGGATGAGCCTTGAACAGAGCATCGGCGGTGATGGCGTAGGCTGCCGGCCGGAGAAACCGCCCATCAGTGGCGACAACCATGCCGACCACCCCCTTGAAGCGCTCATCCCACAGCGGCGCGCCACTGAAGCCCTCTTGGATCTCGCAGGCACCGGTGCTCTCGAACTGCAGCCAGCCACGCCCGCGGTCGTCCACGATCGTGCCGAACGACCAGACGCCCTCGTCGTCACCGGCTGGGAAACCGAAAGCCCGAAACGGGTGGCCCCGCACTGAGCCGTTTTCAACCTGGGGCTGAAGGTGGGGCGGACCCTGGCGGTAGCAACAGACGAAGCTCCTGGTAGATGGGTTGTCGACCAAGATCAACCTGTCCGGCCAGGAGCTTCGTGTGCTTGTCTGCCCATCGGCGATCGATCTGTCCGGTTCGGCCCTGCGGTTCCTCAGCCGTCACCTGGCCGAGCGGCGCAGAGCCATCGGCTGCCGGTGGCGCCGCCTCTCCAGCAACCGCCAGGCGCTGCTGGTCCTGGCCCACCTGCGCTGCGGCGACACCTACGCCCGGCTTGCCGCGGCCTTCCGGATCGGGGTTGCCACCGTCCACCGCTACATCCGTGAGACCGTCGAGATCCTGGCGGCCTTGGCCCCGGGCCTGGCCGACGCCATGAAGACGGCCGACGCCAAGGCCTTTGTGATTCTGGACGGCACCGTGCTGCCGATCGACCGGATCGCCGCCGACCGGCCGTACTACCCGGGCAAGCACAAGCGGCACGGCATGAACGTCCAGGTCCTGGCCGACCCGTCCGGGAAACTGCTCTGGGCCTCCCCGGCGCTGCCCGGAGCGGTCCACGACCTCCGGGCCGCCCGCACGCACGGCATCATTAACGCCCTGGCCGAGGCCGGCGCGGTCTGCTGGGCCGATAAAGGCTACCGAGGCGCCGGCGGCACCACACGGGTGCCCCACTGGGGCCGCTGGGAGAAGCTCTCGGCCGGGCAGCAGGTTCACAACCACTCCCACGCCCCATCCGTGCCCTGGGCGAGCAGGCGGTGGCCGCCCTCAAGTCCCGGCGGCTGCTGCGCAAGCTCCGCTGCAGCACCACCCGGATCACCGGCCTGGTCCAGGCCGTCCTCACCCTCCACCTCGCCGCATCAGCATGAGGTTGGAAAACGCTCACTGATTACGCCCGAACGGTGGGTTTACCGGCAAGGTCCCCGCTGCGGTGGAGCGGAATGACAGCGCCATATGCAAGCCTCGTGCTGAGGCCCTTCCCGCGACCCCCCGTGGATCAGCGAGCGGCGTCGGATGTGGTCAATCGCAAAGCGGAGGGTGGTCCTCGTATGCGACGTACGCGGACGATCCGACAACGCGGCGAGTGGCTGCAGTCGGCGGCGGGACCCGCTGGGGGTCACGGGAAGCCCTTAGAGCTCCTAACGCAATGAGGTTGGGCCGTGTCCTTCGGGCAGGTGGCTCGGTTGTTCGGGTGTGAGGAAGCGTGACCCTCAACCGTGGATGGTTGACGATGAGTTGTGGGCGCGGGTCGAGCCGCTGCTGCCCGTGCGGCAGCGCCGGCACCGGCATCCGGGCCGGAAGGCGCTGGATGACCGCACCGTGTTGTGCGGAATCCTGTTCGTGCTCTACACCGGCATTCGGTGGGAGTGGCTGCCCAAGGAACTTGGCTTCGGCTCGGGCATGACCTGCTGGCGCAGGCTGCGGGACTGGAACAACGCTGGAGTGTGGCAGCGGCTGCACGAGGTGCTGCTGGCCGAGCTGCGGGCGGCCGACCGCCTGGACCTGTCGCGGGCGGTGATCGACAGCTCTCACATCCGGGCGCTCAAGGGCGGCCCAAAACCGGCAGGAGTCCGGTCGACCGGGGCCGGCCGGGCTCCAAACACCATCTGATCTGCGATGCCACCGGCATTCCGCTCGCGGCGACGCTGACCGGCGGCAACCGAGGGCGACGTCACCCAGCTGATGCCCCTGCTGGCAGCTGTTCCGCCGATCCGCGGCAAGCGGGGCCGGCCCCGGCAGCGGCCGCGGGAGGTCTTGGCCGACCGCGGCTACGACCACGACTGCTACCGCCGCCAAGTCTGGGCCAAGGGCATCAAGCCGGTCATCGCCCGCCGCGGTGTCGAGCACGGCTCCGGGCTGGGCGCCCGGCGGTGGGTGGTCGAGCAGACCATCGCCCTGCTACACGGCTTCCGCCGCCTGCGGATCCGCTGGGAAATCCGGGACGACATCCACGAAGCCCTCATGCGCCTTGGCTGCGCGCTGATCTGCTGGCGCCGCCTCCGCACCGCATTGCGTTAGGAGCTCTTAGTGCCTCCTTCGGAGGCTGCTACGGGAGGGGGGCCGTCCGGATCCGGTACGGCTGTGTGGGCTACGGCTGCACTGCGACGGTCGCGGCCTGCCGTTTGCGTCGCCGGGCGGCCGCGGTGAGAAGCCTGCCGTCGCGTGCGCTGAGACCCAGGAGCGTGATGTTGACGGCGCCGCCGAGGAATTCGATGGCCTGGACGACCGCGAACGTCGTGTCGAAGCGGCCGTCGTCGGCGAAGATCCGCAGGGTTATGGCGCACGGAACGAGGATCAGCAGCCCGATCGCCGCGGCGGCCACCATACGCCGCTGTTTGCGGCGGATCAGGGGAGCACGGCGGCGCGGTGCGCCCAGGCTCCGACCGGTGGCGCCGGTGATCGCCATGCACGGCACCAGTACGAACAGCGCGAAGACCACCGCGGTCTTGACGGCCCGTACAGCGGCATCGTCGCCGAAGATTTCGACCACGGCCGACGCCGTGAAGAAGAGACTGATCAGTGCCAGGGCCAGAACCCCGGCAACAGCGTGCACTCGGGTCTTCATGGGCTTTCCCTTCCTGGGTTCAGGTCTTGGGTTCAGGAGCGCCCGGCGGATGCCAGATTCTCGATGGACTGCGCGATCAAGCTCAGCAGTTGCGCGACCTCCGCCGCATCCAGACCGCGGGTTGCAAGGCTGTTGACGTCGCGGGCGGCGGCGATCAGGGGCTCACGGAGTTCGCGGGCCCGATCGCTCAGCAGCACCTTCGCCTGGCGTTTGTCGTGCGGATCGGGAACGCGGTGGATCAGTCCGTCGCGCTCCATCCTCTGCAGGGTGTTGGCCATGGTCGGCTGCTCGATTTGGACGCGCTCGCACAGCTCCCGCTGGGTGAACCCCTCCTGCTCGTACAGCGCGAGCAGCGGGGCGAACTGCCCGGGAACGACTCCGTACTCCTCGATGCGCAGCCGCAGGGCCCGCTCCAGAAGCCGCGCGAGATGGTTGACCTGGTATCCCAGTGACGCCTCCCGTGGCAGCCGCCGGACCGGCGGGCTGGAGGGGTCTTCGGGCTTCATAGTCATGATCAACCTCCGGTGTGGCTTCCTTACCGCCGATTACTCCATAGCTTGCTATGTATGTCAAACGAAGCCGGGCCGGCGCACGGTGCGCGGATGCCATCAGAAGAGGGAAAATGGCTGGTCAGCGGGCTTCTGTCCCTGGCCGTCCGTATGCGGGTGGCGCATCAAGATGCCAGCCGGCATGGGCCGATCAACTTCAACGGAGCTGTCATCGCGCCCAGGCTCTTCCGGTCCTGGTGGACTCTCCGAACGCCGACGGCGAAGGATGTCGGAGAGCCGTGTACGGGAGAACCGCATACACAGTTCGATGCGGCGGGGCTGGAAACGAGCAGCTCAACGGCATCGCACCAGCCCTCGACTCAACTGCAACCAGCCGAGGCGGTTGCCTCCGCTGAAGTGGCGTACGGGGGTTGAGACCGGCAGAGTCGCGTGTTCGAGTGTCGCGAGTTCCCCATTCCAAGGGATGCGGCAGTCACGGAAAGTCACAGGAAGCCAAGCCGAGGCGGGGAATACGCGACGGTTTGATACGCGACTCTGCCAGTACCGAGGCCATCCACCAGCAGCTTCACCTGCTGCTGTCACCGGATCCACCGCCAACCCCCGCGCCAAACCGGAAGGGAAGCGCTCAGTGTCTCGTAGCCAAGACCAGGGATCAGAGCCCTCGTGCGATGCACAAGTCCAACCTCAGCGGTCGACGTATCCGGCACGAAACCTCCCGGGCTTATCCGGCCTGCGGTGCTCCCCGCGCCCCATGCCGCCTACCCGGCCGACCGGCAGAGGCCTTCGCCTCGCGGGACTGTCAAATGAACGGCTCTGTATCACTTCCAGTGGTGACGGAAAGTAACCGTGATGATGGAGAGGCCATCCACCAGAACCCGCAGGTCCGCGCACCGTAGCGATCATTCTCCGGTACCGGTTGATCGGCTCGGCGTCTGTCCGCGAGAGTCTGGCGCGACAAGCTCAGCAACCTCGTTGCGCTGCCATCCGTTCGAGCTGTCGAGATCAGAACACCGTTCGCACTCTCTGCAAGCAGCGCCGCTCAACTCTCACGCTCCGTCGCCACCGGAAGTGAGCCAGAACCCAGAATGTGAGCCAGAACCGGCTTCCGTGAACGAGGCCACCTGTTGCAGGTCGCGCTGGCGACCGCGAGAGTCTGCACCATGAACTTCACCATGGACAGCAGTTCTGCGGTGCGCGGGTGGCGTGGGGTGAAGTCCATCGTGGAGAACACGCCGTTGTGGATGCGCAGAGCGAGACGGTTGCGGTGGAGGATGTCGAGCACGTGGAGATGCGCCTGGTGTCGCGCGCCAGGTGGAACATCTCGGAGATGTGCACGGTGTTGCCCCGGCCGCGCGTACGCGCGCAGCTTGTCGAACTTCGGGCGCTCCGGCGGTGGCTCTCCGGACCAGGCCCGCGAAGGCCTGGTCCGGAGAGCGCCGCATCACGGCGTGCGTGCCAGCTTACCGACCATCGTTGTATTCGAAGTAGTAGCCGGAGGACGCGAAGTACTTACACGGGATCGTAATGTCGTAGTAGCGCTGGAACTCGTTCTGAACGGTCATGCAGGAAGAGTGGCTTCCGAACGGCCCCTGCCACTTCAGGCTCTGGACGCCGACGCTCCCCGCAGCAGTCGCCGGCGCGGCATTGGCCGCTGATGCTCCTGCCAGCGTCAGGCCCGTAGACACCATGACGGCCGCCGCCGCGACCGCAACCCGCTTGCGCAAACTCATGCCAGATTCCCCCTCATCGACGGCACCACGAACATCAAGCTTCTCGCACGAAACCCGCTGACACAGGAGGGAAATTGGTCAACAGGTTGACGCAAATGGGGACACCCGCCCCGGCGCATAGGGTGGGCGTCCCTTCAGGAGCCAGGGTGGGGCGTGCGGATCGGCAGCACCCTCCCACAGGGCCGGTCACCAGCGCATGAACACCAGCCGACCCCCACACAACGAGGCAACGGACACGGCCCTTGCCCGGCAGGCACATTGCCGAGGGCTGGCACTGAACCGGACACGCCGCACCAGAGTGGAACGCAGCCTTGTCGGCCGGAGCGGGGCGGGCAGCAGCATCGGGAAACCGGCGGCGCCGCAACCCGGCCGGACGGTACGTCCGGTGCGTTTGCGGTCGGCCAGGGCCGGCAGGCCGCCGTCGGCGAACCGGCGGCGCCAGGTGCGCACGGTGTCCACGTGCAGACGGGTTTCGGCGGCGATCCGGGCGTTGCCCCGGCCGCGCGCCGCCAGTGGTACGACGGTGGCACGCTGCCGGGCCTGGTGCGGGGTCTTGTGGCCGTAGGCCGTCTTCTTCGGTCGGTGGCGCTCGGTGGCGTTCGGCTTCACGGGCACAGCTACGCGCACGGACATGGCAGGTGGACGGCCTGGTCCTTGGGGGTGGTGGCTGACGAGGCCGGCGCCTTCCCCGTATCCTGCAGCGGCACCTTGATCAGGTCCTCTCCGTTGGCCCTTGTCGGTGACGTTGAGTAATCAGGTCAGTTCGAGTCCGCCGTCGATGGTGAGGACCTGCCCGGTGAGCCAGGCGGTGTGTGGGTCCGCGAGCCGCTGGATCCATGCGGCGATCTCGGTGGGGTCACCGCGGCGGCCGAGCGGGATGCGTGCTGCCTCGCCTGCTTTGATCTGGTCGATGACCGTGTCCGGGAGACCGGCGGCGACCAGGGCCTCGCTTTCGGTCGGCCCGGGGGCCACTGCGTTGACCCGGATACCGTCGGGCGCCAGTTCCAGCGCCCAGCTGCGGGTCAGTTGTTCGAGTGCGGCCTTGGACGCGCCGTAGTGACCGGCACCGGCCGCAGGCCGGTGCCCGAAGGTGCTGGAGACGTTGACGATCGCTCCGCGGGAGGCTTTCAGATGCGGCAGCGCCGCCCTCGCCAGCAGGCTGGGCGCGAGGACGTTGACGGCCAGCAGTTGGGTGATGCCGGCCGCGGTGGCCTGAGCCAGCGGTATCGCGGCGAACCCCCCGGCGTTGTTGACCAGGACGTCGATACGAGCCCACCGGTCGAGGGCGGCTTGGGCAATCGCCTCAGGGGCGTCGTCCTGGGTGACATCGATGGGAAACGACTCGATGGCGGGATGCTGTGCGGCGCTCCCCGCGAGGGCGTCCGGTCGGCGGCCGACCCCCAGAACGCGAGCACCCGCGTTGGCGAACGCGGCTGCGGTAGCGCGTCCGATCCCTGATCCCGCTCCGGTCACGATCACGACCTGGTCGGCGAAGTGGCTGTTCGTCGGCTCTGGTGCGGGCACGGCAACCCCAATGTTCGATGTTCGTCGATTATCAAATGAAGGTAACATGGGGGGATGAGAGACCCGCAGCACCCCGACCCGAGCGAGATCACCCTCCCCCGCGTGCTGGCCGCGCTCAGTGACCCGATCCGGCTCGGGCTCGTGCGGCTGCTGGCTGATGGTCAGGAGCGTGGCTGGGGGGAACTGCGGGCACCAGTCGCCAAATCCACCTTGAGCCACCACCTGAAAGTCCTGCGGGACGCGGGCGTCACCCAGACCCGCCAGGAAGGCACCCGCTGCTTCGTCCGACTGCGCCGCACAGACCTCGACACCCGCTTCCCGCAGCTGATGGCGGCCCTGCTCTCCGCGGCGGCCGCCGACGACATCGGAGGAGACGTCACTGCGGCCAGGTGAGGCCAGGCGGCTTCAAGTTCCGGAATTGCGTGGATCGGCGGGGTCGTTCGCGGGTGGGGCTGAACCGGGGCTTTGGCAGAACTCAAACTGCCGTTCCCCATCGCGCGGAGATCATTACCCGACTGCGTGCCTACTGCAATCATGTAGGGCTCCAGGCCCTCCGAAGCAGTGCGCTCCGCTGACCTGATCGGCTGCAGCGTCATGGGTTTTCTCGTCACTCCACAGCGCGGCCGATGAGTTTGCGGCTCCCGGCCGGTCCAAGCTCGTGACACCCCAGGAAAGGACACCGCCATGTCGGAGCTTCTCGTCGACTTCATCACCTCCCTCGACGGCCACGCATCGGGAGAGGGATGGCCCGGGTTCTGGGGCCTCGAGGGCCCGGAATACCTCGCATGGCTCGGTGAGCAGCCCGAGGCCACCTACCTGATGGGAGCGAACACCTACCGCCTGATGTCGGGCTTCGCCGCAGGCGAGGTCCCCAATGGCCAAGACGAGTTCAGGCCCGAAGAAGAGGCGTCCGTCGACGAGCTCACGCAAGCGTCCAAGGTGGTGTTCTCCTCCTCACTCGAGGAGCCACTGACGTGGGCCAACTCCACGCTCATCCGCGACGACGCCGTCGAGACGGTCCGCGCCATGAAGTCGAGTGGCTCGGGGCTCCTCAGCACGATCGGCAGCCTCAGCCTGTGCCGGTCCCTGCTACGAGCCGGACTCGTCGACCGCTTCCGGGTCGTGATGTTCCCGGTGATCACCGGGGCCACGGGCGAAGAACGCATCTACGACGGCTATCCGGACGTTGCCCTCGAGATGATCGAGCACCGCACCTTCGACGGCCGCATCCAGCTGGTCGAGTACAAGCCCCGCGTGCTCGAGCACCCGCCGCTCGGCGTCCCTGCGTGACGTCGCCCCGTCCGCCGGCCCGGACGGCCGCCAGGCCGGCGCCGGCGGGCGCGGAGCAAGACCTGACAGGGGGCGAACGGCCGACGTCAGAACGCCCGGTCCACCGTCGCTGTGCGGCGGGAGTTGACGCCGCAGCAGAACAGGCACGGAGCCAGCGATCATGTTGGTGTCGAAGCCGGCTGATCACGAAGAGGTCCCGTGCCTGCCCGCTCATCTCCGTCCATCCTTGCCGTCCTGACCGAACCGGGTCCGCCCGACGAGCGGCATCGGGCGTCTGCGCGCCCATCTCGAGCGCGCCCCTGACCCGCGCTCGCGCCGCGGCCGCTGGTATCCCCTGGTCAGCGTGCTGCTGATCTGCTCGTGCGCGGTGGTCTCCGCGCACGGACCATCGAGGAGATCACCGAGTGGGGCCAGCGCGCCGCCGCCGGCCTGCCGGCACGGATGGGGGTGCGCCGCCGCCTGCCCGGCCGCTACCGTGCCCCTTCTCACCCCACCCTCACCCGGATCCTGGCCGCCGTCGACGGCGACGCCCTGGACACGGCCGTGGGCGCCTACCTGGCCGAACACGACCGCGGCGACGTGCAGGCCGCGGCCGCGCCCGGGCGGGCGATCGCGGTGGACGGCAAGGCGCCGGCCGGCTCCGCGCACCTGCTCCAGCGCCACCGGCACCTGCTGCCGGCCATCAGCCATGCCCCTGCCACGATCACCCTCGCCCAGCGGGAGGTCGGCGCCAAGACGAACGAGACGGCCGCGTTCCGCCCGCTGCTTGAGTCGCTGGACCTGACCGGGGCCGTGATCACCTTCGATGCGATGCACAGCGTCAAGGACCAGATCCGCTGGCCGGCACAGGACAAGAACGCCCACTACCTCGCGGTCATCAAGGGCAACCAGCCGACCGCGTTCGCGCAGCTGACCAACCTGCCATAGGACGAGGCACCCATCGCCCACACCGCCTCGCAGTCCGGACACGGCCGACGGGAATCCCGCTCGCTCAAGACGCTCACCCTCGCCGCGTCCACGGGTGGGCCTGCCTTCCCCTACGGCCGGCAGGCGCTGCGGGTGCACCGCCGCCGCCAGGAGACCGGGCGCAAACAGTCACACGAGACCGTCTACGCCGTCACCAGCCTGGATGTCCACCAGGCCACCCCGGCTGACCTGGCCGGATACGTTCGCGGACACTGGGCAGTGGAAAACTCCAGCCACCATGTGAGGGACCGGACCTTCGCCGAGGACGCCTCCACCGTCCACACCGGCACCGCACCACGGGCCATGGCATCGCTTCGGAACCTGGCGATCGGACGCCTGCGACTGCTCGGCGCGACGAACATCGCCAAGACCACCCGGGCGATCCGGGACCTACCCGAACACACCGCATGGATTATGGGCATCACCGACAGCCTGCACCCTTCGGGAACTTGAAACCGCCCTGAGGTGAGGCCCGACGTGGTAATGCCGGTGCCGCCGAACCCGACCTCAGGTCACCCCCGAAGGACTTCCGGAGCCGGCCCCCAAGAAGTCGGTTTCTCGCGTGGGTGAGCCCCGACATCATGGTCGTCGGTAGGTTCACATGGGAGAGGACGAGTGCGGCGGGTGTATGGAGACGGGCAGACAGATCTGACGGAGCTGTGGCAGCAGCGTTGGCCCAGTTGCCCTCCAGTCGGGTACAAGCTCCGGGACCCGTATCGGGATGTCTGGGTACGTTTTCACAGCCTGCCGGAGTCGAAGCGGTATGCGGAGGACGAGAGCGAGTACACCATCGTCCTGGAGCGTTACAACACCGTCCTCGATGAGTTCGCTGGTGCGGAGGTGTATGTCATCACTCCGCTCTGGACGACCGAGGTCGAGGTTCCGTCAGTGGAACCCGGAGCGGGGTATGGGCAGAGCCTGCTGGTGGAGGACGATCCTGCCCCTGAGTTCCGCACGTACTGCCACCTCTTTGCCGCCTGCCAGCCCTGGCAGCGCGGCTGTCTCGACGACTTGCTCCGAGATACCGCCGACGACAAGGTGGCGGGAATCCTCATCACCGACACCCGCATGCAGCGCATCCACCACCCCTACGACGGTGGCGCCGACGTCTTCCTTGCCACACCCGACGAGCGGGACCAGATGCGCGATCGGCATGCCGACTGGCTTTCCAGCCATCCCTCGGGTCTCTGACCGGCTCGGATCACCGCCCCGCTCAGAACGGTCTTCACCGCAAGTACCGGGTTGAGAGGCTCCACGAGTTCCCTGGTGGCGACGGCCACGAGGCGCGCGGGCGCATCAACCCCCAGTAACGCGCTCACATACTCGATGGCCTCCGCAGGCGAAAGCACAGGAAGCCTCTGGCGCAGTGCCCGCACGGCATGCATGCGTCCGCGCGTAGACGCGATTTCGCGGAGCACATCGTGTAGATCGTCCACCGCGGTGCGAACCGGCAGCCCACGTACTGATCTTTAACTGGTGTTGTCGGTCAGAGTGGATCGAGCGTGAGGCCGGTCCCGGCGAGGCATCCGTCGATGACATCGGGCCGGTACTGGAGCGATTTCAGTTTGCTCTTCACCTCGCGGAGGAGTTCGTCGGAGGTCTGGGCGGCGAGATTGCCGAGATCACGCTTCAGGAGGGACCAGGTGCCTTCTTGCGGGTTGAGGTCGGGTGCGTAGGGCGGCAGTTGACCACGGTCAGCCAGTCGGCCGTTTCGATGAACTCCCGTAACGGGCGGACGAAGTGGGTGGGCAGGTTGTCCCAGATCAGGATGATCGGGCCGCCGAGCTGCTGGTGGGCCCTGCGGATCAGGCCGCGGTAGTCGCGCCAGGTGAGGCTCTTCGGCTCGCCTCTGCGGCCACGGTGGGTGCGGATGTGGTGGAAGAAGCGGGACCGCCGGCCCGGTTTGTAGCAGACCATGCCGGCGACGTGGATCCTGCCCGTTCCGCCGCAGCGGACCTTCACCACGGGAGTGGCGCCCCGGGGCGCCCAGGTTTTCGCGCGAGGCGGCCTCATCGACTGCCCGGACTCGTCCTCGAAGAGGATCCAGGCGCCGGAGGCCGCCGCCATCCTTTTACCTCCGGCCAGGTCTCCTTCTTCCAGACCTCGACCGCCCCCTCGTTGCGCTCGGTGGCCCTGCGGGCGGGCTGCTGCCAGGACCAGCCGTGCCGCCGCAGGAGCTTCCACGTCCCCTCGACCGTGTACGTCACGTGGAACAACCGGCTGATCACCGTCTTGACCCGGGCCAGTGTCCACCGCTGGTCCGGCCAGCCGTGAACCAGCGGTCCCCGGGCCAACTCCCGCTCCAAACGGGCGATCTGCACATCCGACAGCCGCGGCCGACCTGGTGAGCCCTTCGACACGAGACCGGCCTCACGCTGCTCCCGCCACCGCTCGACGGACCGCACCGAAACCCGAAGGTCCGCCGCGATCCGAGCATTCGTCTGCCCGGCCTCCAGCCGGATCCGTTCCCGGGCCGCCCGCTCCCTGTCGGTCAGCCCACCCCCTTGCGCGTACCTCACACCCATTCAAGTAGCGCATCGACCACGCAGCCATCAAGCAGCCTTGGACGACATCACCCGTTCAAGATCTATAGGTATCCGTAAGAGCACGGTCCCCAGCGACGCTCTAATCCTGGCCTCAGGTTGATCGGGGACAATGAGCGGCAAAAACATCGACTGGAAGTGGGCGGGCCGACGTGCGGATCATGATTGCGGATGATGACGTGTCCATCCGTGAGTCGCTGGAGCGGGTGCTCCAAGTCGAGGGTTACGACACCAGCACCGTCGCCAACGGTCTCGCCGTGCTCGACGGGGTCGGTGGGGCCAGCGGTGACACGCTGGATCTGCTGCTCCTCGACGTGATGATGCCCCGCCTCGGCGGGTTGGAGACCTGTCGGCGGTTGCGGGCCGCGGGCTGGGATCTGCCGGTGCTGATGCTGACCGCCCGTGACCAGGTCTCCGACCGGGTCGCGGGGCTGGACGCGGGCGCCGACGACTACCTGCCCAAGCCGTTCGCCACCGAGGAGTTGCTGGCCCGGGTGCGGGCCCTGCTGCGCCGGCGCACGCCGACCGACGAGGAGTCGCAGATCCTGTCGTTCGCCGACGTCCGGCTCGATCCCGACAGGTTCGAGGCGTGGCGGGGCGGGCGGCCGCTGCGTCTGACCCGGACCGAGTTCTCCCTCCTGCAGGTCCTCGTGCGCAACGCGACCCGGGTCTTGACCCGCGACGCGCTGTTCGAGGCGATCTGGGGCTTCGGCATGAGCTCCACCGCCAACAACCTCCAGGTATACGTGAGCTACCTGCGCCGCAAGATGGAGGCCGAGGGTGAGCCGCGATTGATCTACACGCTGCGCGGCCTGGGATACACGTTGCGGGAGACTCCTCCGTGAGCAGGCCCGCCGGCCGGGAACCGCGCCGGCTGACCCGATGGTGGCGCCGGCGGTCCCTGCGGACCAGGCTGACGGTGATCGCGGCGACGGCCATCGCGGTCAGCGTGTTCGTGGCCTTCCAGGTGGCCAGCGAGCTACTGGACTGGGAGCTGCAGGACACCGCCGAGAATCAGCTGCGCGCCGACTCCCGCGTCCTGGCGACGAACGCGGAGCGCGCCGGTCTGGCGCAGGTCCAGCTACCGCCGTATCCCGGATCCGGTCGGCTGGTGCGGGTCATCCTGCCCGACGGCTCGATCCGGACGCCGGTCGGCCAACCCTCGCTGCCCCCGGTCAGCGAGCACGCCGGGCGCGTGGCGCAGGGCGCGTCGGCCGACCTGATGGAGTCGAACGACAGCGACGAGGACGGCTACCTCATCTACACGCTGCGGGCGGGCGACGGCGCGGTCCAGGTGGCCCGCGTCGTCGACGACGGCCCGATCAACCAGTTCGGGTTGGGAATGCTGCTGATCGGGCTGCTCTGCGTGGTCGGCGGCGCCCTTGTCGGGCGGACCGTGGCGCGGACCGGGCTGGCACCGATCGACCGGCTGACCGCCGCCGCGGTACGTGTCGCGCACACCCGGGATCTCGACGCCGACATCCCGGATGAGGGCGGTGGGGAGATCCGGCGGCTGATCCAGTCGATCAACGACATGCTCGCCGCGCTCCGGGACTCCCGGCGGGCACAGCGGCTGCTCGCCGAGGACGCCGCCCACGAGCTCAAGACCCCGCTCACCAGCTTGCGCCTCAACGTCGAGCTGCTGATCCGGCTCGATCGGCGCGGCACCCTGGACAGCGCACTGCCGGCGGAGAGCCGGACCCGGATGCTCAACGATCTCGGCGCCCAGGTGGCCGAGTTGAGCACCCTTGTCGCCGAGCTGACCGACCTGGCGCGCGGTGACGTCAGCGACGAGAGCACCGAGGTGCTCGACCTCGCCGACGTGGTGGTCGCCGCCGCGACCCGGGCGCGTTCCCGCGTGCCCGACATCGAGGTCGCGCTCGACGTGACCTCTGTGTGGGTGAGCGGGCGTCCCGCTGCGCTCGAGCGAGCGGTGCTCAACCTCATCGACAACGCCGGCAAGTGGTCCCCCGCGGACCAGCCGGTCCAGGTCCGGCTCCGTGCCGAGGGCGCGTCGGCGGTGCTCGAGGTCGACGACGCCGGGCCGGGCATCGACGCCGCCGACGTACCGCGGGTGTTCGACCGGTTCTACCGTGCCGATAGCGCCCGGGCGTTGCCGGGATCCGGTCTGGGGCTGTCGATCGTGCAGCGGGTCGTCGACGCCCACGGCGGCCGGGCCACCGTCGCCCGCTCCGCACGCGGTGGCGCGCTGCTCCGGGTCGACCTTCCGGCCGCGGCCCCGCCCGCCCCGATCGCGCGGCTCACCGCCGGGGAGGACACCGCGATGCGCTGACCCGCCCCGGCGGCGCGGCGCAGGACAAGGGACGGCGGCCCTTGGGCATGGCCCCGCGCGGCTCACCGTCGGGGCAGGACACCGCGATGCGCCGACCCCAGCCCCGGCGCGTGGCGCAGGACCAAAGGGCGGCGACCGTCGGGCCCGTGAAAAAAGATCCGGGACGGGCCTGGGTCCCCATCCCGGATCTCGTCCGTGCCGCCGCGCTCACCGTTGCAGCGCGGGCTCCCCGTCGTCGGCGAGCGGCTGTTGACCGTCCGGCGGCTCCGCCGCTGGACGGGCCAGCCGGCTCGGCCACCACATCCGCCGGCCGATCAGCAAGGTGAGGGCGGGCACCAGGACCGACCGCACCAGCAGGGCGTCGAGCAGCACGCCGAAGGCGACCAGGAACCCGACCTCGATCAGCATCACCAGCGGAAGTGTGACGAGGACCGCGAACGTGGCCGCCAGGACCAGGCCTGCCGAGGTGATGACGCCACCGGTGGCCGAGAGGGCTTTGAGCATGCCCTCTCTGGTGCCGAGACGCACGGTCTCCTCCCGGGCCCGGCTGGTCAGGAAGATGTTGTAGTCGATGCCGAGCGCCACCAGGAACAGGAATGCCAGCAACGGCACCGAGTAGTCGATACCCTTGAACCCGAGGATCGTGTCGAAGACGAACACGCTGCCGCCGAAGGCTGCGGCGAATGAGACGATCACGGTGGCCATCAGGACCAGCGGGGCCAGGATCGCGCGCAGCAGCAGCCCGAGGACGATCAGGACGACGGTGAGCACCAGCGGGATCACCAGCTTCTCGTCGCGCTTGGTGGTCACCTCGGTGTCGAGGTTCTCCGCACTCGGCCCGCCGACGATCGCCTCCGCCCCGCTCACCGCGTGCACGGCGGTGCGCACCCGCTTGATCGTGTCGTACTCTGCGGCGGTGTCCGGCGCGTCCTTCGGGAACACGGAGATGTTGGCCCAGTCATCGCTGGTCTGCTCCGGGATGGCCTGGGCCACACCGCGAGTGTCCTTGACGATGTCGAGCACCCGCTCCTGGTACGCCGGCCGCGTGAAGATCGTCATCGGCTGGCCGCCGAGCTCCGGGAAGTGCTGGCGGAGAACGGTGAAGCCGGTGACC
Organism: Streptomyces rubellus; assembly: GCF_036323805.1. Classification (NCBI taxonomy): domain Bacteria; kingdom Bacillati; phylum Actinomycetota; class Actinomycetes; order Kitasatosporales; family Streptomycetaceae; genus Streptomyces; species Streptomyces rubellus. The sequence continues at coordinate 17,892 of NZ_JAZDCX010000008.1, forward strand.
GACTCCGGCGCGGACAGGAACTGGTCCTGCTCCCGCAGGGCGTTGGTGTTGCCCGCCAGCCCGAGGGCGAGCACGCCGAGGACTCCGAGCGAGCTGAGCGTCGCCACCCACCGGCGGCGGCTGATGGCGGTGCCGAGCCGTCCCCACAGCCCCGGCTTCTCCTCCACGGCCGTGCTGAACCGCGGGATGGCCGGCCAGAAGATCCGCCTGCCGAGCACCACGAGCACCGCCGGGAACAGCGTCAGCATGGCCACCAGCGCGCACAGGATGCCGGCCGCACCGATCGGGCCCAAGCCGCTGGTGCTGTTCAGGTCCGCGACGAGCAGGCAGAGCAGGCCGGCGACCACGGTGGCCGCGGACGCGACGATGGCCGGCGCCGCGCCGCGTAGCGCGTGGACCATCGCGACCCGGACGTTCTCATGGTGGTGCAGTGCCTCCCGATATCGAGCGATGAGCAACAGCGCGTAGTCCGTGCCGACGCCGAATACCAGGATCGTCAGCAGCGCCGAGTTCTGGTCGTTGACCACGATGCCGAAGCCCTTGACGAGCAGGTAGACGGTCCCCATCGAGGTCAGTGCGGCCGCGCCGACGGCCACCAGCGGGATGATCCACAACACCGGGCTGCGGTAGGTGAGGATGAGCAGGAGCGTGACGACGACGATGGTGGTGAGGAGGACCTGCACGTCGATGCCGTCGAAGACGGCATCCATGTCGCCGTCGATCGCGCCCGGGCCGGTCACGTCGAGTTCCAGGCCGGAGGGGCGGTCCTTCGCGGCGTCACGCAACGGGCCGACGATCTCCTCCGGTGCGCCGTAGGCCGTGCTCACCTCGAGGGTGAACATCATCGCCTTGCGGTCGGTGGAGAGGCTCGTCGGTGAGCCCTCGTCGTCCTCGCCGGCCGCCGCCGTCGCCTTCGGCGGGTACCGCTTGGCGAGGGTGTTGTAGTGGCGCTCGACCGTCGCGCGGTCGGCGTCGGTCATGCCGCCGGCGCGGTGGTACACGAAGACGAACGTGTTGTTGTCACCGCCGGGGAGACTGTCGTCCAGCACCGCCACCTTGGTGGACTCGGCACTGGCCGGCAGGGTGTCTACGGCGCTGTCGGTGGTGACCGAGCTCAACTTTCCGCTCAGCGGCACCACGCCCGCCGCCAGCACCACCCACAAGCCAATCACCAACCACGGCACCCACCGGCCTGCCAACCGACCGGCCGGCGCTTCCCCGGACGGCGCTGCGTTGACTGCCATCACTAGCCTCCTACATACGGGTTGCATCGCTTATCTGGATGCCTACTCCCTACCGAGCGAACCTGAGACGACTGTTAGTACTCCAGCTGTAGATCGTGATCTTGCTGGTCGGGGCCGGTGCGGAGACGGGTGCGGCCACCGTTGATCATCGTGACTTGTGTGGAGTAACGATGAGACGGTGGCCGCAGGTCACAGCACAGATCCCGTCCGCTGGCGGGAGGCGTTCGAGGTGGCCTTGGGACGGATCACCGGCCGGTTCGCCCGGGTCGAACCACGGATGCGGGCCGGGCGGTTGGTGCTGGGCCTGCTGTCGGACCTGCCGCGCAAGAACTGCTGGACGATCGCGGAGTGGGCCGGGGAGACCAGCCCGCACGGCATGCAGCATCTGCTGTGCCGAGCCGTCTGGGATGCCGATGGCGTCCGCGACGACGTGCGCGAATACGTCGTCGAGCACCTCTATGACGATGCTGCGGTCCTGGTTGTCGACGAGACCGGTGACGTGAAGAAGGGCACCCACACGGTCGGGGTCCAGCGCCAGTACACCGGCACTGCGGGCCGGATCGAGAACTCCCAGGTCACGGTCCACCTCGTCTACGCCGGAGAGCGCGGGCACGCCGCAGTGGACCGGGAGCTGTACATCCCGCGCTCCTGGACGTGCGACCCGGACCGCTGCCGGGCAGCCGGACTCGGCGGGGACACCGTCTTCGCGACCAAGCCGGAACTGGCCCGCACGATGATCGAACGGTTCCTGGACGCCGGGCACCACGTCGGTTGGGTCACCGGGGACGAGGGTCTACGGCGGCAACCCAAGACTCCGTACGGCTCTGGAGGAACGCGGCATCGGCTATGTCCTCGCAGTGGCCTGCTCGGCGGAAGTGCCCACCGGGGCAGGCAAGTTCCGCGCCGATGCCCTGGTGAAGAAGGTGCCGAAGCGGGCCTGGCAGAAGCTCTCGGCCGGGCGACTGGCGCCGCCGCCACCAGGCACGATCACGCACCAGTCACTACCGGCGGCAAGCCGCATCCCAGACATGAAGATCACGATCTACAGCTGGAGTATTACGGGAGTTCATCGAAACGGCCGACTGGCTGACCGCGGTCCAACTGCCGCCCTGCGCACCCGACCTCAACCCGCAAGAAGGCATCTGGTCCCTCCTGAAGCGTGATCTCGGCAATCTCGCCGCCCAGACCTCCGACGAACTCCTCCGCGAGGTGAAGAGCAAACTGAAATCGCTCCAGTACCGGTCCGATGTCATCGACGGATGCCTCGCCGGGACCGGCCTCACGCTCGATCCACTCTGACCGACAACACCAGTTAAAGATCAGTAAGCGGCTCACCTGAAGTCCTGCGCGTAATCCGGAGTGGTTGCTGGCCTGGCCCGATGGCCGCTGGTGGTGGGAGAGCCTCGGGGCTTGAGCAGCAACCGAACCGTCAGTGGCGTTAGCGAGCCGTCGGGGCAGGCGTTACCGCCACTGGCGGTTCCGGTGGAGATGGCGTCGGAGGGATGGGGGTCTTGTAATGGTTTGATCGCTCCGGGTGGCCCGTCTGATGGTTGGTCCTAATTTGCGGGTTATGCCTGTGGAGTTCTTGACTGATGATGAGGCTGAGGCATACGGGAAGTTCGCCGAGGAGCCGACCCGCCCTGAGCTGGAGCGGTTCTTCTTCCTGGACGACGTCGACCGCGATCTGATTGCGTTGCGGCGCTCCACGCATCACCAACTGGGCTTCGCGCTCCAGATGTGCACCGCGCGCTGCATCAGCCGGTTCCTCCCGGGCGATCCACTCGACGCCCCGTGGTCGGTGGTCGAGCACTTGGCCGCGCAGCTCGGCATCGAGGACCCGTCGGTGGTGAAGCGGTACACCGAGCGGCTGAAGACGGCCTACGAGCACGCGTGGGAGATCCAGGACGCCTACGAGTACCACGAGTACGAGGACTCGGAGTGGTCTCGGCGGTTCCGTACGTTCCTGCACGGGCGGGCGTGGACGCACGCCGAGGGGCCGAAGGCGCTGTTCGGCAACGCGGTGGGGTGGCTGCGCCGCAACCGGGTGCTGCCGGGGGTGAGCGTGCTGGCCCGGCAGGTGTCGGAGGCCCGGACGGTCGCGGACAAGCGGCTGCACGCCACCGTCTCGGGAGCCGCCCGCCGCGTGGATGCGGCGCTGCCCGGCGATCTGGTGGAGACGCTGACGACGCCGGAGGGCTCGCGGTTCTCGGAGCTGGAGCGGCTGCGCCGGCCGCCGACGCGGACGACCTGGCCACCTCCCTCGTCGCCCTGCTCGTGCCGGAGGCGTGCAACATCGGCCTGACCCCGGTAGTGAACCCGGCGCACGAGGCCCTCACCCGGGCCCGACTCGTCCACGTCGACCGGTACTACCTGCGCGCCGACACCATCACCGCAGCAAACGCGAAGCTGATCGAGGCCCAAGCCCAGGTGCCCATCGTGCAGTTCTGGGGCAACGGACTACTCACCTCGGTCGACGGCCTGCGGTTCGTCGCCCCCGTGCGCACGATCAGCTCGGCGTCGTCACCGAAGTACTTCGGCTTCAAGCGCGGTATCACCTGGCTCAATGCCGTCAACGACCAGGTCGCAGGCATCGGGCAGATGGTCGTGCCCGGCACCCCGCGCGACTGCCTGCACGTCCTGGACGCGCTGCTGAACCTCGACGGCGGAGTCAAGCCCGAGATGGTGGCGACCGACAACGCCTCCTACTCCGACATGGTGTTCGGCCTGTTCAAGATCCTCGGCTGCAACTTCAGCCCGCGGTTCCGGGACCTGGACGAACAGCGGTTCTGGCGCGCGACCATGCCCAGGGTGGAGACCGGAATGTACGGAGTGCTGGAGGACCTGGCCCGTAACGGGGTCAACCTGAACAAGGTGATCACGCACTGGCCGGACATGCTGAAGGTCGCCGGCTCCCTGGTCACCAACCAGGTCCGTGCCTACGACCTGCTGCGGATGTTCGGCCGCGAGGGACGCCCCACCCCGCTGGGGCAGGCGTTCGCCGAATACGGGCGCATCGCCAGGACCGAACACCTGCTCCGCGTGGTCGACCCGGTCGACGACACCTACCGCCGGCAAATGAACCGCCAGCTCACCGTGCAGGAGTCCCGCCACAAGCTCGCCCGCGCTGTGTGCCATGGCAAGCGCGGCACCATCCACCAGGCGTACCGCGACGGCATGGAGGACCAGCTCGGCGCGCTCGGTCTGGTCCTCAACGCCATCGTGCTCTGGACGACGCGCTACATCGACGCCGCCGTCGCCCAGCTCCAGGCTGAGGGCCACGAACTCCGCGAGGAGGACATCGCCCGGCTCTCCCCGCTCAAGCACCGCAACCTGGACCTGCTCGGCCGCTACAGCTTCACCGCCTCGACCCCCGCCGCCGGCGTCCTGCGCCCGCTTCGGGACCCTGATGCGCCGGAGCTGGACGAGGACGAGACCGGCTGGGAGTGAGTCGGGTCCGTCGCTGCCTGCGTCTCTACAGGCCGTCGCTCGGTCGCTCAGAGGAGGGCGCCGCCGGAGACCTCGATTCGCTGGGCGGTGACCCAGCGCAGGCCCTCGGAGGCCAGCGTGGCGATGGCGTCGCCGATCTCCTCAGGTTCGCCGACGCGGCCGAGCGCGGTCTGTCCGGCCAGAACCCGGCGCATCTCGGCGTCGTCCCGCATCGCTCCACCGTTGAAATCGGTGGCGGTCGGCCCCGGGGCGATGGAGTTGACCCGGATGCCGCGCGGGCCGAGTTCTGCGGCGAGGGTGCGGCTCAGGGCTTCGACGGCGGCCTTCGAGGCGGAGTAGACCGAGGTGGCGGGGCTGGTGTGGCGGGTCAGTGACGTCGAGACGTTGATGACGCGGCCGCCCTGGGCCAGCAGCGGCACAAGTGACTGGATGAGGAAGAACGTGCCCCGGACGTTGGTGCCCATCACCGTGTCGAAGTCGTCGATCGTGACGTCCTCCAGCGGTCCGAAGATCCCCACTCCCGCGTTGTTGACCAAGATGTCGAGCCGCGAAGTGCCCCAACGCTCCAGCTGCTCGCTCAGTTCGGAGGTGAAGGACGCGAAAGAGGAGACGTCGCTGATGTCGAGCCGGAGAACAGCGGCAGTCCCACCCACCGCCTGCACCTGTTCCACCGTCTTCTCAGCCCCGGCCGCATCACCGCGGTGGGTGACCAAGACCCGCACCCCGCGTGTGGCCAGAGCGATGGCCGCGCCGCGTCCGAGGCCGCGATTCGCACCGGTCACCAAAGCGATCTTGTCGATCGTCATGAACTGTTCCTCCACCGCGCGGCTACCGGAATTCGCCGGGCGCCACAGATAGGATGCGAGTCACTCGACTCGCCTTGCTCCCGTACCGTAAGCAGGACTACCGAAGCGAGTCAAGTGACTCGCCTCGGGTCTGCGGCATACTGTCCGCATGGCAGCAGAACTCTCCGCATACCACCGCAGACTCGCTCAGCAGAAACGCGAGGCGATCACCACCGCGGCCACAGAACTGTTCCTGGATCGTGGCTACGACGGCACCTCACTAGCCCGGATCGCCGAAGCGGCCGGGGTCTCGAAGTCCACCCTGTTCAAGCGGTTCCCCACCAAGGCGGCACTCTTCGAGGCCATCGTCACCGAGTCCTGGCAGCGTGACGCCGGCGACGCTGCCGCGCGGCCACAGACCGGAGATCTGCGCTCCGGACTGACAACTATCGGCCACCGCTATGCCGACCTGGTCGGCCAGCCCGGCATGACAGCCCTGTTCCGGATCGTCATCGCCGAACTGCCTCGTTTCCCCGAACTGGGACGGATGCAGTTCCAGCTCGGCAAACTGCCCTACTTCACCTCTGTTCAGCACTACTTGGAATCCGAGCACGAGGCGGGCAACGCTGACGTCCCGGACGCCGCGAGCGCCGCAAACCAGTTCCTCGGCATGATCGCCAACTACGTCCTGTGGCCGCGCATGCTGCTGCCCGACTGGAACCCCGCAGCCTCCGACATCCACGACGCCGTCGAACAGGCCGTCCAGACCATGCTCGCCAGATACACCCCGGCCCGCCGGCCTGACCCGAAGCCGGAAAGTTGACACTGGCGCGCAATGCTCACCATCCGCGACGCCTCCACTCAGCGGCGCATGTCGGTAAACGATGGCACCCTCAAGTGATCAACGCACCACCTTCGGATGATCATGTCATCGTGGAGGCACAGGTGCGTGGCTACGGGTTTTCGCCAGCTCAGCAGGACGAGATCTGGAGACGCTGGCGCGAGGGGCAGTCGTTCAGCTTGATCGGGCGGGCACTCGGGGCACCGACGCAGAGCGCTCGCCGGTTCCTGTACCAGAGCGGCGGCGGCCGCCTCACCCCGCAGACGCGTTCAGAGCGACATCTGAGCGGCAGCGAGCGCGAGGAGATCTCCCGCGGCATCGCCGCCGGGGAATCGGCCCGGCAACTGGCCGAGCGGCTGGGCCGATCCCCGTCGACCGTCTCTCGTGAGATCGCCCGCAACGGCGGCCGGGACCGCTACCGAGCCGCCTCGGCCGATGCAGCCGCCTACGAGCGTGGGCGCCGCCCCAAGCAGGCCAAGCTCGCCCAACGGCCCGCTCTACGCGCCCTGAAGGACCCGTGCCGGGGCCGGTTGTTCATCCGGCGTGAGGAGCTGCTGAACAACCCGGGACGCGCTTGGCTTGAAACTGCGGGGAGCCGCCGACGGGCTTCCAGCCGCCCCGTTTCCCGATGGGCGGTGCGCGCGGGAGGGAGCGGGAGTTCCGTGGGCGCCCGGAGCCGGAGTGTGTGCCGGGCCGGTGGGTCTGCGCCGTCGGTGCCCCGGGGCGGGGGCCGGAGTTGCGCGTCCGGCTCCGTGCTCTGTCCCGTGTGTCCACGATGCTCGCCGACACGGACGACGGAACCGATGACTCGAACCATGCCGACATCAGGAGCCCCTGTGAGTGACCCCGTATCTCCCCGTTCCGGGCCGTGGCCGCCTCGGGTGGCCGTAGGCGTTCTTCTGGCAGCGCTGCTGGCGGCCGGATGCGGCTCCGGGCCCGCGGGGGAAGGGGCGGACGGCGGCGAGACCCCGGCCGGCGGGGCCACCACGCGGGCCGGAACGAGCCGGCCCGCCCCTACGGGCACCCCGTCGGCCACTTCGTCCCCGCCGGCGCCCAAGCCCACCGCCTCCGACGGCACGCGTTACTCGGCCTGCGCGGACGGCACCTGCGAGGTGGCCGTCGCCCGGCCGGTCGACATCACCGTGGGCGGTGGCACCTTCTCCGTGAAGGGGGTGAAACCCGGCCATGAGCTCACGTTCGAGATCGTCACGGCGGACGGCGCCACGGGCTCCGGCACCCTCAAGGGCTGCGGCACCGTCCTCAGCTTCTCCCCGGGCGGCGGTGGTGTCACTTCCACGGCCTGCGACGCCGGCGGCGTCCCCGAGCCGCCCGATCCGGAGCCGGGAGCCCTTTTGATCCAGATGGCCGGATGGAGTGCCGATCGCGCCGCGGTGCTGCGGCTGGTGTCGGGCTGAGGACCGTGCCGGGGCGCCCCCTGCGGGTGGTCATCCGCAGGGGGCGGAGTAGGGCGCCCCGGCCACGTACCGCTCCCACTGCCGCCGGGTGAGGGAGTCGCCGGTGACGGAGCAGATGCGCCGGGCCGCCTGCTCCGCGTCCAGCCGCCACACCTGTGCCGTGACGTCGTAGCTCCCGCTGGCCAGGGTCCGGCCGCCGGGAGCGAACGCCACCGAGGTGACGGTCCCGAGGTGGCCGGTCAGCGGCTCGCCCAGGGGTTCGGGGCGGCCGGGCCGGCCGGTATTCCACAGCCGCACCGTGTGATCGCCGGACCCGCTGGCCAGGGTGGTTCCGTCGGGCGAGAAGGCCACCGCGCGGACGGGCCCCTTATGCCCGGTCAGTGGTCCGCCCAGGGGTTCGGGGCGGCCGGGCCGGCGTACGTCCCACAGCCGCACCGTACGGTCCTCCCCCGCGGTGGCGAGGAGGCGCCCGTCGGGTGAGAAGGCGACTGCGTGGAGGGGTCCTTTGTGTCCGGTCAGCGGCTCGCCCAGGGGCTCGGGGCGGCCGGGCCGGCGCACGTCCCACAGCCGCACCGTGTCCTGGTCGCCGGCAGTGGCCAGGATTTTCCCGCGGGGTGCGAAGGCCACCGCGTGGATGTCGTCGCGGTGGATGTCCCCCGGCCCGGGCAGGGGCCGGGGGCTGCCGGTGCGGCTGATGTCCCACAGCCGCACCGTACGGTCCTCCCCCGCGGTGGCGAGGAGGCGCCCGTCGGGTGAGAAGGCCACGGAGAGGAGGGCGCCGCCCCGGCCGTCCAGGGGTGCGGTCAGGGGGCGGGGGCGGGTGGGTCGGCTGATGTCCCACAGCCGCACCGTGCGGTCCTGGCTCGCGGTGGCGAGGATCCTTCCGCGAGGCGCGAAGGCCACTGAGGTGATGTCGTCGCGGTGGGCTTTCAGCGGCCGGCCGATCAGTGCCGGACGCGCGGGGTCGCGCGTGGTCCACAGCCGCACCATGTGGTCGTCGCTGCTGGCGCTCGCCAGCAGGAGTCCGTCCGGGCTGAACGCGACGGAGTTCACGGGGTTGGTGTGGCCGGTCAGCCGGGTGGGGGGAGGTTGCCACAGCCGTACTGTGCGGTCCTGGCCGCCGCTGGCCAGGGCGGTCCCGTCGGGGCTGAACGCCACGGTCCAGACGCCGTCGGTGTGGTCGGTCAGGGGTTCGCCCAGCGGCTGGGGGTAGGCGGGGTTGGCGACGTTCCACAGCCGCACCGCGTCGTCCTGGCCAGTGCTGGCCAGTGTCTTGCCGTCCGGGGCGAACGCCACGGAGGTGACGGGGGCGTCGTGGCCGGTCAGGGGTTCGCCCAGCGGCCGGGGGCGCCGTGGATCGGCGATGTCCCACAGCCGCACCGCCGCGTCGTACCCGGCACTGGCCAGCGTCCTGCCGTCCGGGGCGAACGCCACCGACCAGACGGGGGCGTCGTGGCCGGTCAGGGGTTCGCCCAGCGGCCGGGGGCGCCGTGGATCGGCGATGTCCCACAGCCGCACCACCGCGTCGTACCCGGCACTGGCCAGCGTCCTGCCGTCCGGGGCGAACGCCACCGACCGCACGCCGCGCCCGTGGGTGCCCGGGAGCCTGCCCAGGGGGCGCGGGTGCGTCGGCTCGCTGATGTCCCACAGCCGCACTGTCGCGTCGTCGCTGCCGCTGGCCAGGATTTTTCCGTCGGGGCTGAACGAGGCGGAGATGACCGGTCCCCGGTGTCCGGTCAGTGTTCTGCCCGGTGTCGTGGGGCGGCCCGGTCCGCCGACGTTCCACAGCCGTACCGTGCCGTCGAGTCCCGTGGTGGCCAGGGTCTTTCCGTCGGGACTGAACGTCACCGAGCGGGCGGGGCCCTTGTGTCCGGTCAGGGGCCGGTCCAGCGGCTCGGGGCGGTCGGGGCGGCGGACGTCCCACAGCCGCACCGCCGCGTCGTACCCGGCACTGGCCAGGATCCTGCCGTCCGGGCTGTACGCCACCGAGGTGACGATGTCGGTGTGCCCGGTCAGGGGGGCCGACAGTGCGGTGTGGGCGTCGGATATCAGTCTGGTGCGGAGTTCGGGGGTCTGCCGCATGCGGTAGGCGGTGAGGCCGAGCCGGGCGGAGAGTGAGGACTGGACGCCGCGCAGCTCGTCGGCCTTCGCGGTGACCTGGTGGAGGACGGCGGTGTTGCGCTCGGCCCGGGCGATGGTCCGCTGCTGGAAGGCGACGGCGGCGGTGACCGAGGTCAGCAGGAGAAGGGCGGCGAGAGCCGCGGTCACGGTCCGGCGCCGCGCGGCGGCGCGGCGCTGCTGCCGCACCGAGGCGGAGAGGAACTCCTGTTCCACCGGGGTGAGGTCGTCGCGGCGGCCGGTCTCGGGGAACGCCTCCGCCGCCATGACGAGCCGGCTGCCCTGGTAGAGGGCGCCGGGGTCGCGGCCGAGGTCCTCCCAGCCGTGTGCGGCCTCGGTGAGCCGGCGGTGGACGCGCAGCCTGTCGCGCTCGGCGTCGATCCATCCGCGCAGTCTCGGCCAGGCATCGATGAGGGCCTCGTGGGCGAGGTCGACCGTGCCGTCGGAGAGGGTGAGCAGCCGGGCTCCGGCCAGGTGTTCCAGGACGGTGGCGACATCGTGCGGGTCGCCGAGGCCCAGTTCGGTGCGGGTGGCGGGACGGCGGGTGTCGGGTGTGCCGTCGCCGGGTGCGACCAGCCGCAGCAGCAGTCGCCGGGCGAGGTCGGCCTGGGTGCCGGTTAGACGGGCGAAGACTTCCTCGGCGGTGCGGGCGGCGGCGCCGTGCAGACCGCCGGCCGCGTCGTACGCCTCCTGTGTCAGCGTGCGCCCCCGGCGGTGCCGCCAGGTCTCCAGCAGCGCGTGGGACATCAGGGGCAGCGCGCCCGGTTCGCCTTCGGCCTCCTCCAGGAGGCGGTTGGTCAGGGAGCGTTCCACCTGGAGTCCAGCGGCGGCGGCCGGTCTGACGATCGCCTCCCGCAGTTCCTCACGGCTCATCGGGCCGGTCAGCAAGGTGGCGTCCTGCAGGGCGGCGGTGAGTCCGGCGTGCTCGGCGCACCGTCCGAGGAAGTCGGCCCGCACCGCGATGACCACCCGCAGTCGGCTGTCGTGCTCCCGGGCTTCCAGCAGCCGGTCGAGGAAAGCGGCCCGCACCGCGGGATCGCGGCAGACCGTGTACAGCTCCTCGAACTGGTCGATGATCAGCCAGGTGTCGCCGTCGGCGTCGGGCCGGGGCGCGAGCCGGGTGCCGTGGGCGGCCACGGGGTCGGTGCCCGGGGTGATGATCCGCACGGCCGCCGGGCGTGGTCCGTCGTCCCCGGCCTGCCGCAGCCGGGGGATCAGTCCGGCGCGCAGCAGCGAGGACTTGCCGCTGCCGGACGGTCCGAAGACAGCGGTGAACCGGTGGTGCCGGGTGAGGTCGGCGAGCCGGTCGGCGAGCCGGTCGCGGCCGAAGAACAGCGGGGCGTCGTCCGGTTCGAACCGGGCCAGGCCCCGGTACGGCGGCTCCTCTTTCTCCTCCTCGTCCTGCGAGCGGGCTCTCGCCTCCCGGTCCGCCTCGCGCCACCGCTGCTCCCACTCGGCGGTGTCTCCGCCGCAGGCCCGTACGTAGGCGAGCGTGACCGCGAGCGTCGGCAGCCGGTTTCCGGCTGCGGCCTGGGAGAGCGCGGTGACCGAGTAGCCGACCCGCCCGGCCATCACGCGGTAGGTGGGCCCGTCGGCTTCCTGACGCAGTTTGCGCAGGTCGAGCGCGAACCGTTCCACCGGTCCCGCGCTCGGATCGAGCCTGGCCTCGCGGCGCCCCATCCCCACCCCCGTGATGTCTCTCCGTGCTATGCCGCTCACGGTAGGCAATCGGCGTGCGGCTCGGCAAGCGAAACGATTCTTCGCTGATCCGCGGGGCCGGCCCGCGCGCGGCGTGGAGCGGCACGGCGGAGAATTCCGCACCGGTTCCGGAGGGGGAACATTGTTCACGGCCCGTGCCGGGTTGCTGAACAACCACACAGCCGCTTGTGTGCGGTGACATGACCCCACCACCACCGAAAGCCGCCACGCGCGTCCACGCCGTGGCCGCGGTACCGCCCCGCACCTGCGCCCCGCCCGCGGCCGGGGCCTGCCGGACCACTGCCGGGGTGCGCCCTGTGCCGCCCGCCGTCCCCGCTCTCCTGCCGCTCCCGGGAACGGCGGCGGCGCCGCGCGGGGTGACCGGGACCGGCGGCGCTCCCGGCACCGGGGCTCCGCACGGCGAGGGGGTCAGCGCGGTGCTCAGGCCCACCCGCGCGGACTGAGCGGCTCCCTCCTCGCGGCGGCGCCGACGGACCGCGGCGCGGTCCGGGAGAGTCCCCCGCCCTCCGGCGGGACGGGACACCCTGCCCGGCGTCGCAAGCGCTCCCGCCTTCGGGCCCTCCCGGAAACGGAAGCGAACGACGCGGAACGTTCCAGCCGTTCCGCGACAGGAAAGGTTCAGGATGATCCACCCGCTGCACGCCGTGCCGGAGCCCGTGCCGCCACCCGGGCCCCGGATTTACGATCCGCTGGCCGTGGCCTTCGGCAACGCCTCCCTGCTCGGCGTCGGCTACCTGTTACTGGGCCGGCGCGGACTCGCCGCCGCCAACGCGGCGGGCACCGTCGTGCTCCTCGCCGCCGCCGTCCGGACCGCCCAGGTGTGGTGGCAGGCCGTCCTGCTCCTGTGGTGGGCGGCCGTCGTCGCGCACGGCCGGATCCTGGCCGGCCGGGGCGCGCCACGCGTCGCGGCGCGCGGGCAGCGCCTGGCCGCGCTCGGCGTCACGGTCCCGGTGCTGCTGGCCGCGGGGTTCCTGCGGTTCGACGCCGCCGGGATCCAGGACGACGTGGCCCGGGCCCGTCAGGACGGCGACTGCGCACGGGTGCTGGCCGCCCAGGACGAGGTGTGGCTCGGCCACCGTCTGGCCGACGCCCCGGCGTCCGAGCGCGGCGACGAGGCCGCCGAGGCGTGCCGCCGGATCCGGACGGCCGAACGCAGCCTCGCCACCGGACTGACCGGCGACACCGACGCGCTGGACGCGGGCTTCGACATCCTCGCCTCCGTCCTCCTGTCGGACCCCGGCCACGGGAAGGCGGCCGCCAAGGCACTGGACGGCTTCCTCGACGGCCTGCCCACCGGGGATGCCTGCCGCACCGTTGCGATCACCGACTGGCTCCGCGAACGGGAGCCCGGCCCCAGGGCCCTGGACCGCTACGACGGCGCCGTCGCCCGCACCGCGCCCACGGCGCTCGCCGACTGCGGCGACGACTTCATGGCCGGCGGGAGCTGGGAGTCGGCCCGCACCCACTACCAGCGGCTCGTCGACCGCTACCCCGCCAGCCACCTCGCGCCCAGGGCCCGCGACGGGATCAGGCGGGCCACCCTGAGCCTCGAACTGGCGACCGTCCGCGGCCTTCTCGACGAGTCGGACGGCACCACGCCCGAGTACTGCTCCACCCCGGCGAAGTACAGCGGCGCCGCCCCCTACGCCAAGGGGAAGACCAACCGCGCGCTGTTCTACGGCAACGACGCCTACACCGACCGGCTCCCCCGCGCATGGCGGGCCGACGACGCCGCCAAGGCCGTGCTGGTGGTCTGCGCGGGCGAGGAGAAACACGGCGCCGCCGTGCGGACCTGCCCCTACGAGAACAAACTCAGCCGCTACTTCCCGACCGACGTGACATTCCACAAGATCGCGGTACCGGTGAAGGTCTACGAGCTGCGCACCGGGAGACTCGTGGCCGGCCGTACGGTGCAGATCGACGGCAGGAGCTGTCCCCGGGTCCTGAGGTACACCACCTACGGCCCCGCCTACATCGGCCCGCCCTCGGATCAGTACGTCAAAGCCTCCGCCTCCGACATACGCGCCGCCTTCCGGCCCCTGATCACGCGATGACCGGCGCCGCAGACCACCGCACCGGTACCGGACGCGGTCGGCCGTGGCTGCGGCGCGCCGCCGGGCGCCGTCGCCGTCGGCCCGTCCCGGCCGGGCGTCCCCGGCCTGCTCGCCACCGCACCGGCCGGTCACGGGACGAAGGAAGCGGCGGCCTCCTTCCCGGGCTCCGCGGGATCCGGGCCGCTGACGCGGAGACCTCCCGCCGGGCACGGCCGTGACGCCGGCGGCGGGACGCGCCGGGCCGCCCGGCGCCGGGGACCGGGCGGCCGTCCCGGAACGCGTGCGGTCCGCGCGTACGGAGCCCGGCGGGATCGCGGACCGCGCACCATCCGTCCCCGTCCCCCGTCCCCCGGCCCTCGGGGAGCGCCGGGGACGGGCACGGCGGAGAACCCGGTTCCCGAACCGGACCGGGGCCTGTCCGCCGCACCGGGAAGGCCGGCCCACAGCGGCCGTCGCCCCTGAAAGGAGAGCGGAGTCGATGGCGGAGGAAACCGTTGAGATCGTCATCTCGCCGGACGGCACCGTGGACATGCGTGTCCAGGGTGTCGCCGGTGAGCGGTGTGTGGAGGACACCGATCCCCTGGTGCGGCTGCTGGGCGGACCGGTGGAGCACCACGAGCTCACCGAGGAGGCGTACCAGGAGGCCGGGGACGAAGAGCAGGACCGCCTGTGGCGGGGGTGAGGGGGTGAACGGCCCGAAGACCCCGTGGCGCCTGCACGCCGTCCTGCCCCGCAGCGCCGCCAACGGCCCCGGAATCCGCTGTGTCATCTGGAGCCAGGGCTGCTCCCTGGGCTGTCCCGGCTGCTTCAACCCCGGCACCCATCCCGCAGGCGGCGACGGCGCCGTCCGCACCGTCGGTGAGGTGGCCGAGGAGGTGCTGGCCGACGCCGCGCACCTGGAGGGCGTGACGCTGACCGGCGGCGAGCCGCTGGAGCAGCCCGCCGCGATCGCCGCGTTCTGCGCCGAGCTCACAGCGCGCAGCGACCTGTCGGTGATCGTGCTGACCGGGTTCACCCGCCGCGAGATCGAGGCGGACCCGGCCCGCGCCGCCGCCGTCGCCGACGCCGACCTGGTCGTCACGGGGCGCTACAACGCCCGGCTGCGCCTGGCCCGGGGGCTGCGCGGCTCGTCGAACAAGGAGTACTGGGCACGCACCGGCCGCTACACCGCGGCGGACCTGTCGGGCGTACCCGAGTTGGAGATCAGCGTCGCGGACGACGCGACCTTGACGTTCACCGGCATGCACGCGCCGGAGGGAGACATCTGAGTGGGCACCACCGGCATTCACGACGAGATCCGGCTCTACCTGCGCGCCCGGGTGGCGCTGATCGTGCTCGTCACGGTCGAGGAGCAGCGCGCATTGAATGTGCTGGACCGGGTGCGCCACGACCGCGATCCCTCCTCCGACCTCGTCACCTGGGACATCGCCGACGGCCTGGAGTCCGCCTCCGGCCGGCAGATGCCCAGGGCGGCCACCCCGCCGGAGGCGCTGGTCAAGATCAAGGAGCTGGCGCTGAAGCAGCCGCAGCGCCGCGACCTGTACGTGCTCAAGGACTTCCACGCCTTCTGGGAACGCGACCCGGCGGTCCGCAGGAGGCTGCGCAACCTCGCCCACGAACTCGTCTACACCGGCTCCTCCCTGATCGTGACCACGCCGGTGCGCACCCTCCCCGTCGAGCTGGCCGACGACGCGGTGGCGGTGGAGATGCCGCTGCCCGAGATCGGCGCGCTGCGCCGCGAACTCGACCACCTCATCGACAGCACCAAGGGGGTGAAGTCCACCCTGACCCCGGCGGGCCGCAGCAGACTGGCCCAGGCCGCGCTGGGCCTCACCGCCGCCCAGGCCCGCCGGGCCTTCGCCAAGGCGATCGTGCGTGACGAGGTGCTCGACGACCGGGACATCGACGCCGTGGTGGCCGAGAAGAAGGCCGTCATCCGGGAGAGCGAGGCGCTGGAGTTCTACAGCGCCGAGGAGACCCCCGACGACCTCGGCGGCCTGGACGTGCTCAAGGAGTGGCTGCGGCTGCGCGAGCGCGCCTTCAGCGACGCCGCCCGCCAGTTCCGGTTGCCGGCGCCTAAGGGCATCGCGCTCATCGGCATCCCCGGCACCGGCAAGAGCCTCACCGCGAAGATGATCGGCGGACTGTGGCGGCTGCCGCTGCTGCGCCTGGACGTCGGCGCGCTGTTCGGCTCGCTGGTGGGCGAGTCCGAGGAACGGGTGCGCCGGGCGCTGCGGCTGGCGGAGACGGTGTCG
Organism: Streptomyces rubellus; assembly: GCF_036323805.1. NCBI lineage: Bacteria > Bacillati > Actinomycetota > Actinomycetes > Kitasatosporales > Streptomycetaceae > Streptomyces > Streptomyces rubellus. Next base: position 33,770 of record NZ_JAZDCX010000008.1, read on the forward strand.
CCGTGCGTGCTGTGGATCGACGAGGTGGAGAAGGCGCTGGCGGCGGGCGGCCACGACGGGGGCACCTCGCAGCGAGTCTTCGGCACCGTCCTGACCTGGATGCAGGAGAAGACCGCACCGGTGTTCGTGGTGGCCACGGCCAATGACGTGAGCGCCCTGCCGCCGGAGACGCTGCGCCGGGGCCGCTTCGACGAGGTGTTCTTCCTCGATCTGCCCACCGAGGCCGAGCGCCGCGAGATCATCACCGTCCACCTGCGCAAACGCGGTCGTAATCCGGAGCTGTTCGACGTGTACCGGCTGGCCCGGGACTGTGACGGATTCGTCGGCGCCGAGCTGGAGCAGGTCGTCGTGGACGCCATGTACGAGGCGTTCTCCGACGGAGAACGGGACATCACCACCGGCGACATCGCCCGCGCCGCGGCCAGGACGGTGCCGCTGAGCAGGTCGCAGCGCGAAGTCATCGAGGACCTGCGCGCCTGGCTGCGCGAGGGCCGCGCCCAGTCGGCCTCCTTCGCCGGCGCCGCGCAGGCCGCCGCGCACCAGGTGCCGGTGCTGGAGGTGTGAGGAGGTGGGGTGGCTGACGGGGGACGGCGCGGCCCGGCTGCTGGAGCCGGCCGCGCGGCGGTGCGCGGCCGGCTCGCGCGGGCCGCGGGCCCGGTGGGCGTGCGCGGTCGGCGGCGCCGTGGCGCAGGAGGCCGTACGGGCGGCCCGGCTGCCGGACACCGGCGTGCGGGAGCGGCTCGCGCCGGCCGGCGGCCCGGGAGTGCCCGACGCGGCGGCGTCGCGTCCCGAGGACCGTTCCGGCACGGGGACCGCGCCGGGCGACGGCCCGGTGCCCGCGGGCGGGCCGCAGGACATCTCCCTGGGCGACTGCGGAACGGCGGGGTGAGCGCGATGCGCCTGCGGACCGCCTCTCTCCTCCTGCGCGTCTCCCGCGCGCAGCGGATGTCGCCGCGTGTCCGCCGCGCACTGGCGGCCGTGCTGGGCGCGGCAGACTCCGGCGACCCCGCGGGCCTGCGGGTCCTGGCCGAGGTCGTCGCCTCCCGCGGCCCCGAAGCGGTGTGGCCGGTCTGGCTGGAGCTGTGGGAGGCGGCAACCCCGGCCCGGCGTTGGGCCTCCCCCGTCCTGGCCGAGCTGACGGCCGACGCCTCCGCCGTGCCCGGCCGGGCCGTCGACGCCGCGTGGCTCGACTGGCTGCAGTGGCCCGACGCCGGGCTGTGGTTCCTGCTGGAGCGGTGGGACCGTCCCGCCGCCGGCGACCCCCGCACACATGCGCTCAGCCGACTGGCACTCGGTGATGACAGGGTGCCCCTGGAGCCGCGCCTGCTCGCCGACACCGCCGCCCGCCGTGACCACCCCATCGGCGAGCACGCCCGGAACCGGCTGCTCGCCTCGTCCGATCCCGAGGCCGTCGACCTCTACTGCGCGAGAGCGCTCGACTCCCCCGAGGTGCGGGAGTTCTGCGTCGCGCACGGGCTCGCCCCGTCCGGCGAGGTGGAGCGCGCCGTGTTCTTCGTCCGCACCGGGCAGCAGGAGCAGTACGAGGCACTGGACCCGGACGGCGCGCTGCTCGCCCTCGGCTACCGCGGCGCGTCGACGGCCGAGCGGGTGGAGCTGCGGGCCGCCATGGCCGCCCTCGACGGCATCGACACCCTGCGCGTCCTGGCCGGGCAGCGCTCCGACCGGCGCGAGTTCGCCTTCCTCACCGCGGCGGAACGCAATTGGCTGGTGCGGCAGTTGACGGACCGGGGCGACTGGGACCGGCTGTGGCCGCTGGTTCCGCTGATGCCGCTGCCCCAGGCCGTCGACACGGTCGGACGGTTCGGCGCGTGGCGGCCCGCCGCCGGGGAGGACCGCGAGCTGTTCGAGGCCCTGCGCACGGCGGACCCGCTGATCGTCAACGACGGCCTGATCTCCGTCTCCGTCATGCCCTCGCGCATCGAGCCCGTCCGGGTCGGGCTCGGGCCGGGCGGGGGGTTCGCCGTCCACGCCATGGACTTCTCCCCGGACGGGCGGCACCTGGCCTTCGCCGGGTCCCGCGACACGTACCAGGGCTGCGCCGGAGCGCTGGACCTCCGCGACCGGCGGCTCGTGCGGTTCCACTCCGATTTCACACACCGCCTGTCCCACGTGGCGCACCTGGGATCGGACGCCTTCGTCGTCGCCGAGGAATACGTGCACACCTCCCGTCCCGAGCCCGCGAGGAAGCTCTATCACGTCGATCGCCGGGGCGCGCGGCCGCTCGCCTTCGAGACCGTACGCGTGTGCGGGTTGGCACGCGCCTCCGGGGAGCAGGCGTTCCTCGTGGTGGCGCAGCGGCAGATCAGTGACGCGCGTCCCCGGTTCGAGATCTTCCTGTGCGCGGGCGACGGCCCGCCGACCCAGGTCACCGAGTTGCGCGGGGAGAACCGCTTCCACCCCTGGGGCGCCGCCGTGTCCCCGGACCGGCGGCTGGCCGCGGTGTTCGGCGAACGGGACGTCATGGTGGCCGACCTGGCCGGCGGAGCCGTCAACACGCTCGACAGCGGTCCCGCGGACGGGGCCGTCGGCCAGGCGCACGCCGCCCTGTCGGCCTCCGCACTGGTCCGCGTCACGCTGGACGCCTCCCTGAAGGTGTGGCACGACCCGCTCACGTCCGGCAGTCCGCCGACCACCGCCGGCGTCTGGTCCGCCGGGCGGTTCCCGACCGGCCTGGCCTGGTCGCCCGCCCTGCACCAGTTCCTCACGGTCGGGGACGGACACCTGGAGATCCTGGCCGTGCCGCCGATCCGCGACATCCCCCCGCCCGACCAGCTCGTCCACGACCGGATCGAACTCGTCGGCGCCCCGCGCCGGCGGCCCCGCGTACGGCTGTCGCCGAAGGGTGACGTCCTCGCCGTCACGGACGGCGGAGCCACCGTCCTCCTGTACGACCTCACCCCGCGGGAGACGGCCCTGACCCGGCCGATGGGCTCCCTGAACGGCCAGGACCTCGCGGAGGTGGACCGGCTGCGGCGGTCTCCCCGCATCCGCCAGACGGCCCGGCAGGCCCTGACCCTGCTGCTGGCCTGCCTGGAGTACCGGTTCCGGCACGACATCGGGATCACGGACGCGGTGAGCACCGGGCCGGGGACCGGCTACGAGATCGCCCTCGGCGGAGACGGGAAGGAGTGAGGGCCGTGCGACTGCGGACCGCCCTGCTGGTGCTGGGACTGCCTCTCGGAAGGGGGTCCCAGCGGCGCCGCCGGGCCCTGGTGACCGCACTGCGGGCCGCCGACTCCGGCGACCCGGCGGCCGTACGCGCCGTCGCGGGAGCTCTGAAGTCCCTCGGCCCCGAGACGGTGTGGCGGACCTGGACGGAGCCGCCGGCGGCCGGGCCCGCCCGGCGGCACTGGACCTCCCCGCTGGTGACGCTGATGGACGGTCCGGCACCGGTGCCCGATGTGCTGGTGGACGCGGGCTGGCGGGACTGGCTCGATGAGCACCAGCCCGGGCTGTGGTCGCTGCTGAGACGCTGGAACCGCCCCGCGACGGCCGGTGAGCCCCGCGTGCACGCCCTTAGCCGCCTCGTGCTCGGCGACGGCGGGGCCGCCGGCGCCCAGCTGCTCGCGGACACCGCCGCCCGCTTCGACCACCCCGCCGGCGAGTACGCCCGGGCCATACTCCTGAACGGTGACGACGCCCAGGCCGTCGACCTGTTCTGCGCGGCGGCCGTGGACTCCGGCTCGCCCGACGCGATCGCCCTCTGCACGGCGCACCATCTCGCCCCCCACGACGAGGTGGAACGCGCCGTGTTCTTCGTCCGCACCGGGCAGCGGGAGCAGCACCGGGCACTGGACCCCGACGGGACCCTGCTGTCGCTCGGATACCGGGGCGCGCTGCCCGCGGTGCGCTCGGCGCTGCGGGAGGCGATGACACGGCTCGGCGGCATCGACGCGCTGCGGGTCCTGGCCGGCCGGCGCTCGTGGCACGAGGAGGCCGCCTCCCTCAGCCGGCAGGAGCTCACCTACCTGGTGGAGCGGTTCAAGGAGCAGGCCGACTGGGACCGGCTGTGGCAGCTGACGCTGCTGCTGCCGCTGGCCGAAGCCGTCTCCCTGGTCCGCGCCCTCGGCACCTGGCGACCCTCCGGAGAGGACGACCGCCGTGTGTTCGAGGAGCTGCGCGCCGCGGTTCCGGCCGTCGTGGGCAGGCAGGTGAAGGCCCTCTGCGCTGCATCGTCCGAACTGAGCATGCCGCGCGTCCACATTCGCCTCCGCGACCTGGACGGGCGGGTGCACGGGCTCTCCGGCCTCGACTTCGCGCCGGACGGCGGACAACTCGCCTTCGCCTGCCTCGGCAGGTGCGCCGGGATCGTCGACGTCCACAGCGGCACGCTGTCCCGGCTGTACTCCGGCCTGCCAGCCGCCGCGACCCACATCGCACATCTGGGAGCAGCCGTCATCATCGGGGAACAGGGAAGCGACGCACACGAGGTGCCCGCCAGGCCCCGGATCCGCTACGCGGAACCCCATGGCAGACGGAGACCCGTCCCCGGTGTCCCCCGGAGCACCCGTATTCGCAGTGTGGAACGCATCACCGGTGACCGGAGCTTCGCCGTCCTGTCGTCACGGATGCGCATCGGGTACGTGACGTGGACGCTGTCCACCGGGAAGGCCAACAGTCCTCTCGTGAACACCGGTCTGCTCAACGGCATGTCCTGCTGGAGTCCGGCGACCACGACGGCACCCGGTGGTCGGCTGATCGCCGTGTTCGACCGCCATGCCACGCTGGTGGCCGACCTCACCCGTTCCGCAGTGAACGTGCTGAGCAACGACGGTTTCCCGACCGAGGAGGATCGGCTGTGCGCCGCCATGTCGCCCTCCGTCCTTCTCCTCGGCAGCCCCGAAGGCCGCGTACGGATCTGGCACGAACCGCTCACCTGCAAGGACGCACCGGTACAGCGGAGTCTGTGGCCGGGCGGGACGAACTCCCGGACGTACGCGCGAAAGCTGATCGACCTCGCATGGTCACCCGCGCTGCAGCGGTTCGTGGCGGTCGTCCTGGAAAAGACGGAGGACACGGTGTACGAGTGCCTCAAAGTGCTTGACGTACCGGAGTCCCGCGACAACCCTCCGCCCGACGCCCTGGTATCGCACTCGGTCGTCCTGGGCACCACACGGCACGGTGCCGGCTCCTCCCCGGTCACCCGGCTGTCTCCCGACGGCGACGTGCTGGCCGTGGCCGACAGGGGGCCCGCCACCGTCAGCCTCTACGCCCTCTCCGCCCTCGGCCTCCGGTCGGCCGTCGAGGGACCCATGGGTCGGCTGGACCACGGTGATCTGGCGAACATCGGCTCCGTCCTGGAGAACCCGGCCCTGGACGGGGAGACGCGGGCGGTGCTGGTGCTGCTGCGGACCTGTCTGGAGCACCGCTACCGCTACGACATCGGCATCGGGACGGCGGAAGCGTTCCCCCACATGGACGACGACATCGAGCTGGGGCGGTGAACGAGGCGATGCGGCCGCTCACCGAGAAGCGGACCGCCGCGCTGGTGCGGCGCGCCGCGCGGCGGCGCCCGGACGGCTCCCGGGGCCCGCTCGCCCGGCGGGCGTGGCGGCGCCTGGTGCGCAGATGCGCACAGGGCGACCCGCGTCCGCAGGACGCCGTGCGCGCGGTGGCCGCCGACCTGCCGGAGCCCGACGTCCTGGACCTGCTGGCGGCGGCACCGCAGGAGCCCGCCGACCGCGCGGCGTATCTGGTGCTGATCGGCCAGGACGCTCAGCACCGGGCCCTCGATCCGGACGGGGCATTGCTGGCGCTCGCCTACCGCGCGGCGGAGCCCGGGGTGCGCGAGCGGCTGCGCACCGCTCTGGCCGCCGAAGGCGACGCCGAGGTGATCCGGGTGGTGGTCACTGGCGACCGGCGCGACCGGCTCGCCGAGATGTCGTACGGCGAACTCGACTACCTCGGGCGCTACCTGGCGGAGCACCGCGGTTGGGACGAGCTGCGCCGCCTCGTACGCGACCTCCCCCTGGCCAAGGCGGCCGCGGCGGCCCGCCTCCTTCCCGACCGGGAGCGCACGGAAGGGATCCCGGAACTCCTCCGGACAACGTCCGCCCCCTCCCCCGCGCGGCTCCGGGCCACCCTCGAACGGCTGCCGTGGAACCGCCTGCTCAGGCATCCCGTTCTCGGGAACTACAGAAGCGCGTCCTTCTCACCGGACGCCTCCGAGGTGGCCCTGCGCCACGAGACGTGGAAGGGGCGCAGTTTCACCCAACTGCATGTGGCGACACTCCGGACCGGCACCGGCGAGGTTACCTGCCACACCGGCGGAACCGCACTGTGGGCACCGGACTTCAAGACGTCGGTACTGCACCTCGGCGACGAGGTCCTCGTCCGGATGAGGACCGGGGACGAGCTCCACCAGGTCATCAGGATCCTCCCCGAGTACGAGGCCGTCAGCCGACCGGTCCGCGTATCGCGCATGCTGAGATCGAGCGGCGGCGCGGTGATGCTCCACCCCGAAGGCCTGGCCTTCCTCGACCGGACCGCCCACGACCTGAGGCTCCGGACGATTCCGCGGGCCGGCGGGGACGGGACGCGCCGCCAGATCGCCGTCAACAGCGCGTCGAGCGGGCTCACGACACTGCCCGCGGCCCGGCTCGTCGCGTTCTGCGACTTCCGCGGCGTCACCGTGGCCGACGAGGACGGGGAGGTGCTGCACAAGGCGGCGACAGGCCCCGATCTCGACGGGTTCTCCCCCGTCCTCTCCTTCCTCTCCCCGGACTCGCTGGCGGTGCACCGGTGCACGTCGTTCCCGCCCGGACAGGTCACCGAGACATGGCACTTCCCCTCAGAGGGGCCCCCGCGCCGCACCGGCAGGCACCGGGGCCCCGTCCGCGAGCGGTGGCCTCTCGACCAGTGGCGGGGCCCGGTCCTGGACGACGCCTTCGCCGCACGCCTCCACTCCGCCGACGGGTTCTGGCTCGACAACGACGTGCCCTGGCTGCAGCGCAGCCCCGGGGAAGCCGGCGCGGAACCGCCCCTGCGCCAGCTCCTCGCGGTGTCTCCGGGGCAGGACATGTACGTCACGAGCAACCGCGGGCGCTTCTCCGGCTTCGAGGTGCACATCCCCCACCTGCCCTCCGCGCGCGAACTCCTGGAGCGGCCCCTGCTGCACGCCACCCCCCAGGACCTGCACCGGGTGCGGGACCTGCGGGCCAGGATCGGCGACCCGGCCGTACGGGACGCGCTGGACCTGCTGACCGCCTGCCTCACCGACCGCTTCGGCGGCGACATCTCCCTCGGAGCGGCGGACTCCGCCCCCTTCGGAGGCCCGCACGACATCGCCCTCGGCCCGCACCGGGACCAGGGCCCCGACCATCCGCGAGGAACCGCATGACCATCCGTATCGGCATCGACTTCGGCACCGCCAACACCGTCGTCGCGGGCTGGGACGGCGAGCAGGGCCGGGGCGTTCCCGTCCCGCTGCCCGGTGTCGACCTGCTGCGCGAGGCCGGCCCCGGTCCCACCCAGCGCGTGGTGCCCTCACTCATCGCCTACGCCCACGACGGCACCACCCGCCGCCTGGGCGCGCAGGTCACGCCCGACCTGGCGGAGGACCCCGGCTACACCGTCTTCGCCTCCACCAAGAGCAACGTCTCCGGGCAGGCGTACGACGCCGCCCGGCCGGTCGGCGACCGCAGGATCACCGGGCGCGAGGCGGCCACCCGGTTCCTCGGCGACGTCATGGCGCTCGCCGTGCTGGCCGTCGAGGACGACGACCTGGAGATCGTCGCCACCGCCCCCGTCGAGTCCTTCGACGGCTACCGCGACTGGCTCGTGCGCGAGGTCCGCGACGGGCTGCCCACCGCGCGGCTGCGGGTGGTGGACGAGGCCACTGCGGCCGCCGTCGGCTACTGCGCCCGGCTGAACCCTGGCGACGCCTTCGCCGTGATCGACTTCGGCGCCGGAACCCTCGACGTCTCCGTCGTCCGCGTCCAGGAACCCGGCACGGCCGCCGCCGGAGCCGGAGTGCGCACCATCGCCAAGAGAGGACTGGACCTGGGCGGCAACACCATCGACGCGCTGCTCGCCGAGCACGCCATCGGCCACCTCCCCCTGCCGCCCGGCGACCAGGTCGGCCGCAACCGGGTCTTCCGCCGCCTGCTGACCTCCGCGGAGCGGGCCAAGCGCGAGCTGGCCACCGTCGAGCACGCAGTGATCACCGCACGCGACGCCCGCGGCGGCGCCGAGCACCGCGTCACCGTCACCCGCGGCGAGTTCGACGCGCTGCTGCGCGACAAGGGAGTGCTGCGCCGCGTCAACCAGGCCCTGCGTTCCTGCCTCGACGCGGCCGCGGCCCGCGGCTTCGGCGCCGACGATCTGCGCAGCGTCTTCCTCGTCGGCGGCAGCTGCCTCATCCCCGCGGTGCGTGACCTGGTGCACCTGCACTTCGACCCCGAGGTGGTGCGCATGGACCGGCCGCTGGAGGCGGTGGCGGCCGGAGCGGCCGGTATCGCGGGCGGCCACGAGCTGTTCGACCACATCCAGCACGACTACGCCATCCGGCACGTCGACCGCGACACCGGGGCATACGAGTTCGAGACCCTGGTCGAGGCCGGTACCGCCTACCCCACGGCCGACCCCGTCCGGACGCTCACCGTGCGGGCCGTGCACGGCGGGCAGCGCCGGCTGGGCCTGGCGGTCTACGAACTCGCCCACGCCACCTACCGGGACGCCGGGGCGGAGCTGGAGATCGCCTTCGACGCCGGCGGCGGCGCCCGCACCGTCGCCGTCACCCCCCAACAGCGCCAGCAGCGCTCCATGCTGTGGCTGAACGAGGACAGTCCCACCTTCCTGGAAGCGGACCCGCCCGCCGCCGCCGGGGAGGACCGCTTCCGCCTCGAGTTCCGCATCGACGCCCACAAACGCCTGACCGTCACCGCTTACGACCTGCACCGCCACACCCTGGTCCTGGACCGGCAGCCGGTCGTCCGGCTGGCCTGACCGCCCCGGCCCCATCCACTCGCCCCCGGGCCACCCAACAACTTACGGAGCCGCGATGTCCCACTTCACCCGTGTGCGCACCAGCCTGCGCGACGCCGACCTGCTCGTGACCGCCCTGGCCTCGGTCGGATTCACCGCCGTGGAGAGCCACGACACGCCGCAGACCCTCTACGGCTACCAGGGCGACGCGCGGCCCGAGAGGGCCGAGGTCGTCATCCGGCGCCGCCACATCGGCCGCCTGAGCAACGACATCGGCTTCCGCCGCCGCGACGACGGCAGCTTCGAGGCCGTCATCAGCGAGTACGACCGCGCCGTCCACGGCCGGACCTGGCTCGCCGAGGTCGCCCGCGCCTACAGCCATGCGGCGGCGCTGCGCTACGCCGAGGACAACGGCTACGAGATCGACTCCGACGTCGTCGAGGAGGACGGCCATCGCCGTCTGGTCCTGCGCCGCTACCGCTGACCCGCGCCGTCGGCTTCAGCACAGTGGATCGGACTGGTGATCGCGCTGGCAGGGATGACGGTCACCCTGGCCGCGCAGACCAACACGGGGACCTCATGGCGCGCCGGGGTGGACGCGGCTGAACGCACCACGTTGGTCACCGGCGGACGGCGCCGATGACGGACAATGCGGGGATGACCCAACCCAGAACCCGTGTCGCCGCATACGTGGTCCGGCATCGCGCCGACCCCGAGCTCCTGGCGTTCGACCACACGGGTATGCCGGAAGCCGGCACCCAGGTTCCTGCGGGAGGAGTCAAACCAGGGGAAGAACTCGAAGAAGCGGTCCTTCGAGAGGTCGCCGAGGAGACCGGTCTGCAGACAGCCACCGTGCTCCGGCAGACCGCCGTGGAGGACAAGCCTCACCCCGACACGGGACAGTCACGTCGAACCAGTTTCTTCTGCCTCCAGGCGCCCGCAGGCACCCCCGATGCCTGGAAGCACCACGCCCACGGCGACGGAGACGACGCCGGCCTCGTCTTCGCCTGCCGGTTCCTCCCACTTCCTCTGGAGCAGCCGGTGTCACCGTCCGGTCTTTCCGTCAGCCGGAGCATGAACGCCGAAGTACGAGTTAGCACCGGGGCCTGGCCAAGACCCTCGGCGGCGTGCCCGGAGAAGGCGGTGGATCGCACCGGATCGTGCTCGGCGGCACCGCCGGGACCTTCACCGACCCGGACGGATTCGCCTGGGAGCCCGCGCCGGTGACGTCCGCCCCCGCCTAGTACTGCAACGGTGCTTGCCGTGACTGCTGGACAGTTTTGAGGGACGGTTCTACTTGTTGTCGATTTGCTTGGCGAAGTCCATAATCGTGGCCGCGAGTGCCTCAGGGGCTTCCTGTGCGACGGAGTGGCCCACTCCGTCAAGACATACCGCGGTGAGCTCGCCGGCGATCACCTGGCGGAAGGTGTTCTCGGTGAAAGGGTGATTGGCGCCGTCGACCGTGAGCACCGGCACTGCGATCGGGTGGGATTCGGCCAAAGCCCTGGTTGCCCCCTTGTCGGCAAAGAGTTCTTGGTAGAGACCCTCTGTGCCGCGCCAGCCGTTCGGGCGCGCGTAAGTACGGACGAATTCATCGATGTCGCCTTCCGTGATGGAACCCTCCGTCCCGTGCATCAGCGGGAGTGCCCAGTCGGTCAGGAATTCGCGTTCATGACCCTGGAGGAGCATCCCGGGGATGCCGGGAGCGCCGAGGAAGCCGACGTGCCAGGAACCGAAGTTGTTCACGTCGGCAAGAGCTTCGAGTCCGAAACCGGCCAGGGTCGTCTCGACTCCGGTGAAGCTGATGACGTCCTTGGGATGCAGTGCGGCGAAGCGGAAGGCCGCGCCGCCGCTGATGTCCTGGCACAGGAGGTGGACCGGGCCGGCGCCGATGTGCTCGACGAGATGGTGCAGGTCCTCTGCGGTGGCAGCCTCGCCGTACTCGGTGTCGGCGTTGCTCGAGTCGCCGAACCCCCGGAGGTCGGGGGCGAAGACCCGGTGCGTCTCGGCGAGCAGCGGAATCAGCTTGCGGAACGCCCACCACGTTTCCGGCCAACCGTGCACGAGGAGGATCGGAGAGCCGGTGTTGCCGGCGGAGACATAGTGGAGTTGCGTTCCGTTGACGTCCGCGAGGTGGTGCGTGATGCCGGGAATGGTCGCCCCGGGGGGCGTGATGGTGGTCATGAGAAGCTTCCGAATAGGCAACCTGGTTGCCAACAATGTAGGCAACCGGGTTGCGCATGTCAAGGGGGTCGTATGCTGACAGCATGTCCAGATCAGGCGCCGATCTTGCCCTGCTCCTGCTCGCCGGCTTCCGCGCTTTCGCAGACCGAGCCACCGCCGAGCTCGCTGAGCTCGGGTACGAGGACGTGCGGCCGGTGCATGACTTTGCCCTCCATTCGATTTTGTCCGGTGCGGACAGCGTTTCCGAACTCGCCCACAGAATGTCGGTGACAAGGCAAGCGGCCGCGAAGACGATCGCTGTACTGGAGGAACGCAATTTCCTGAAGCGCGAACCCGATCCGGTCGACGGTCGGCGAACGCGGCTTCGCGTCACCGAGCATGGACTCGCGATGTTGCAGGAGGGTCAAGTCGTCTTCAACAGGCTGCGTGAGCAGTGGGAGGAACAGGTGGGTACGGCGTCACTGTCTGCATTTGAGGAGACGCTTCGGGTCTTCGTTGGGGAGGGTGTGATCCGGCCTGATTCGCCGGGTTGGACCGCGCGCGACCTAGGAACAGTCTCTTAGTACTGCAACGGTGTCTGCCGTGACTGCTCGCCAGGTTGGTCGTTGGTGTGGTTATGGGTGGGGACCTTGCTGATGTGCGTGTGTGGGCGAGTGAACTGGATGCTGTGCACGGGCGGTTCGTGCACCGGTTCAGCAGGTCGGAGCCGAGGGAGTCGGCGCTGGCTTATATGCGGGGCCTGATCGCTCCGTTGCAGCGCAAGAACGGCTGGACGTTGGCCGAGGAGGCCGGCCACAGCGGGCCGGACCGTATCCACAGGATGCTGAACCGGATCGAGTGGGACGCCGAGGAGGTCCTCGACGACGTACGCCGCTACGTGGTCGACCATCTCGGTGACCGCGACGCCGTGCTTATCGTCGATGACACCGGCTTCCTGAAGAAGGGCACCTGCTCGGCAGGGGTTCAGCGGCAATATTCCGGCACCGCGGGCCGCACGGAGAACTCCCAGATCGGCGTCTTCCTTGCCTACGCCACCGGCCGGGGACGCACCCTGATCGACCGGCGGCTCTATTTGCCCACGTCATGGACGGACGACCGGGAACGCTGCCGCCGGGCCGGAATCGGCGACGAGGTCGCTTTCGAGACGAAGGTGGTCATGGCCAAGGCGATGGTCCGCAAGGCCATCGCGGACCGGATCCCGTTTCGGTGGGTGACCGCGGATGCCGCTTACGGGTTCAGCAAGGGCTGGCGCTTCGAACTCGAACAGGCCGATGTCTTCCACGTCATGGCCACCACCCGGCACGACACCGTCGTCACCCGCTGGGCCCTCGACCACCCCGTCCATGACCTGTTTCCCGGCCTGCCCCGGCAGAAGTGGAAACGCCGTTCCTGCGGCGAAGGAGCACATGGCCGTCGGATCTACGACTGGGCCCGGGTCGAGGTGCGGCCCTGGCACCGCGAAGACCGTCGGCACTGGGTCATCGCCCGCCGCAGCGTCAGCCGGCCCGAGGAGATCTCCTACTACATCGCCTACTGCCCCGCCGACACCACCCTGGACCAGTTGATCCGCATTGCGGGCAGCCGCTGGGCCGTCGAGGAATGCTTCCAGACCGCAAAACAGGAATGCGGCCTGGACGACTACCAGGTCCGCCGCTACCCCGGCTGGCACCGCCACATGACCCTCGCCATGGCCGCCCACGCCTGCCTCACCGTCCTGCGAGCCCGCCAGCTGGACACGGAGAAAGCAGAAACGGATCCTCCCAGCTCATCCACCTCAGCCTCGCCGAGCTCCGACGCCTGATCACCCGTCTCACCAACCGCCGCCCCACCCCGGTCGACCACATCCTGCACTGGTCGACATGGCGCCGCAGACGACAGTACCAAGCACGGTTGAGTCACTACAGACGACGCGGACACAGCCCTTGAAAACTGCCCAGCATTCAGAACAAGCACCGTTGCAGTACTAGAACCTGTCTGAAGTCGTGATCGAGGGGTGAGATTCCTCTTACGGCCGGCGTTTCGACCGGATGCCCAGAGTTCCGTGAACCTTTCCGCCCGGAATGCCGACTGTCTGTGTGGCGGACGGTGCAGAGCAGGGAGGTGTGGTGGGCAACGACGGGTTGCTGGTGGTGCGCTGCCAGCTCGGGGAGCGGGAGGCGTTCCGCGAACTGGTGGCCGTGTGGCACCCCCCGCTGTGGCGCTATGTCCGGGGCATGGTCGGCTCTCCGCACCTCGCGGACGATCTTGCTCAGGAAGCGTGGGTCACTGTGGTGCGCGGCCTGCCGCGGCTGCGGCAGCCGGAGCGGTTCGCCCCCTGGCTGTTCACCATCGCCCGGCGCACGGTCACCGACCATCTGCGGCAGACGTACAAGGCTCCGGAGACGGCCATGGAGGAAGCCACGGCCATCGTCGCCGACGACGAGCTCAGCGGCGTGCTCACCACGATGCAGATCGAGGCAGGTCTTACTGCTCTGCCGCCCTTGGAGCGCGAGGTGCTGGTCCTCTTCCACCTGGAGGACCTGCCACTGACTTCCTGCGCGGAGGTGCTCGGCGTACCGGCCGGCACGGTCAAGAGCAGGCTGCACCGCGCCCGGCGCATGCTGCGCAACCACCTTGCCGAGAAGGGATACGAGGCATGAGCGAGCAGAACCGCGCAGCGCAGCGGGCCGTGCCCGAGCGACTGGAGCGCGCGCTGGCCGCGGAGGTGTCACTGCGGTCCCGGCTGCGCCACGTGGCAGCGGGCCTGGCCGGGAGATGCGGCGCGGCCGTGATCGCGGTGCTGTGGGCCACCGAGCCGAATGCTCTGCCGACGCGTACCCAGGCCGTCTTCGCCGGACTGATCGCCATCGGGCTGGCCTGGGCCGTCTTCGCCGGCTGGGTGCTGAGCAGGCGTCGGCCGCTGTTCGCCCGGGACCGGGTGCTGTCCGCCCGGATCGCACTGGCGGCGACCGTGGTGACCGCCCTGGCCGGGGTGGCGCTGGCCGCAGTCCGCGGCAGCACCGCCGACCTGATGGCCACCGCCGCAGGCGGGGTCGTCTTCACCGCCGCCGCGATGCTCACCCTGGTACGGGCGCGGCGCCGCCGACGCGAACTACTGCGACTGCGGGATGCCTTGCGACAAGACGCGCCCTGAACAGCCGAACTCGCCCAAGCCAGGATCGCCCAGATCACCAGGGAGACAGACATGGACAACAAGACTCCTCCGATCGGCCCGCTGGCCCTCGCGCTCCGCCTCCGCGGTGCAGGCAAGCGCACCGTCCTGGTCGTCGCGGCCCTGGCCGGTACCGCCCTGCTGATCGGCGTCGGCCTGCTCCTGACCTGAGCTTGCGCCCCGGAGCCGAGGTTCCACCGCCAGGCGGCGATCGCCGAGTGCCATGCCGTCGCCCCGTCGGCCGGGGCGACGGGACGGGAGCGCGTCGTAGTCCGGCGGCGGTGGGCCGGCGCGCGCCCTCACCGGTGGCCGACCTCAATCGGGCGGTGGCGGTCTGCATGGCGCAGGGGCCGACCGCGGCCCTGCACACCAACACCCCCTCCCAGCGTCAGCGACCGCTCCCCGGCCTCGCCCTCGCCGTACCGCCGTCCGCCTTGGAACGGCAGCCCTTCCCGGGTGCCTGGCGTCTGAAGAGCCTGCCGGTCCGCCTCCGACCGTCCGGAGGGACAGGCCCCTGGTACCCATCCCTCCCCCGCACCGCTTCGGTGATCAGGCGGCGGTGAACTCGGCGACGTGCCCGTCCCGCAGCGTCAGACGGGCGCCGTTGAAGCGGGACCGCATGCGCCGGTCGTGGGTGACGACGACCGTGCCCTGATAACCGGTCAGCGCCTCCTCCAGTTCCTCGACGAGCGCGGGCGAGAGGTGGTTGGTGGGCTCGTCCAGCAGCAGCAGTTCGGGTTCCGAAGCCAGCGTCCCCGCCAGGGAGAGGCGTGAGCGCTCGCCGCCGGACAGGGTGCCCAGCCGCCGGCCGCGTTCCAGCCCGGGCAGCCCGAGTCCGTGCAGCGCGGTCTCCACCCGGGAGTCGGCCTCGTAGCCGCCGCGGGCCTGGTAGCGGTCCACCAGCGCGGCGTAACGCTCCAACAGGCCGGTGAGTTCTGGGTCCCGGCCCGTTCGGCAGGGCCGTTCGGCCAGCTCGGCCTCGGTCCGGCGCATGCCCTCCTCCAGCTCCCGCAGGTCGGCCAGGGCCAGATCGACGGCGTCCTGGACCGTGGCGTCCGGCGGCAGCTCCAGTGTCTGGGCCAGATAGCCGACACCACCGGGCGCGGCCACCGTCAGCGCACCGTTGTCCGGCTGTTCCCGCCCGGCGATGAGCTTGATCAGCGTGGACTTGCCGGATCCGTTGTCCCCGATGACACCGACCTTCTCGCCCGGCTTGACGGTGAAGCCGGTCCGGTCGAGTACGACGTGGTCCTGGTAGCGCTTGGTGATGTCATGCAGAGCGAGTTGCGCTGTCGACACGCGGGAGTCCTCCTGATCCGGGGTGAGTGATGTCGCCGCGCACACAGCAGACCGTTGGAGGAAGCAGTCGGTTCAGAACCCGCACCGTCAGGAGCGGTTCCGTCCGGCGGAAAAAGCGCATGACGAAGAAGTCGCAGCGCGTCCGTCTCCTCGGGTGTGCGCGGCCGGGCGCGGTGACGGAGCCGGGCTCGACGTCCCACACCCTCGCGGACCACACGTATCGATCACAGGGAACCCATGGGGCGACCGTAGGTGGTGCGAAGCTGCACCGGCAACCGGTCCGGCCGGAACCGGGCGGGAGGGCCGATCCGTCCTGCGGCCTTCCCGCCCGGGTCACGGCTGGGGGTGGGCCCGCACAGCGGTCGCCGGCTCCGGCCCCGCCCGCGCCTCCAGCGAGGTGCCCTGCTCGGTGTGCTCGGCGGACAGCACCCCGCCCTCCCCGTGGGCCCGGGAGACCAGGCCGCCCCGGGTGCAGGGCACCATGGCCTCGATCTCCACCTCGGGACGCGGCAGCAGGACGTCGATGAAGTCCCGCAGTGCCTCGATACCGTCTCCGGTGCGCGCGGAGACCGCGATCGAGCCCGCCTCCGCGGCCGGCAGCCGGGACAGCACGCCCGGAGCCCGGCGGACGCCTGCGAGCCCTTCGGCTTCCGTTCCGCTCCCGGCGGCGGTGCCGCCGGTCATCCACTCCCGTTCCCTCTGCTCGCCTCCCCTTCACCACGCGACCGGGGCCGGCCGTCGTACGGCCGACCCCCGGGGTGTTCGGTGGTGTCCTGGGCGTGTCGGCCCTCGACGTGGGTGGACTCGTCCGAGTCGTCGAACGTCTGGCGGCCCAGGTGAGGGTCGCCACCGGGTGGGGTGCCGGCCTGCGGCGCGAAGCCGTCGGTGTCCTGCGCGCGCCACGGACGAGCGGGGCGTTCGGAATCTCAGGGAGGGGAGGGCCCGAGCCGGTCCGCCAGCGCGGCAAGGGCCTGCGTGCCCACCAGATCCCCCGGCAGCAGCGGCACGTCGAGCAGGGGGACGTCCGGGACCCGCTGCCGCAGCCGGACGAGGTGCTCGTCCTCCTGCCTGCGGCGGCACTCGAGCAGCTCACCGGCGTCCGCCGGAGAACGGCGGTTGGCGACGAGTGCGGCCACGTCGATGCCGAGGCCGGTGAGCTTCTCGTACACCTCCATGGTCTCGGCGATCGGGAGCAGTTCGGCGGTCAGTACGAGTACGAATCCGGTCCGCGCCGGGTCCGTCACCACCTCGCGCAGCCGGGAGAAGCGGTTGCGCCGGCGCAGCAGGACGCGGCGCAGCTCGGCGTCGTGGTCGGTCTCCCTGCCGCCGCCGAGGCCGCGCACCGCGGCGCCGAACCGCTCGGACCGGTCGCGGTTGGCGAGCAGGGCCTCGGTCCAGGTGGTGAGCTGCTCGGGCAGCGCGAGCAGCCGCAGTGTGTGGCCGGACGGCGCGGTGTCGAAGACGACCAGGTCGTAGGCCTCCTCCCCGAGTTCCACCGCCTCGGCGATCCGCTCCAGCACCGCCGACTCGTGGGTGCCGGGCGCCTGCCGGGCCAGTTGGAGGTGCCGGGCGGCCGGTGCGTGCATCCGCTCGGGGAGCAGCCGCCGCATCGTCTCGGCGACCGCGGACAGGTGCTGCTCGACCGTGCGCTCCGGGTCGATTTCCAGCCCGTCGACGTGACCGGCCGTCCCCGCCCCGCAGACGAGGTCCCCGGGGCCGGCCAGGCGCACGGGCTCGTCGCCCACGGGGCGGCCCCAGAGGTGGCCGAGGTTGTGTGCGGGGTCGGTGGAGACCAGCAGCACGCGGGCGCCCGACCGGGCACGGCCGAGGGCGAGCGCCGCGGCGACGGACGTCTTGCCGACCCCGCCCTTGCCTCCGACGAAGACGGTCCTGCGCGAGGTGAGGAGGTCTAGCAGCACCCGATGTGCTCCAGTGGCGAGCGGTCCGTGCCCATGCGGCGGTGCCAGGCGTGGAAGTCCTCGTAGAGGGCGGGCATCAGTTCGGCGGTGTAGTACGCCGCCGGGTCCGGTACGCCCAGTGCCTCCGCGAGGACCACCATCGTGAAGAAGTCGTCCTCCTCGCGCCGGGCGCGGGCGAGGGTACGCCGGTAGGGACCGGCGTAGAACTCCTCCAGCCCGGCCCGGAGCGAGGCCCAGCGGGACGTCACTTCGTCAGCTCGGTCTTCTCCGTCACATCGGCGTCGAGAGCCTCGGGCGGCTCCCGGGACGCCCGCCGCATCGCGACGACCGCCTCGAAGGCGACCCACAGGGCGGCGACGATGATGACGAGGTCGATGATCAGCAGCAGCCAGTCCCGGGCGTCGTAGAAGTCGCCGAGCTGCACGACCGCGGCCCAGAACGCCATGACGAACACGACCGCGAGCGGGATCAGCGCAGGCGCCGGATTGCGCCGCTTGCGGATCAGCATGACGGCGACGATGGACAGCGTCAGGGAGGCCAGCAGCTGGTTGCTGGTGCCGAACAGCGGCCAGATGCGCAGGCCTCCCTCGCCTCCGGCGCCCTGGCTGAAGGTGAGTCCCATACCGACGGCGAGCGTGACGAGGGTGCCGGCGACATTGTTGATCCTCACCTTCGCGACCTCGCCGGCCTCCTGGACTACGAAGCGCAGCAGACGCACGCCGGTGTCCATGGTGGTGGCGGCGAACAGGATCGCCATGGTGGCCAGGACCGTGGAACTCAGCGACACGGGCAGGCCCAGGCCGCTGTTGAGGATCGCGCCGCCGCCTTCGACGAACGCCGCGACGCCGCCCTCGCCGAAGGCGCTGTAAACGGCCTCCCAGTCGGCCAGGGTGCGGTAGCCCGCGGTGGCGGCGATGATCGCGCCGAGCGCGAGCAGGCCCTCGCCGACCGCGCCGAAGTAGCCGACGAAACGGGCGTCGGTCTCCTTGTCCAGCTGTTTCGAGCTGGTGCCGGAGGAGACCATGCCGTGGAAGCCGGAGATCGCGCCGCACGCGACGGTGACGAAGAGCAGCGGCACGAGATCCGGGGTGCCCGCGGGCACGGCGTCGTTGAAGGCCGGGGCGACGATCGTCGGAGCGCTCAGCAGCACCGAGACGAACAGGATGCCGAGCCCGACGAAGAGCTGGACGCCGTTGATGTAGTCCCGGGGCTGGAGCAGCACCCACACGGGCAGCAGGGAGGCTATCCCGGCGTAGACGAAGAGGGCGACGATCCAGAAGGTCGCCGGAGACATGCCCAGGATCGGGTCGGGCAGTTCCACCGGGACGGCGTCGCCGAGGAGGATCAGGCCGTAGAGCGCCGCGACGCCGACCACGGTGACCAGGCCGAGGCTCATCCTGTAGCGGTAGACCGCCTGGCCGATCAGCAGCGCCACCGCGACCGCGCCCCAGGCGGGGATCACCGCCGAGGGCGTGGAGATCAGCAGGTTCTTGATCACCACTGCGAAGGCCGCGACCACCATCAGGAGCAGCAGGAAGATCACGACGAGGAAGAGATTGGCGCCCCGGCCGCCGATGTAGCGGCCGGAGAGCGTGCCGATCGAGCGGCCCTTGTTGCGCGCCGAGGCCCACAGGGCACCCAGGTCGTGCATGCCCGCGAAGAAGACCGTGCCGAGGGTGACCCACAGGAACGCGGGCAGCCAGCCCCAGATGACGGCGACTGCGGGGCCGACGATGGGCGCTGCGCCCGCGACCGAGGTGAAGTGGTGTCCCCACAGCACGAACTTGTTGGTCGGGACGTAGTCCACGCCGTCCTGCAGTTCGTGCGCGGGCGTCTGAAAGGACGCGTCGAGCTTGTAGACCCGGTTGCCCAGGAATCTCGAATACAGGACATATCCGCCCGCGAACATCGCGAGGCCGATCAGGAGCAGGGGAAGTGCGTTCATACGAGAGGCCCTCTGAGGTCTGGGAGACGGGGCGCCGGTCTGCACGAGGCGTGCGCCCGGCAGGCAGACAGCGGAGACGGTGGAGCGTGGCCCTGCTTGGCCGGGACGGGGAACCGGCTACGTGCGCCCCTTTCCCACAGCTTGGCGGCGAATCCGGACGCGGTGCGCCGCGCCTGGACGGCGGCTGTGCCGCAGCCCTCGGTGAGCAGCTCGCCGAGACGGAGGCCGGCCCCGACCGACTCGGGGGCACTGCTTCCGCCGTGCACGCCGTGGTCGGTGTCGCCGCCGGCTCCGGCCTCAACGCCGGGTTTACCGATGCTGGCCGAAAACGCTCCCTTCATGGTCCGCTCATGCTAAGCGACCGACCAGGCGATGAGGAGCCCCCGAAGGCTGGTGACGACCACCACGCCGGGCGGGCGCCGCACCCCCAGCCCATCCCGTTTATCCAGTTGGCGCACATTGAGCGATTCAACATAGGAAGCCGTTGTTCTATCGATCAAAGGCGTGTTGAAGACGGACCTTGGGCAGGCCGCGGTAGCGGGCATCGCCCGGGTGACGTCCTGCGGTGATCCGGCGCGGAACGAAGGGGCCAGCGTGTGCCGGACGGCGAGCCGGGCGCGGCGTTCCGCGTCGGTGACGTGGCGTACGGGCGGGCCGGCGGCGTCCGGTGACCGGCGGGGAAAGTCATCGGCATGCGAGGCGTCGTCCTCCGGGTAGAGGTCATTCCCTGGCCTCTACCCCTGTGAGTGTTTCCCCTGTCGGGGCACACGGCCCCAGCGGCCCGCGAGGGCCGGAAAGAGGAACAGGAACAACGGCATGAGCATCAAGACCGTCGCCCACATCAACCTGCGCGGCAACGCCCGGGAAGCGCTGGAGTTCTACCGGTCCGTCTTCGGTGGTGACCTCGTCGCCGTCACCTACGCCGACCTTCAGGCGGTGGCCGAGCCGAAGGAGGCCGACCAGCTCTCGTGGGGTCAGGTGACCTCGCCGTCGGGCTTCCACATCATGGCCTTCGACGTCCCCTCCGCACAGCCGTACGACCAGGGTGTGAGCTCCTACTTCGTCTCCGTCCGCGGCGCGGACGCCGACGAGATCAGCCGCTACTGGCACAAGCTCCGCGAGGGCGCCACCATCGTCTCCGACCTCGCCCCGTCCGCCTGGGCACCGCTGTACGGCATGCTCACCGACCGGTTCGGCGTCACCTGGACCCTCGACGTCGCCACCGAGTACGTCCCCTCCTGAACGGCACGAGGACCACGGACGTGAGGACACGCGCTCTGGGGCGGACCGGCATCCAGGTCAGCCCCTACTGCCTGGGCACCATGATGTTCGGGAAACTCGGCAATCCCGACCACGAGGACTGCGCCCGCATCATCCACCGGGCCCTGGACGCCGGTGTCAACTTCATCGACACCGCCGACGTCTACGGGTACAGCGAGACCGAGGAGATCATCGGCAAGGCCCTCAGGGGCCGGCGCGACAACGTGGTCCTCGCCACCAAGTTCAACGGCGTGATGGGACAGGATCCGAACCGGCGTGGAAGCTCACGGCGCTGGATCATGACCGCGGTCGAGGACTCCCTGCGCCGGCTGAGGGTCGACCACATCGACCTCTACCAGATCCATCATCCCGAACCCGGTACGGACCTCGAGGAGACGCTGTCGGCGCTCACCGACCTGCTGCGCAGCGGCAAGGTGCGGGCCATCGGCTCCTCGAACCTCCCCGCTTCGGAGATCGTGGAGGGACAGTGGCTCGCCGAGCGGCGCGGGCTGGCCCGCCTGCGCACCGAGCAGCCGA
The DNA here is from genome assembly GCF_036323805.1 of Streptomyces rubellus. Lineage (NCBI taxonomy): Bacteria > Bacillati > Actinomycetota > Actinomycetes > Kitasatosporales > Streptomycetaceae > Streptomyces > Streptomyces rubellus. The sequence goes on from NZ_JAZDCX010000008.1 coordinate 55,011, forward strand.
CGTACTCCATCCTCAACCGGGCGATCGAGCGCGAGGTGCTGCCGGTGTGCCGGCGGTACGGCATCGGCACGCTGGTGTGGAGCCCGCTCGCCTCGGGCATGCTCGCCGGCCGCTACCGCAAGGGACGGCCCTCGGACAGCCAGCGGTTGAAGTGGGTGCCGAAGTACCTGACCGACGAGCGGGCCCTGGACCTGGTCGAGCAGCTCATCGCCCTGGCCCGGGAAGCGGGGATGCCGATCACCCACATGGCGATGGCGTTCGCCGTGAACCACCCGGACGTCACCTCGGCGATCATCGGCCCGCGTACGCTCGCGCACCTGGAGGACCTGCTGGCGGGCGCGGGCGTGGTGCTGGAGGACGCGCTCCTGGACCGCATCGACGCGCTCGCCCCGCCCGGCACCGACATCGCGACGATGGACATCGCCTATCGACCGCCGGCGCTGCAAGACCCCGCACTGCGCCGCCGTCCCGCCGCCGAGCGGGCGGCGGCCCCGGCCGGGTGAGGATCGCCCGGCCGGGGGGATGATTCCCGCGGCGCGTACCGCCGGGCGGCCCGCACGGGCCGTCCGGCGGGCACTGCCGGAACCCGGTCCACCCGCCGGGTACGGAGTGAACGACACCGGGACGGACCGGACCAGCGCCCTGCCGCGGGGCAGCGGTCGACAGCCCGGGGGAGCACGAGAGGACGGGAATGTGCCCACCAGCTCAGCACCGGCAGCATCTCAGCGCCTGCTCAACCTCCTGAGCCTGCTCCAGACCCGCCGGGACTGGCCGGGCGCGGTCCTCAGCGAACGCCTGCACGTCAGCCCGCGCACCCTGCGCCGTGACATCGACCGGTTGCGTGACCTGGGCTACCCCATCACTGCGACCAAGGGACCCGACGGCGGTTACCGGCTCGGGGCCGGTACTCAGCTGCCGCCCCTGCTTTTCGACGACGACCAGGCCGTCGCTCTCACCATCGCCCTGCGGACGGCCGTGGTGAGCGGCGCCGGGATCGAGGAGGCGGCCGGACGCGCGCTGGCCACGCTGAGCCAGGTCATGCCGGCCCGGCTGCGCGCCCGCATCGACGGCTTCGACGTCACCCCGGTCGCGCACACCGAAGGGGACGGCCAGCCGGCGGATCCTCAGACGCTGCTGGCCATCGGCGCCGCCATCCGCACCCGTGAAGAGCTGCGCTTCGACTACCGCACGCCGGGGCGGCCGGAGGACCACGAGGCCCTCCGGCCGCCCCGGCAGGTGCAGCCCCATCACCTCGTCGCCCGTGCCGGACGCTGGTACCTCATCGCATGGGACCCCGGGCACCAGGACTGGTGTGTCCACCGTGTCGACCGGATGACGGTACGCAGCCCCAACGGCCCCCGCTTCGCCCCCCGCGAGCCGCCCGGCGGCGACGTGGCGTCCTTCCTGGCCGCCCGCTTCAAAGGCGCACAGGACACCGACACCTGGCCCTGCCGGGCCGACGTCGTCATCGGTCTCCCTCCCGGCCGGGTCCTCCCCTTCATCGGGGACGGCATCGTCCTGGCGACAGAGCCCGACCGCTGCCGTGTCAGAGTCGGCTCCTGGTCCTGGGCCGGCTTGGCAGCATGGCTGCTGCGGTTCGACGCCGATATCGAGGTGGTGGACTGTCCGGCCCTCCGCCGCGCCTTCGCCGTCGCAGCCGCTCGATCGGCCCGTGCCGCCGGAGGCGACGACACCGACGCGGCCGGGTGAGCCCCTGCCCGGCGCGGCGAGGCGTGCACGGTGACGTCCAGGCCCCCCCGGCGCAACGCCGTGCTCACCGGGACCGCCGAGCTCGCGGGTCCGGCCCTCCTGGCCGTCCGTGATGCCCGCGGGGATACGGGCCTTGCAGGTGTGCTGCTCCTGGGCGCCCCTCCTTCCCCCTTGCTTACAGGTGGTGCAGGCCTGTGCCGCCGCCTTCCCGCCTGTCCTGGTGGCGTAGGCGGAACAGGCGTCGTGGGCAGTGATTCGCAGGGAGGTGATCACGCCGTCGGCCGGCTTCCGCATGGTGTGCCGTCAACCCGAGGAACACCCCGCCGCCAGCTCCGTAAACAGCGACCGCAACGCACCTGTCGACCAGCGGCCAGAGCGCCCCGGAGGGCCGGGCGGCCACTCCCGCCCAGCCACGTCCGGCAAGGCGTTGCCGACAGCCAACCACACCGACCTCTCCCAGGGCTCCCAATAATTCACGGAGGCACTGTGCTCCCCCTTCCGAGTCGGCAGGTTCCCGCCCTTGCACCGACGGCGGTCCTCTGGAACGACGGCCCGCAGGGCTCGTGGTCGCGGCACGGGGAGCCGGGCTTCGCGCCGGCCGCCCGCGCACTCGGCCACCATCTGGTGGGCCCGGCAGGCTACACCGAACCGGCCACCGGCCTGTCCGGCCGCATCGAGGCGTTCGCCGCCGCAGGTGCCGACATCGTCACCAGTGCGGCCACCGCCCGGGATCTGGCCTTGTTCCGTGCTCTGGCCGCCGAGCACGGCAGCACGCCCCGGCTGATCACCTGTTCGCGCTGGCTCGTCTACCCGCCCTCCGTCACCGGCGACGGTGACCGGCCCGCGCAGGCGAACACCGCCACCCTGGTCTACTGGACGCCGGCCCACCCCTGCCGCTTGTCGCTGGACGGCATGACCACCGCCGAACTGGCCGGGGCGTACGAACAGGCCACCGGCAGGCGGTGGCTCCAGCCGCTCGGTCTGGCCTACGCGCTGTTCGAAGTCGCCGTGCACGCCCTGCGGACCGCTGCCGATCCCGCCGACCCGGCGGCGGTCGCCGAGGTGGTGGGCCGTACCCGCCTGGAGACCATCGCCGGACCACTGGACTGGACGGCCGGGCCGGTGCCGAATGTCGCGACCGTACGGCTGGCGGGTGGGCAGTGGCAGCCGGGGACCCGCCATGACCACGAACTGGCGGTGGTGACCAACCGGCACGTCGAGGGACTGCCCGTCACCGCCGACCTGCTGCCCCTGCGGTGACCACGCGGCCAGGGCCGCACCGGGGCGAACCGCTCCGGGCGGGCGCGTGGCGGGTGCGAGGCAGGTATGACGGCTGGGACGGAGTACGACTTGCGCCTGTCCCGCCCCAGGGCGCCCGTGCCGCTGTCCGCGGCGCGCACCCGGGCGCACGTCCTCACCCCCGGGACGCGCTGTGCCTTGTTGACGTTTGTCCCGGCGATGGCGGCTCCGCCGGAAAACTCATTGGCGACCTCGTCCCGTCTCACCGGGAATCACTGCATCGAGGGATCCTCTCCCCGTTCTCCTGCGCCTGTCGTCCCGGGCGCGTAAAGGAAAGACTGTGAGCCGAGAACACAGCAGGCTGGGTGCGGGCGCGGTGGTGGCCGGGACACTTCTCGCGTTCATCGCGCCGGACAGTGCCCGTGCCGAGGAGCGGACCGGTTCCGGGCTTACCCTGCCGGGCATCGAGGTCCGGGCCGGGGACGACGCCAAGGCTCGACCGGCCGAAGGTCACCCTTCCCTGGTGGTCCTGGCACGGTCGGACTGTCCGGGCCTGTCCGTGACGATCGCGGTCGGCGGACACCTCGGCATACGGCTCGACTTGATCTCGGGCCGTCCGTGCCTTCCGCCCTCACCTCTTCCTCCGCCGCCCACGCACACGGCTCCGCCCCCGCCCTCACCCACGTCTCCCCCGCAGACGACTCCCCCGCCGTCTCCTCCACCACCCGCACCCGCTCCTTCCCCGCCGCCCGCGCACACGCCCCCACCCTCACCCTCTCCCACGTCTCCCCCACCCACCGCCACAATGCCGGCGTCCCACCGGACGGCCGTGCCCACCGCCGCGCCGCGGCCCCCGGAAAGAACCGCACCACCCCGTGAGGTCCCCCTGCCGGAGCACGCCGGTTCCTCCCCGGGTGCTTCTCCCCCGGCCACGATCCGCGCTACCGCCCCGCGCCACCGTCCCGGCTCCGGCCTCCCGCTCATCGGCCGCGTCCTGCTGATCGTCGCTCCCGCCGTGCTGGCCGCCGCCGCCCTGCGTCCTCGTTCCGGTGCGAGTTCCCGCTCCCGCCAGGCCCTCTGATACCCCGGGGAACCCCATGGCCGAATGGCTCTTCCTGCTGCTCACCGTCGCTGTCTCCTGCGCGGCCGTCGTGACGGTCATCCTGCTGCGTCAGCGCCGGGCGGGCGAGGACGACGACCCGTCCGAGACTCCCGACGTCATCGAGTACATGACGATGATGATCGGTGTGGTGTACGCGATCGTGCTCGGTCTGGCCATCGCGGGCGCCTGGGAGGGCCGCTCGGCCGCCGAGGAGTGGGTGCGCCAGGAGGCGCAGGCACTGCACGAGGTGTGCGAACGCGCCCAGGCCTATCCCGCCGCGGACCGCGACCGCGTCTGCGGCGACGTCGACGCCTATGTCCGCCACGCGGTGACAGTGGAATGGCCTCACATGGCCGAGCACGGCGAGGCGACCGAGCGGGGGGCGCTGCTCTTCGACCGGCTGCGGCGGAACGTCACCGACTACACTCCGGTCACCCCGCGCGAGGCGCAGACGTACCAGTCCCTGGTGGACCAGGTCGCCGCCGCCGACGAGGCCCGTACCGCCCGTGTACAGGGTGCCGAGCCGACGCTGCCCGGCGTGGTGTGGTTCGGGCTGGTGGCGGGCGCGGTGATCGCGGTGGGCATGGTGTTCGCCCTGCAGATCCAGCGCTCGGGCCGTGAGCTGGTGCTGGCCGGCCTGTTCACCGCGCTGATCACCTTTCTCCTCTTCCTCGTCTGGTACTTCGACTCACCGTTCACCCGCGGGCTGGAAAATCCGTCCGAGGCGTTCACCGTGCTCTTCCCGCGAGCCGCGGGCGACTGAGACCACCTCGCGCCTTCCACCGGGTGGGCTGCCCCGGGGAAGGGCAGCCCGTCCGGCCACGATTCCGGCGGGCAGCGCTCTTCGTCCTCTCCTGGTCGGGCGGGGAGCGGAGACCTGCCGCCCGCTGTGACGACTCGCGACTGTTACGCGAATACCAGTCCAGTCGTTCACCCGAATGCTGATACGCCCCGCCTCGCCCGACCGTCTCGGCCAAGCTGTCGACGGGATGACACAGGGCGACTGGCCGGCCCGGCAGCGCGATGACCGGTGCTGCCGGCGTCGCGCTTCGGGGAGGGGGCACGGTGACGTACAGGATGGAACGAGAGCGCGGCCCGGAGGGCAGCGACACGCTGCTACTGGCCGCAGGAGCAGCGGACTGAACGCTGGAGAACCTGACCACCGCCTTGGACGGCCTGCGTCGCCTGCTCGGCCGGGCGGACCTGGCCGACCTGGCAGAAGCAGGCAGGACCTCAGGACCCGCGGACGACTGGCGCTGGACCGCCTGGCCACCTCACCGCCGCCGGCGTACTTGGAGGTACTGTCCCGGCACGCCGCCGCCCGACGCGCCGAACGCGGCAATGGCTGACGGCAGCGCACACAGCGCCACGCACGCCATGGTGATGCCCGGCGGCGAAGCTCAGACTTTCAAGGGCCGTATCGACGACGTACTGCGCCGCTTCGTCACGGAGGAGGCCGACCGGTTGCTGGCCCTCGACGCGGAGCTGGCGCCGGTGGCCGAGCAGTTGCGCGCCGTCACCGCTCACGGCAGGCGGCTGCGGTCGGCGTTCTGCTACTGGGGGTGGCGGACGGCCGGGCAGCCCGACAGCGACGCGCTGGTGCGGGCCGCGACAAGGATGGCCGAGACCGGGCAGTTCACCGTCCACCTCATGCGGCCCGACGCTTTCGAGGCCGGCGGCCGCTTCGTCCCCGCCGCGCAGAAGGTCCGCCTGCTGCACGCCGCCGTCCGCCACCACCTCAAGCGGGAGGGCCGCTGGGACGTCGAGGGGCTGGGGACGCCGATCTGCCAGGAGGACATGATCGGCGGGCAGATGTTCTTCTCCCTGCTGGTGCTGGACTCCCTGCACCGCCTGGGCATCCACATGTCCGCCGAGGGCGCCGAGGCCTACTACTACGCCTGGCGGGTGGTCGGTGCCATGCTCGGTGCCGACCAGGGCGCCGCGCCCGAGGACCTTCAGGCCGCCCGCCGCTTCCTGGACCTGTACCTGGTCCGCCGCATGGGGCCGTCCGAGGAGGGCGCCCGCCTGACCCGGCAGCTGATCGATCTGTACGAGGAGGTCGTCCCCGGCACCTTCTTCGACCCGATCGTCTCCGCCCTGATCCGCTACCTGACCGGTGACACCTGCGCCGACTGGCTCGACGTTCCCCGCACCTCCTGGGATACCGCCGTCAAGGCCGCTCCCGCTGTACTGGGCGTGCTGGAGACCCTCGAGGACCGTTCTCCGCTGGGTGCCTGGGCCCTGGACCGGCTCGGACACCTCACCACCGTCTTCGAGCTGTCCACCCTCACCCGCGGCCGGGTGATGCACTACGCCATCCCCGAGCAGCTCAAGAAGGATTACGGCGTCTCCACCACCGTCCCCCGCTCCCGCCGCTGGACCCCGCCCGCCCCCACCATCGCCTCCTGAGAGGAAGGCAGGAGACTGCCTTTCGCCGGGGTGCTCCCTGCGGCATCACGGCCGACCGCCGGCGCCCGCCGGGGAGCAGGCCCGGCGGCGGGGCACCTGACGCCGCCATCGACCGGTCGGTGGGCCCGGGACCGCGCGGCCGTCTTCCCGGTCCCCGTGTCCGGACCGGCGACGAACCGTCCGTGTGCTGGGCGCAGCGGTCGCCGCGGCAGCGTGCGGCGGGCCCATCGGCGGTTCCTCTCAGGCGAGCGTGCTTTCTTCGACGTTTTCCATGCGCCCGTAGAGCACCTGCTCGTTGACCTCCAGATCGTTGATCAGTCTCAGACAGGCGGTGATGCCGTTACCGACCAGTTCCTCGGCGACCTCTCCGTACTCGACCTGGAACACGGTGTTCGGCGCCCGGTCGTCGTGCGCGGCTCCCCGCGGGTCCCGCCATGTCCCCTGGGCCCCGATCTCGGTCGCGGCACGCAGCACGAAGGAGATGGCGTGCGCCTTGCCCCGCGGCACGGTCAGCGTCAGCAGCTCCCGCTCCACCCGGTGCAGCGTCACGCCGGCTTCCTCGTCACCGAACAGCAGGGCATACAGCAGGTCCTTCGCCTCGCGCAGCAGCTCTTCACCGGCCTCCGTGCGGTGTTCCGGACCGATCAGACCAGGCGATCCCTTGGCGGGCGGAGCCACCAGCAGGCCGTCCTCGATCAGGGCCTGCCGGGTCAGTCTCCGGTACCGGCCCACGTACTGGCGCAGGAGACCGAGGTCGACGGACCGGGCACGGAGGCGCTCCATCCGCGCCTGCCGCTCCTCTTCCGGCTCCGACCACTGTGTCTCCCGGCCGCCCGGCGGCCGCTCCTCTCGCTGGGCCGGCAGCCCCGGCGTGAGAGCGAGGTCCAGGAGCTGTTCCAGCAGCCACTCCCGCGGCCGGTCGGCGACGGCCTCGCGGACCCTTTGCCGCAGTTCCTCGCGCATCTCCTGACGGACCTGTTGCACGATCGCAGTGATACCTGTTGCATGCGTCATGCCGCCGGACTCTAGGGCCGGGCGCCGGCGCGCGGCCCGGCTTCGGCCCGCGATCAGTCCTGCGGGTGACGTCTGAGCGCCGGACCCGTGACCGCCGGACGAGATCACCGCCGGCGGCGGTGCCGAGGTGCTGTACGAGCCCGCCGCCGATGACGCGTCGAAGCGGTCTCCGGACAGCGCCGCTCCGCGAGAGGAAAGGCGCAGGAGAAGCTGGTGGAAACGCTTCCCGGGTGAACGCTCCTGACCTCCTCCCGCGCAGCGCAGGTCCCCGGCGTGATGCGCCGGGGACCTGCGTGTCACTGACGCGGGTAGTCACCGGTACCGGCCGGGCAGCCGGTCTGAAGGGCGGTCAGCGGCAGCAGGGGTCGGAGCAGCGGGTGTGGACCCGTACGTCGTCGACGACGGGCCCGTGGTGTCGGCGTACGGGCCGATGTGCACAGCCAGGTACGGCTGAAGGTGCACAGCGTCTTGTAGGGGGCGGCGACCTGTAAGCGGTGTCGACACCACCGGGCCCTCTCGGTTGACAGACTTGCAGACGCGGGGAACCGGGGCGCCGCTCGTCACAATCGGTGGCTGACAGTAGCCCGCCCTCGGCGAAGCAGGTATCCGCATCTGCCGGGGAGCACGGCCCGTCGAATATGGACGCCAACGCTGCCAACGCCGGGCCGACCCACAGGTGGGCGCCTGCGGGCGAGGCTGCGCTACGGTGAGCCGATCTCCGGACCCGTACGCATGGGGGCGCAGCAGTGACGACCGACGTGACGCCCGAACTGGCCGAGGCGATCCAGCGTGGCTACGACCGGCGCGACCGGGCGAACATGGCGCCGACGATCGCCTACTTCCAGACACTGCTCGCCGAACACCCCGATCACCCGGTCCTCACATACGAGGTGGGTGGCGCCTACGACACCGCGGGCCAGGAGGAAACCGCCCGCGGCTACTACGAGCGGGCGCTCGCCCTCGGCCTCGACGGTGACGCCCTGCGCCGGTGCCTGTGCCAGTACGCCAGCACCCTGAGGTGGCTGGGCGAGCTGGACGAGTCGCTAGCGGTGCTCGACCGGGCCCGCAGAGAGTTTCCCGGCTCGGACTCCGTACGCGTCTTCCGCGCCCTGACACTCAACGACGCCCAGCGGCCGGACGAGGCGGTGGCCGAGTTGCTCACCGTCGTCACCGGGCACGCCGAGGTCACCGACCTCGGGCGGTGGGCGGCCGGACTGCGTGGCCTCGCCCAGTGGCTCGCCGACGGCCGCCCCGAATAGGAGGCATCCACCCTGCACAGGGCCGGCGCAGGAGGGCCTTGGCCGGTGGGCGTGCCCGTCTGCCACCACCGGAAGTGAGCCAGAGCCGAACGTCTTACAGTCCCTTTTCTTCGTTTGGGGGGAGCAGGGGTGCGTGTTCGGCGCCGGTCGCCCGGCGGGAAGATCAGAGGTACTTCGTGAAGAACGGGGACAGGTGAGCGGTTGCCTGGTCGACGTACTCGGGGATGTCGTAGAGGGCGACGTGTGTGGCGCCGTCGACGAGGACCAGCTCCTTGGGGCTGTTCACGCGCGGCAGGAGCTGCTCGGCCTGCCACAGGGAGCCGGCCTTGCTGCCGGCGACCAGGAGCAGCGGCTGGGTCAGCAGCGTCTCGACCTGATGGAACGCGTCGAAGGCGTAGATGTTCGCGATGCTGGTGAACAGCATGCGGTTGTCGGAGCGGGGGTGCTGGGCCCGCGGCGTGCGGTAGTAGTCGTGGGCCTCGGCCATGTCGGGGACCGTGGTCTCGTCCACCGTCTCGGCCACGTACGGCACGATGGCGGCGTCGGCGCCCGCGGCTTCGGCGGCCCGCTGCTGCGCCACCGCGTCGAGCGTCGCGAGCTGCGTGGCGACGGGCTCGGTCCCGTCCCAGCCCAGGCGGTAGGCGGCGCCGATGTCGATCGGGCTGACGGTGCCAACGGCCTTGATACGGCGGTCGGTCATCGTGGCGTTGACGGCATAGCCGGCGCCGGCGCAGATGCCCAGTACACCGATGCGGCCGGCGTCGACGTAGCCGAGCGTGGACAGGTAGTCCACGGCCGCCCGCACGTCCTCGGCCCGGGAGGCGGGGTCTTCGAGGTGGCGGGGCTCACCGCCGCTCTCACCCTGGTGGGAGGCGTCGAAGGCGAGGGTGACGAAGCCCTCGCGGGCGAGCTTTTCGGCGTAGAGGCCGGCCGTCTGCTCCTTGACGCCGCCACCGGGGTGGACAGACACGATCGCCGGGTGGGACCGGTCCTCGGAGAAGCCGTCCGGGAGGTGGAGGTTCCCGGCCATGGTGACGCCTGCGTTGGTGAAGGTGACGTTCCGCATGCTGATGTCCTTCGCTGATCTGGCCAGGAGAGGGGTCATGAGACCACCGCTCTCCTGATCTGGGTGAGAGCCCGCAGAGCCGGTCCGAAACCATGCGATGAGCGGGCCGACAACCATGCAACCGCTGCGTCGGCGAACGAGGGAGTCACCGCTGAAAGATGTAATGGCAGGGCACCCCACCAGGCCCTGCGGCTGCCTAGCCTGGAAGGCATGGACCACCGCAGCGAGATTCGCGAGTTCCTGACCTCCCGCCGGGCCAGGATCACCCCCGACCAGGCCGGGCTGCCCAGCTACGGCACCCGCCGGGTGCCCGGACTACGCCGCGCCGAGGCCGCGCAGCTCGCCGGGGTCAGCGTCGAGTACTACGCCCGCCTGGAACGGGGCAACCTCACCGGGGTCTCCGACGCCGTCCTGGACGCGATCGCCCGCGCCCTGCGGCTGGACGACGCGGAACGGGCCCACCTCCACAACCTGGCCCGCGCCGCCAGAACAAGTCCGCGCCGACGCCGCAAACCGGCGGCCCCGCAGGGCGTGCGGCCCAATGTCCAGCGCCTCCTCGACACGATGACCGACACCCCGGCAGCCGTCATCAACGGCCGCACGGACGTCCTGGCGAGCAACGCACTCGGCCGCGCCCTGTTCGCGCCGCTCCACGACACCACGACGCGGCCTCCCAACCACGTCCGGTTCATCTACCTCGACGCCCGCTCCCACGACTTCTTGGACAACTGGGACCAGGCCGCGGACGACGCCGTGGCCCTGCTGCACGTCCATGCCGGCCGCAACCCCTTCGACCCGGACCTGACCGCCCTGATCGGCGAACTGTCCACCCGCAGCGAGGACTTCCGCACCCGCTGGGCCCGCCACGACGTACGCCGCCACACCACCGGCGTCAAAAACCTCCACCACCCCGCCATCGGCACCCTCCACCTCACCTTCGAGGCCATGGCACTCGTCGCCGACGACGACCTGACCCTCCTCGCCTACTGCGCCGAACCCGGCACCGCCTCCGAGGACGGCCTGCGCCTGCTGGCGACCTGGGCGGCCACCCACGACCAGCAGCGGAAGCCGACGGTTCGTACCGCCGACGAAACCTGAGCGACCGGACCGGCCCCTGCGAGCACCCCACGAACGCCTCAACCGTCGTCGCTGTCGCACCGTGCTCATCCCGACGAGCCAAAACTGTCGGAGCTGTCTCTCCCCGGCTTTCCCAGCTCTGCGAGCCGCACCTGCAGGAGTCGGTCATATGCCTCCCCGTCGAGAAGACCGAGCTGCTGCGGCGCCTTGAGCAGCGCAACCAGCGCGAGGACGCGCTCACCGTGACCCCCGAGGCACTGGACGACTTCTTCTCCCGCTTCGAGGAGCCGGCCCCAGCCGGGAACGCGATCGTCTACATCGGGGATCTGAACGCTGTACTGCGGTAGAAACCGGTACTCCTAGGGACTGTAAGACGTTCGGCTCTGTCTCACATTCGGTGGTGACGGAAAGTAACAGTGATGATGGGCAGGCCGTCGACCAGAACCCTCAGGTCCGCGCACCGTAGCGATCGTTCTCCGGTACCGGCTGACCAGCTCGGCGTCTGTCCGTAAGAGTCAGGCGCGCCAAGCTCAGCGACCTCGGTGCGCTGCCATCCGTTCGAACTGTCAAGGTCAGAGCGCCGGTCGCACTCTCCGCAAGCAGCGCCGTCCAACTCTTACTGTCCGTCACCACTGAATGTGAGACAGAGCCGCTCGTTCGACAGACCCGCAGGACAAGGAGCAGGGTTCCGTTCGATCGGCCTGTGGCGCCTCGCCCGTGTCCCGCCCGGCCGGTCGTCACCGCACGACGCGCCACCGATTGTCGGCCGTGCCGTTGTCCGAGTCCTGGACCGCGAAGGCGCCGATCGCGGTGGAGCCGTTCTCGATGGCGAGCAGCTTCCCGCTGTGCGCGTTGCGGATCGTGCAGGTGCCGTCACCCTGGTCGAGGAGGGTCCACCGGTGGTCGGCGGTGCCGTTGTCCGACCACTGGAGGACGGTGGCGCCGTCGGCGGTGGACATGTCCTGCACACCGAGCACCTTGCCGCTGTGGACGTTGCGGAAACGGAAGGCATCGTCGTCGGGGATCATCTCCCAGTCGTGGTCGGCGGTGCCGGAGTCGCTCCACTGCAGGGCGCGGCCGCCGTCGGCGGTGGACATGTCCTGGATGCCCAGCACGAGGCCGCTGGCGGCGTTGACCAGGCGGACGGAGGCGAGGCCGCCGGTGTTCCAGTAGACGGTGTAGTTGCGGCCGTGCGCGTCGTGGAAGGGGCCGAGCGTGACGGTGGACCCGTTCGCGGTGGCGGTGAAGGCGAGTGCGGTGGGGCTGGTCCGCCTGATCGAGGACGTGTCCAGGGAGGGGAGGGAACCGAGGGCGGTGTCGCCGTAGTCGCCGGACAGGACGACCGGGCCGTAGGTGATCGCGGCGACGTCGGGGGCGTCGTTGGCCGGCCGCACGACGGTCCGCATGGGCAGGCGGACGGTGACGGTGTCGCCGGGGGCCCAGGCGCGGGTCAGGGACGCGTAGCTGCCGGGAGTGGCGGTGATGTTCTGCGCGGTGCCGTTGACGCCGACGGTGGCCCCGGTGGTCCAGCCGGGGATGCGGACGCGCATCGTCCAGGTTCCGCCGGTGTCGCCGGTGACACGCAGGGTCGTGGTGTCGCTCGCCGGGTAGGACGTGGTCTGGGTGACGGTGATACCGCGCCGGGCCCAGGTGAGCACCGAGGGCACGAACAGGTTCACGGTCAGTGTGGTGCCGGCGTGGAAGTAGATCGAGTCCATCAGCCGGGTGTGCATCTCCAGGCCCGTGCCCTGGCAGCACCAGAAGGTGGTGTAGTCGGTGCTCCAGGTGCCGCCGCCCCAGGCCGGGCCCACGCCACGCCGGCCCCCGGGGTTGAGCGGGGTGAAGTAGGTGACGTGGCCGTGCGGGTCGGCCGGGTTCTGCTGGCCGATCACATGGTTCAGCCACGCCTGCTCGTAGAAGTCGAACAGTGCGGCCCGGTCCGGGTCGAGGGCGAACAGTTCCCGGGTGAGGGTGAGCATGTTGACGGTGTTGCAGCTCTCGCACGTGTCCTGCCTGAGGTGGGCGGCGATGGCGTTCGGGGCGCGGAAGTGCTCGGCCTGGCTGTTGCCGCCTATGGCGTAGGTGTGCGCGCCGACGCAGATGTTCCAGGCGTTGGCGGCGATGTCCCGGTAACGGGCGGTGCCGGTGGCCTTGTACTCGCGGACGGCCCCGATCCACTTCGGCACCTGGGTGTTGGCGTGCAGCCCGGCCAGCCTGTCCTGGCCCACCGCCAGCGGGTCGAAGACCGCGGTGTGGTCGAACCGCTGGGCGACGGCGAGCCACCGTGCGTCGCCGGTCTGCTGGTGAAGGTCGGCCAGTACGGCGTTCATGCCGCCGAACTCGGTGCCCAGCACGGCCTGCATCTGGGCGGCGCCGAGCCGGCCGGTGCGCCGGTCGACCCAGCCCGCCAGTGCCAGCAGCACCTCACGGGCCTGGGTGCTGCCGATGTGCCGCCACACGTCCAGCAGCCCGGCCAGGGTCTTGTGGACGGTGTAGTACGGCACGTTCCCGTTGGACAGGGTACGTGCTTCCAGCGCGGTGAAGTCGGACTCGGGATAGCCGGAGAGATACCCGGCACCGAAGCCCGCGGCGCTGTTGTTGGCCTGGCACCTGGCCAGTTCCGCCACCATGTACGTCGCCTTGTCCCGGCAGACGGTGTCCCCGGTCACGGCGTACACCTGCGCCCAGGCGGTGAGGAAGTGCCCCTGGGAGTGGCTGCGGAAGGGGAAGTCCGGCGCCTCCCAGCCGCCGGTGGCGGACGCGCCGTTGGTCGGCAGGCGGTGGTTGGCGCGGAAGTTGTACAGCAGCCGGTCGACGTCGACGAATCTCAGGTAGTTCCGGGTGCGGTCCTGGTTGTCCAGCCAGCGGCTCGCGGTCAGCCGGACCTGGCCGAGGTCGAAGGGGAAGGCCAGGGTTCCGATGTCGGCCCGGACCGGGGGAACGGCCGCTCGGGCCGGGAAGCCGCCGACGAGGGGGCCGGCGGCGGAGGCGGCGGCTGTCGCCCCGGCGAGTCGGAGGAGGCGTCGCCGGCTGAGGGAGGGGGACATCGTGCACCTTTCTGCGCGGGCAAGCGGTGACCGCGACTTGGAGCGTGCGGCTGGGGTGAGGCCGGGCTTGTGGTCGGGGCCCTGTCAGGCGCCGGAGGAGCGGACGATGCGGGTGATGCTGTCGTGCCGCCGGAGGGCGGCCGGCCCTCGTTCATCGGCGCGCCCCGGGACTCCCGGGGGAGGGGGTGCGGAGAGCACGGTGCACGCTCCCGTCTCGGTCCAGGAGCCGGTCGGCACGGTGAGGCAGGTGTGGGGATGGGAGCCGGCCCACTTGACCGCCGGCACCCCGGGACAGGTCGGGCAGCGCTTGCCGCCGGGGGTGACGACACTGCCGTCGACGCCCAGCCAGTCGTCGGCGCCGAAGCGCCCGCCCTTGTGGGAGCACGGCCCCTTGGGAGGTGCTCGTCCTCTCCGCGACGTGCACGCGCTGGAACTCGATGCCGCCGGTGCGTCCGCCGCACCACCGGCACCCGGGCGGTCTGCCCGAGCCCCTCGGCCGCGGGCGCCGTCCGCATGGCCGGGAGACCCGTGTACGGCATCGCCATCGGGTGGTGGTAACCGCGGTGGCACGTCAGCTACGGGTTCACGCCGTCGCCGTTGACCGGACCGGTGAACAAGGGTGGGGTCGTGGCGTCGGCGGGTGCTCCCGCCGCTCCCCCTCCCGGTGCGGTCACCCGGTGGGCGAGGGCGAGCAGGGAGGTGAACAGGGCTCCACCCGCCGGGGCGGGAGCCACCGGAACGGTGGCCTGGGAAGAGCACCGGCGGGTCGGGCCGTCGAACGGTGCAGGGACACGCATGGACATCTCCTCGCGCGGGGAGGGGAGCCGAGCAGTGGGCGGCGTACCTGACACCGTCCTGCCGAACTGTTCACTGTCGGCGGCTGCCGCGAAATGCGGCGGGAGCGGAGCAAGCCGCCCAAGTGTTCGTAATATCGAACGTCGTTCGGTGACTCGTCGAGACGATAGTTCGTCGGATAACGGGTCGTCAATGCGACCGGCGTCTGCAAATCGGCCGACGAGCCAAGAGCGTGTCCTATGTGGTGAGACGGATCAGCCGCCTGTAGCAGAGGAGGGCTGCGGCCAGGCCGAGGAAGGCAGGCCGGCCAGGCCGGACTCCCCCACTCCCGGGGCACCCGGCGCGGTGCGTTCCCCCGGTTCGAACAACGCGTCCGGACGAGCGGTGAGACAGGTGTGGAACTCACCCCGGAGGCGTGACAGTTGTGCCAATGCCTCTTGCCGGGCGCCGCGTTGCGGCAGACCCGCCCTTGCGGCCTTCGTGCTGGACGTGTGTGTTCCTTGGTCGGAGCACATGGACGGACGAAGACCGCTTCCGCGTCCGCCGGATACCGAACCGAGTGATCAAGTTCGAGACGCCACTCGGCACCAGACGTTGAAGCTCAAGCCAGGTGCCCACCTCCAGCGCCCCTCCCCCGGGACCATCCTGCGCCTGCTCCCGGGAGCGCTCACCGCCACGCCGGGAACCCCGGTACGTCGGGACGTGACCTCGACGCCGACCGCGACGCACCCGATCCACGATGTCCTGAGGTGATCCGGTGACCACCGTCAGCGCCGACCGCATCCGCAGGGGCGGAGCCGTGGTTGCAGCCACTGATTCACGTGCACCCTCCTGTGCACGGCCCGATCGTGACCACCGGCGACACGCGCTGGACCGGTCGATCCGACACAGACACCACCAGGCCGTCGTCCGACACCGCCACCACCGAAAACGCGGCCCAGGGCACGAATCGCCGCCGGAGTACTCAGAAAGAACAAGCCCGGACGCGGCCGGCGCCTCGGCGGCTCACCCGTGTGGCGGTGGAAGGTGAGCCCGCGGGCAGGAAGACAGGACGGGAGGCCATCGGCCGAGCCGGTCGCGCCCGGCCCCGGTTCCACGGCGCCGGTGTCGCCGGTCACCGAGGCCGCCGCGCGTGACACGGGCCACGCCGGGTGACCGTGGGACACCCCGGCTTTGGTACGGTGCCTCCGGCGGCGGTCGGGTGCCACGAGCGCGCCCGCCCCGGTGGGTCCGCCGGGCCTCGGCTCCCGGACCGGGTCAAAGCCCCGTTCGAAAAGCGGAGTCGATGAGCTACGGGCGGTTTCGCAGGTCAGCAGGTTTCTCCCTGTGGATACGGACTGCCGCACCGGGGCCACGAATATCTCCCGCCGTCCGCTACAGTCCGTCCACCTGAATGTGGCACAAGGGGGCGTAGATGCGTCGCGGCACATGCCCGATCTGCGAGCACCGGGCACCGGTGGCAGGCGGGGTCATCAGTTACCACGAGAGCGGTGGCCAAAGCTGCCGTGGAGAGGGACGTACAGCCGTGGAAGAGCGGTTCTCACGTGAAAGCGCCCCGAGCGACGCCCGGACGAAGGCGGTCATACGCCTGGCCGCGCTCCTGACGGTGGCCGGCCTGCTCGTCCTCGTTCTCGGAGCGGTCCTCGGCTCCCTGCCCCTCCTGGTGGGCGGAGGCGTCGTCTTCGCCGCCGCGGGCCTCGGCGTCCTCGTCGTCCGCCGCGCCCCGGCGGGCCTGCGGGGCACCACCCGGGAGCGAGCCGAGGAGCGGGGGGCGGCCGCCGCGGAGACGTCGAACACCGTCTCCGCCGAGCAGGAACGACAAGAGGAGCCGGACGAGGAGAAGGAGGAGGAGCGCCGCGAGCCCGAGGCCGCGGACGCCGCCCCCGCCCGGCAGGAGACGGAACCCGAGGCACCGCGCGAGGAGGAGCGTCCCGAGCCGGAGGGAGAGCACCCCGAGCCGGAGGCGGCGAACGCCCTGCGGAACGCGGTCCGTGAGCTGCTGAGCGGCCTGCCCGAGCGGGAAGCCCCGCTGGAGAAGGCGATCGCGTACTGCCTGTCCAGGAGGGACTCGGCTGACGACCCCTGGGTCCGGGACGAGGCCGAGAAGCTGGCGCGTGAACACGTCGCCGCGGACGAGCGCATCCTGTGTGTGGCTCTCTCGGGGAGCCGCGAGGACGAGGGGCGCCCTGCCCTGCTCGTCCTCACCGACCGCGGCGCGGCCGTGTCGGACAAGGGGGAGTCGCACCGGTTCGTTCCCGGATCCGAGGACATGTTCGACCCCGTGGGAGACGCGGCGTGGGGGTGGCTGTCGGTCGGAGAGCTGACCTTCTTCTTCCGCGACAATCCCGACCTGCGCGCCGCCCTGGCGGCTCGGGAGGAGACCGCGACCACCGAGGCGTCGGAAGCGACCGCCGTGCCGACCGTCGACGAGCCCATCGCGTCCGCCGACGAGCCTGGTGGCGACGAGGTCCGGGAGCCGGAGACGGTCACCGACGAGCCCGCCCAGGCCACTGACGTACCCGAGCCGGTCGCCGACGAGCCCACCGTCGTCGAGCCCGTCCTGGTCGCCGACGAGGCCTCAAAGGCGCCTGCCGACGAATCCGAGCCGTCTGCCGTCGAGCCCACCGTTGCCGAGGAGTCCGCCAACGACGAGAGTCCGGAACCGGAAGCCCCTGCGGCCGAGGGCGAGGTCGAGACACCCCGGGCTCCGGAACATCCCCGGGTCACAACCGACAACGACCCCCCTGTCGGCGAACATGCCGCGTCCACCGAGGAGTCCGACGGCAGGAGTCCGGAGGCGAAGGCCCCCGCCGACGAACCGGAGCCGGTCGCCGGCGAGCCCACCCCGGTTGTCGACGAGCCTGCCGCCTCCGCCGTCGAGACGGAGCCGGCCGTCGGCGAGCCCACCGTTGCCGAGCCCGTCACGTCCGCCCACGAGCCGTTCGCCCAGCAGACGGAGGCCGCCGGAATGGAGGCCGAGACCCTCCGCAAGATCGCGCAGGCGGTCGTCACCGACCAGAACGCCAGCATCGTCTACGTTCAGGAGCGCTTCTCCCTCTCCCGCGTGGCCGCACGCCGTGCCCTCGACGCGCTCGAGGCGCTTGGGCTGGTCTCGGCTCCGGCCAAGAACGGGCGGCGCAAGGCCATGGTCACGTCCCTCGATCACCTCACCGCGTCGGGCGAACGCTGAGCCGTGTGCGGTGCCGGGCGGAACCCGCAAGGTAAGGGGGGTGCGCCGGCTGCCTTCCACGGTGCGTGGGTGAGTACAGGGCCGGAGGGCGCCCCCCGGGGGGCGCCCTCCGGCCGCTTCATTCGTCGCCTTCCGCCGGCAGAGGCCGGACCGTGAGGATCTGCTGGACGTGACCGGCCGGGCCGTCGGTATCGTGCAGGACCGTGCTGGTGAGGCACTGCCCGGGGGAACCGAAGGTGACCGCGGTGTCCGATCCCGTCCATGAGCCCCGGGTTGGCGGCGGAGGCGGCGTGGGTGCCGCCGCACGGGATGCGCTCCCGGCCGCTCGGCAGGTGACAGGTCCGCCGGCGGCGGGCGGGCAGGTGGAACTCCTCGCGGTCGATGCGCGCCGCGATGCCGGGTGCAGGCAGGCGGCGCGGGCCGTGGATCCCGCCGCAGCACGGCGCGTGGGCGATGCGGCCCTGTTCTCGTATAGCTGCCGCCAGGTGGCGTGTAGCACTGAGTAACCGCCATAGCCCTCGTTTCCCCGGGCTGGCCGCCTCGTTGAGCTGAACGAGTGACGACGAGGGGTGAATGGGTGCGGCAGGACTGGGAGCCGGAAGACCTGATCGAGGTCTGGACGCTGCTCGAAGACGACATGAAGCGGGTGCGGAACAAGTCTGGGGCGACCCGGTTGGGCTTCGCATTGTTGCTCAAGTTTTTGAGGTGGAGGCCCGGTTCCCGGAGTCCGCCAAGGAGATGCCCGCGGCGGCGGTGGAGTACGTGGCCCAGCAGGTAAAGGTCTCGGCCGGGGTGTGGGCGAACTACGACTGGCAAGGCGACCGGATCAAGAGGCATCGCAAGGAGATCCGGGAGGCATACGGGTTTCGGGCAAACACCGAGGAGGACCAGGAGCGGCTGGCCGAGTGGCTGGCCGCTGAACTATGTCCGGTGGAGCTGTCGCGGGATCGTCTTGCGGCGGCGGTGGTGGCCCGGTGCCGTAACGAGTGCATTGAGCCGCCCGCCCCGGGGCGGGTCGGGCGGCTGGTGGGCAAGGCGGTCAAGGACTTCGAGGCCCAGTTCTGCCGCAGCAGGGTGGAGCGGATCTCACACGCGACGCGTTCGCGTCTGGAGGACCTGGTCGCCGGCAGCGAGGCCGAGACGGGCGAGGGAACCGGTGGTGAGGGCACGGTGTCGGGCGGCGGGCGGTCGCACTTCGCCGAGCTGAAGGCCGATCCGGGGGCGCCGGGACTAGAGAGCCTGCTGGCGGAGGTGAACAAGCTGGAGCGGGTGCGGCGGTTGGAGTTACCTGCGGACTTGTTCGCGGACGTGTCGGAGAAGCTAGTGGACGCGTGGCGGGCGCGGGCGTCGAAGGAGTACCCGGCGAACCTGGAGCGGATGAAGCCGCCACGGCGCCTGACGCTGCCGGCTGCGCTGTGCCATGTGCGGCAGACGGAGATCACTGACTCCCTGGTGGACCTGTTCATCCAGCTCGTGCTGAAGATCAACACGCGGGCGGGGCGGAAGGTCGACAAGGAGCTGAACGCGGAGCTGAAGAAGGTCCGGGGCAAGGAGGGGATGCTGCTGCGGATCGCGGAGGCGGCGTTGTCCGAGCCGTCCGGCACGGTGCGGAGGGTGATCTTCCCGGTGGTAGGCGGGGAGAAGACGTTGAAGGCTCTGGCGGCGGAGGCCGCGGCGAACGAGGCCCGCTACAAGGCGCGGGTGCGTACGGTGCTGCGGTCGTCGTACTCGGCGCACTGGCGCCGGATGCTCTCGCCGCTGCTGGGCGCGCTGGAGCTGAAGTGCAACAACACCGCCTACCGGCCGGTGATGGACGCGATCGACCTGCTCCAGCGCTACCTGGACCAGCCGCTGAAGGAGGGCGCGTTCTTCGACCCGGCGGAGAGCGTGCCGCTGGCGGGGGTGGCGCCCGAGCACTGGCGGGCGGCGGTCGTCGACGACAAGGGCCGCGTCGAGCGCATCCCGTACGAGCTGTGCGTGCTCGTGTCGCTGCGCGACGCGGTGCGGCGCCGGGAGATCTGGGTGGTGGGCGCGAACCGGTGGCGCAACCCGGAGGACGACCTGCCCGCCGACTTCGAGGACAACCGGGACGTGCACTACGCCGCGCTGGGCCAGCCGCAGGACGCCGGGGAGTTCATCGCTGCCCTGCAAGGCAAGCTCCGCACTGCGCTGGACCGCTTCGAGCAGGCGCTGGCGGAGGGCACGACGGGCGGGGTGGCGATCGTCAGGAAGCACGGTGAGCCGTGGATCAGAGTCTCCCCGCGCGGCAAGCAAGAGGAGCCGGAGAGCCTGGTGGCGGTCAAGGGCGAGATCGAGCGGCGCTGGGGCACCATCGACCTGCTGGACATCTTGAAGTACGCCGAGTTCGACACGGACTTCATCGCCGAGTTCACCTCGGTGGCCACCCGCGAGAACCTGTCCAAGGACGTGCTGCGGCGTCGCCTGCTGCTGGTGCTGTTCGGCCTGGGCACCAATATGGGCATCAAGCGGGTCGCGGTCACCGGCAAGCACGGCGAGAGCGAAGCTACCTTGCGGCGGGTGCGGCACCTGTTCGTCAACCGCGCCAACATGCGTACGGCCCTGCGCAAGCTGGTGAACGCCACCTTCACCGTCCGGGACGAAACGTGGTGGGGCACCGCACCGCGTGCGCCTCGGACAGCCGCAAGTTCGGCGCCTGGTCCTCCAACCTGATGACCGAGTGGCACCAGCGCTACCGCGGCCCCGGGGTGATGATCTACTGGCATGTCGAGCGGAAGTCGGTGTGCATCTACTCCCGGCTCAAGTCCTGTTCGGCCCCCGAGGTCGCCTCGATGATCGAGGGCGTGCTGCGGCACTGCACCGACATGGAGGTGGACCGGCAGTACACCGACACCCACGGTGCCTCCATCGTCGGGTTCGCCTTCGCTCACATGCTCGACTTCAAGCTGATGCCGAGGCTGAAGAACATCGGCTCCGCGAAGCTGTACCGGCCGGCCGCCGGAGAGGACGACAACTGGCCGAACCTGAGCCCGGTGCTCTCCACCAAGACGATCGACTGGGACCTGATCGCCCAGCAGTACGACCAGATCGTGAAGTACACCACCGCCCTGCGCCTGGGCACCGCCGAGGCCGAGCAGGTCCTGCGGCGCTTCACCCGGGGAGGGCCCAAGCACCCGACGTACCGGGCGATCGAGGAGCTGGGCCGGGCGGTGTGGACCTCCTTCGTCTGCGACTACCTCGCCGACGTCGAGATGCGCCAGGAGATCCACGAGGGCCTCCAGGTCGTGGAGAACTGGAACTCCGCGAACAAGGACCTCTTCTACGGCAAGGACGGCGACCTGGCCGGTGCGGACAAGGAATCCCAGGAGGTGAGCATGCTCGCGCTGCACCTGCTCCAGTCCGCGTTGGTGCATGTCAGCACGCTGCTGATGCAGGAGGTCCTGGCCGATCCGAAGTGGGCGGACAGGCTCACCGACGCGGACCGGCGGGCGTTGTCGCCGCTGTTCTGGACCCACGTGAATCCGTACGGCCGGTTCGAGCTGGACATGAACAGCCGCCTCGACCCGGACCTGTCCATCCGGGCTACGGTGCCCGGCCCGCGCGCCCCGCAGGTGGAAGCAGTCGAAGTTCCGGTGTGAGACCTGGGCTCCGGTCCTGGCCGGACCCCAGGCAACATGCGTTAGTGCCGCCAGGGGTGTTGGTGCCAGTCATGAGGGGGATGCGTCGCCTCAGCCGGCCGCGGTGGCGTTTTGGACGCAGTCGCGGAGCAGGGCGCGGCGCTGGTCATGTACGTCATCGGGTTCTTGGCTGCTGGCCGCGTATACGTTGCTGACCGGTGACCAGGCCATGGACATGGCGATGACCATGGCCATGATGTCGAACGGGTCACCCGCGCGGACCCGCCCGGCGGCCTGGGCCTCGGCGATGGCCGTGAGCTTGCGGTCGTCGTAGTGCTGGTGCGTCTCGACGAGGTGCCCGGTGGGCCGACGCTCCAGCCGTGTCCAGGTCGCCAGCCGGATGAGGTCGGGGCGGCGCAGGTATTCGTCGTACAGACGGACGGCCCACTCCGCCAGATCGTCGGCGTCGATGGGCACAACGTTGGTGATGCGCTCCAGCGAGCTGAGGAAGATCGCGTCGAAGAGTCGCTCCTTGTCGCCGAAGTAGGCGTAGAGCTGAGCCTTGTTGGTGCGCGCCGCCGCCACGATGCGCTCGATGCGCGCCCCGGCGATGCCGTGCTGGGCGAACTCTTCCGTGGCGGCGTCCAGGATGCGCTGGTAGGTCGCGGCGCCTCGCGAGGTCTGCGGCTGTTCCGGCATGTCCGCAGCCTACCAAACAGAACAGTTGGTTTGCCTCGGTGTGCGATCGCCCCTACGCTGCAACAGACAGAACAGTCTGTTTAAGGAGAGACGCATGCGGACGACCGACGGATGGCAGGCGGCCGGCCCGACGGAGCTGCGGCGCGTCCGGCTGGAGCGCCGTGACCTGCGCCCGGACGACATCGCGGTGCGGGTCGACTACTGCGGCGTGTGCCACAGCGACCTGCACGCCCTGCGCACCCACGACCAGCACGCGGAAGCACCCCTGGTGCCCGGTCACGAATTCACCGGCGTCGTGGCCGGGATCGGCTCCGAAGTGACCGCCTTCTCGGTCGGCGACCGCGTCGCGGTGGGCAACATCATCGACTCCTGCGGCGAGTGCGCCATGTGCGAAGCCGGACAGGAGAACTTCTGCCACTCCTTCCCGACCCTGACCTACGGCGGGACCGACCGGCAGGACGGGTCGACCACCCTGGGTGGCTACTCCCGCGAGTACGTTGTGCGCGACGCCTTCGCCCACCCGCTCCCCGCCGGGCTCGACCCGGCCGCGGCCGCCCCGCTGATGTGCGCCGGTGTCACCGTCTGGGAACCCCTGCGCTCCCTCGGCGTGGGCCCCGGCAGCCGCGTCGCCGTGGCCGGCCTCGGCGGCCTGGGCCACCTCGCGGTCAAGATGGCCGTGGCACTCGGCGCCACCACGACCGTCATCAGCCGCACCCAGGACAAGCGCGACGACGCCCGGGAGCTCGGGGCCCACGACCTCATCGCCTCCACCGACACCCAACAGATGGCCGCGGCCCGCGACACCTTCGACGTCGTCATCGACACCATCTCCGCCCCGCACGACCTCGCCCCGTATCTGAAACTGGTGGCGATGGACGGCACCCTCAGCCTCCTCGGGTACCTGGGCCCCGTCACCGTCGAGGCCACGGACCTGCTCATCGGCCGCAAGAAGCTCAGTTCCGCAGGCAGCGGAGGCCGCCCGGCGACAGCCGAGATGCTCCAATTCTGCGCCGACAACAGCATCGCCGCCGACATCGAAATACTCCCGTCGTCACAGGTGGACACGGCCCTCGACCGCCTCCGGCGAAACGACGTCCGCTACCGCTTCGTGCTCGACATGTCCGACCTGGACTGAAGAGACGGTGGGCCGGGCCATGCCGTGCGGGCCGGACGGCGGTGCGCGTATGGCCCGGCACCCCGCCCTCTCACAAACGAGCCTTTCCCGGAGCATGATCAAGAACGGTCCACGGGAGCGGCCTGGAATCCGGATTCACTGTCACAAGTCGTTCTCACTCAAAAGTGCGTTGCGGCCCGTTCTGGGAAATGTTTGTGACAGCACCCGGGGTCATGACGGAGCCTCAAACCGCACACGCTTCCGACGCCGACGAGGTCGAGCGGCACCCCTGCCCGCGCTGTCACGCATCGTCAGGTTCCCCCTGCCGCTCGCGCTCCGGCGCGGTCGCCGGCACCTACCACACCGGCCGCTTCACGAAGGTATCCCGGCTCGCGAAACTGCTGCGCGTCCCGACGCCCGCCGACCGCGGCCCCGGCCAGCCGTGGCGGCCCGGCACCCCCGTCCCAGCGCCGATCGACCCGGACACCCCGACCGCGGACATCCGCATCGGATACGCGAGGTGCTCCAGCCTCGCCCAGGAACTCCAGTCGCAGCTCGACGCGCTCGCCGCCAAGAACATCCCGCGGGACAAAATCTTCTCCGAGAAGATCAGCACCCGGGTACGTGTCCGCCCGCAGTTCGAGGCCGCGCTCGCCGCGGCCCGGGAGATCAAGGCGCGCGCCCCGCACTGCCGGGTGATCTTCACGGTGTACGAGATGAAGCGCCTGGGACGCGATGCCGCAGAGCTGACCGCCCTCGCCGACCACCTCACCGCCCACGGCCTGGTGCTGGAGATGCTCGCCGGGCCCCTGGCTGGGATCTACGACCCCACCGGACCCGGCCGCCTGCTGTTCGGGGTCTTCGCCGCGATGGCCGAGACCGAGCGCGAGAACATCCGCGAGGCCACCCTCGAAGGACTCGATGCCGCCTCCCGCAAAGGCAAGCATGGCGGCCGGCCACCGGTCATCACCGATGACATGCTGCACACCGTGCTCCGCCGCCGCACGCACGGCGAGACCGTCGAGACCATCCAGCCGGACCTGATCATCCCCACAGGCCGCCGGAAGGGCCAAAACCCCAGCCTCTCCAGCATCTACCGGGCACTCGCCGAGCACGAGAAGGTCCAGGCACACCCGGAAGCCGTCGAGATCGCGCACGCCGACTTCGCCGCCCTCCAGCAGCGCAACCGCAGCCCCAAGTAGTCACTCAGTGCTACACGCCGCCTGGCGGCAGCTATACGAGAGCAGGGCCGATGCTGCTGCTCCTGGTGTGTGCGGCCCTGGTCTGAGAGCCCCACGGGGTTCGGCAGGCGGCAGCCGCGCGGCAGGGCGCCGCACCGGGGAGTGCGGCACTCCCGGCGGACAGTTCCTCACCAGCCGGGCTCGGCACGGCCGCCACCGGCCTCACATCCGGGCGGCACCCACCGGAAACCACGGGTCCGCGCCCTGTCGGTGACTCCGCCGGGCACGGCGGGGGGGAATCGGGTTGCCGACGGCCGCCGGCGTGACCAGTCCGAGCCCATGAGGTATTCCGTACGCCCCGCCGGCCGGTGTCGCGCATGCGGCTGAGGCTGAACGAGTTCCGGCCGCGCATCGGTCCGCACGAGTACCGCGTCGTCCAGCCCCGGACGCCGCTGCGGCACACCACGCTCAGCGATCCCCTGAAGGGGTGGGGCTACCTGCTGGGCGACCACGACGGGCTGTCCCGGCTGGCGGCCCTGTTCTCCTTCGCCGCGTTCTCCCGCCACACGGTCGTGCACGTGCCGCTCAGGCGGAGCCTGCCCAGACAGGTCGCGCCCGGTGTGCCCGTCGGCCTTGTCCTCGTCCACCGGTCGCCGGGCCTGCGCCCGTACGTCTGGCCGCAGTTGCGCCGCAGGCTGACGCGCGGCACCCCGCTGACCGTGCGCACCGACGAGCGGCGCACCGCGGCCCACGCGGACGCCTGGCGGTGCCGGTGGGAGGACCACTGGTACCGCATGGATGTACGTGACCGGATACGTCCGGCCGTCCACGCCCGGACGCTCTTCCTGTACGGCGGCCGCGACGTCTTCGCCTCGGCCTGTGTCCACCTGGAGCTGGCGGCCGACTTCGGGCCCCTGCAGGAGGGGGTCGACCGCGGCCGCGACGTGCTGGTCACCTCGCTCACCACGCACCTGCCGCTGGGGCACGGCCCCTGGCCGAAGCTGGACATCGGCTTTCAGGCACGCCCGTCCTACCGGCACTTCCGGCCGCCGGGCCGGTCCGCCCGGTACCACTCCCCCGCCTGAGGGGTGAGGGGCGGGGGCGCGGTAGGCGTGGGACAGACCGGGCGCAGTACCCGCGCCGGTGGGACACCGCAGACCGGACGGGCGTGTCCTGCGGCGTGTGCGCCCGTACCGGGATCCGACTCCCCCCGCCGGTCGTCTCCTCGGTGACCGGCGGGGCCGGTCCTGGGAACACCGCGTTCACAAGCTCGCCGGCATCCCGCACGCCACGCCGATGGCACCCGGTCACCCTCGCGCCACCGCCGAAAGCCGGACAGCGCCGTCCGGTCGGCAGGCCTGTTCGGGTCCGGAGGGACCTGTCGTCCTGCACGGCGGTCCGGGAGGGAAGGGCTGTCTGCGCACTTTCTTCCGCGCCGAGTGCGGCGGCATCGGCTACCGCTGCCCGCCCGAGTCCACCGCGGCACACGTCCGCACGGCGCCGTGGAACCACCCGTGGTCACGCTCGGCCAGGACCTGAAACTTCCTGCGGCACATCGCCCCGGACGGCGCCCCGTACACGGCCGGCTCGGTGGTGCGCCGGCTCTCCCGGGGCCTGGCCGCGACCGTGTGAACGGCGCCGGGACCGTACAGCGGCGGAGCGACACCACTGCCGCTCGGGGCAGCCGCGGTGGTGTCACCGCAGGGGTGTCCACCGGTCCCGGGGCGTGTCGTGGGAGTGACCGGGTTCCGCCGCCGGCCCGGCGCAGGTCGTCGGGCACCGAGGTGGCGAGCAGACGCTTGTCGGGCTCGGCGGACAGGGCGGCCACCCCGCACAGTGCCGTGAGCGCGCGCAGCCAGGTCACCGGGTTCTTCCGGTTCGGCGCGGTCACCAGTTGCCTGAGCATGGTGAGCTGGTCGAAGCGGACCCGCTCGCAGACCGGGTTCTTCCTCCTGGTCGAAGGGGAAGTAGGCGGTCGTGCGGACGCGGCAGCGGCCCTGGGTCGGCGGGACCGGGCCCAGGGGTCCCCGGTGGGTTCCCGTGAGCCAGAACGCGGCGATCACCGCGTCGGCGCTGTGGCGCAGCTCGATGATCTCGTGGTTCTGGTCGGGGAAGGCCACCCGGGTGTCGCGGTGGTAGCCGCGGACCTCGGCGTGGCGGCATGACGCTCGCTGCTCCCGGGCCGGCCTCGCAGCCCTGCCGGCGCACGTCCTCGCCCGCAACGCCCGCCACGTGCTGGAACGGGCCGTATCGGACGGCGGTGCATGTCGTGTTCCCCGGAAGCTGGGCTGTGCCGCCGTGCGCCCCGTGCCATCGTGGCGACATGACCATCGAAGTTCGTCCGGCCTCGGTCTTCGAAGACGTCCGTGCCCTGCTCGGCCCGAAGTCGCCCGGGGCCAACGTCTGCTGGTGCCTGAGCTACCGGCTGCCGTCCAAGCTCAACAACGAGCTCCGCGGGCTGGCCCGCGGCGAGTACGTCGCCGGCCTGTGCCGCGGGCAGCCCCCTCCGGGGGTGCTCGCCTACGACGACGGCGAGCCGGCCGGCTGGGCCGCCGTGGCGCCGCGTTCGGACACCTCCTTCGCGCGCAGCCGTAAGATCCCGCATGTCGACGACCTGCCGGTCTGGTCACTGTGGTGCGTCCGCGTACGCCCCGGCCACCGCGGGAAGGGGGTCTCGCACGCCCTCATCTCCGGTGCGGTCGAGTTCGCCCGCGCCCACGGTGCACCGGCGGTCGAGGCGTATCCCCTCGACAGCGGTGACGCCAGGGTCGACATGACGATGGCGTACGCCGGGCTCCGGAAGAACTTCGAGCGTGCCGGATTCACCCATGCCGCCGACACCGCCTCGGTGCTGGCCGGCCATCCCCGGGTCCTGATGCGGCTCGACCTGCGCTGACAGACCGGCTCCGTGCCTCGGCCGGAGTACCCCCGGCCGAGGCACGGAGCCGGGTCGGCATCCGGTGCGCCGCAACGGTTCCGCTGCCCCCGCACCGCTCGCGGCCACCGGAGCGGCGGTCCTCGAAGGAACTCTGCCGCTGAAGGACCCGCCCCCTTACGCGCCGACTCCAACGTCCACAACGTCATGCCCCGCAACAGCCAGCGCACCGACGGGGCGCGGCCCGCCACCGCAGCCCCGGCGGGCGGGGAGGGCGCTCACGGCCGGTCCGCGGAGGTGCCGGGGTCCTCGGGGTCCGAGGTACCCAGGCCGAGCAGCCGGTTGTCGCTCCACCACTGTGGCGTCTCGTCGACGACCGGGGTGAGCTCCAGCAGCGTCACCTCGTGGCGGCCCAGGACGAGGTCCACGTCGGCGCGCCCGCCGGTGACGGGCACGCTCCGGTGCGAGCGGGCGGGTTCGGCGGCCTCGCGGAGGGCGTCGAGCCGGCGGTTGCCGGGCGCGAGAGGACGCCCCATCTCGCACCAGGCGGCCCAGGGGTTGCCGGCGTCCTCGCCCACGGAGCGGCGGCGCGCGAAGGCGGAGCCCCGCGCGTCCGGGGCGCCGACGGGCAGGGACAGCCGGAGGGTGTGGCCGTCGACGGGCTCGCCGCCGGTCGGGTCGGCCGGTGCCCAGGCCAGTACGGTGACGCGTCCGTCGCCGTGCCGCGTCACCAGGTGGTCCTCGCCCCGGGCGAGCACCTGTTCGCCCATCTCGGCCATGAACGTGTACAGGTGGTAGGTGGGCTTCTTGATCTGGCGGTGTGTCAGCAGTCCGAAGCCGCCGTGGAACGGCGCGGTGGGGATGCCGACCTCCTCGAACACGTCGCTGAACGTCCAGTACGAGAAGGAGTCCGCGACATCGCCCCCGTTCACCAGCACCGGCGCGAGGTACGCCGCGTGGAACGCGGTGTCGTGGACCGGGTTGTCGGGCCGGTACGAGGAGTTGAACTCGGTGATGTGGACCGGCAGGTCCGCCAGAGCGGTGTCCGCCAGCTGCCGCCGCGGGGCGCCGAACTGCTCCAGCAGCGCCGACGCCGGCATGAGCGTCTGGTGAGTGCCGAACGGTACGGGCTGTTCGGGGCCGGAGGAGTAGGCGTGGCGGCTCACGAAGTCGATCGGCAGGTCGCGGGCCTCGACGAAATCGGCGAAGCGCCGGATCCACCCGTCCTCGTAGCCCGGCGCCAGTGAGGGGCCGCCGACCTGGAGTTCTGCGTCGACCTCCTTGACGGCCAGCGCGGTCACCTCGTAGAGGCGGTGGTAGGCGTCCTGGTCCGCGGCCCAGAAGATCTCCAGGTTGGGCTCGTTCCACACCTCGATCGGCCACCGGCGCACCTGGTCGATGCCGTAGCGGTCGACCAGGTGCCCGATGACGGCGCGGACGAGGTCCGCCCACTCCTTCTCGTCGCGGGGAGGAGTGATGTTGCCCTTCCACCAGAAGACGGTCGCCTCGCCGGAGGCGAGTCCGGACGGCATGAAGCCGAGTTCGAGGAAGGGCGCGATGCCCATGTCCAGGTAGGCGTCCACCACCTGGTCGACGTAGGTGAAGGCGTGGCGCACGCGCCGCTCGCCGGCGTACTCGTAGGGGCGGTGGACGCCCATCCCGTCGCTGAGCAGGCCGTGTCCCCGGATGTGGCGGAAGCCGATCTCCCGCTGGACGAGGTCGAGCGACTCCTGGTAGTCGCGCCGCAGCGCGAGGTCGAGCCGGCCCGTGCCGACGCAGTGGCGCCAGGCGTCGGAGAGCTGGGCTGTCGGCTGCCGGGGGACGACGATCCGCATGGTGGAGGTTCCTTTGCTGCGAGGCGGGAGCGGCGCGGGGTGAGGTTCGCCGGGGGCGGGCGGGAGCCGACCATGCTCTCGCTTGACGTGCTGCGCACCGTAGGGAGCCGGTGGAAACGGCGTCAAGGTGTCGGGCGGTCCACCTGCCGGCGCTCGGCGACGGCCGCCGGCGGGGCGCCACAGGTGTTCGGCAGGGGGCCGGCCTTCCGGATCGAGGCCCGGAAGGCCGGGGGTCCGGCTGGGTCGGCCGGGCCCGTTCGTGGTCGCGTATGACGGCGGCTGAGTCAGTAACGATTGCGCAACTTGCGAAAACTCCTGGTTGTCTCTCGCTCGTTTTGGACTGTACACCTTAGCTTCCGCTTCGCGGACAGCTCATTAGTTTGCGCAAACTAACGGCGGTTGGATCACTGACAACAGATCAGGGAGTTTCCACGATGATGAGGAAAGCCCGCAGCGTGACGGCTGCCGCGATCGGCTTGTGCGTCGCACTCGCCGCCACCGGCTGCGCCGGCGGCGGTGACGGCGGCGGCGGTTCGTCCGACGGCCAGGCCACGCTGACCCTCTGGACGAACGCGATGGAGGGGCGCGGTGCGGAGTACTGGAAGCAGGCCGCGAAGGAGTACCACGCGCAGCACCCGGACGTCACGATCAAGATCCAGTCGGTCCAGAACGAGGACCTCGACGGCAAGCTGCAGAACGCGCTCAACTCCGACTCCGCGCCCGACATCTTCCTGCAGCGCGGTGGCGGCAAGATGCAGGCCATGGTCAACGCCGGCCAGATCCAGGCGCTGGACCTGACCGACACCGACAGGGCGAACGTGGGCACGGCGGCTCTCGAGGGCGTCTCGATCGACGGCAAGGTCTACGCGATGCCGCTCGACACGCAGCCCGAGGGCATCTACTACAGCAAGGACCTGTTCGAGAAGGCCGGCATCACCGCGCCGCCGACGACGATGGACGAGCTCAAGGACGCCGTCGCGAAGCTGAAGGCGATCGGCGTCGCACCGATCGCGGTCGGCGCCAAGGACGCCTGGCCGGCCGCGCACTGGTACTACAACTTCGCCCTGCGCGAGTGCAGCCAGGAGGCCATGCAGGAGGCCGCCAAGTCGCTCGCCTTCGACGACGCGTGCTGGACCAAAGCCGGCGAGGACCTGGCCTCGCTCCTGGAGACCGACCCCTTCCAGAAGGGTTTCCTGACGTCATCGTCGCAGCAGGGCGCCGGGTCGTCGGCGGGCCTGCTCGCGAACCACAAGGCGGCCATGGAGCTCATGGGCAACTGGAACCCCGGTGTGATCGCCGACCTGACCCCGGACAAGAAGCCGCTCCCCGACCTGGGCTGGTTCCCCTTCCCCGCCGTGCCCGGCGGAAAGGGCGACCCGACCGCCATCATGGGCGGCGCCGGCGGGTACTCGCTGTCCAAGAACGCGCCGGAGGAGGCGCTCGGCTTCCTCCAGTTCGTCGTGACCAAGGAGCAGCAGGAGGCCTACGCCGAGGCCTTCGACACGATCCCGGTGAACAAGGACGCCCAGGGCGTGGTCACCGAGTCCTACAACATCTCGGCACTGGAGGCCTTCAACAAGGCCGCCTACTCGATGCAGTTCCTCGACACCGTGTACGGCCAGAACGTCGGCAACGCCATGAACATCGCCGTGGTGAACCTGATGGCCGGCAAGGGCTCCGCCGCCGACATCGTCAAGGATGTCGAAGCTGCCGCCGAGAAGGGCTGAGTAAGCAGACATGAGCAACACCCTGGGTACTGACACGGCCGACGGCCGCCAGACGCAGGGCACGCCTCGAGCCGGGGACGCGGCCAGGTCCGCGTCCCCGGCTCCGCCGCGAGCGGCTGCGCAGCGCCGAGGCCGTGCCAGGATGCGACTCGAGATCGCGGCCCTGTCCGCACCGGCGATCATCATGTTCCTGGCGTTCGTGATCTTCCCGGTCGTGCTCGCCGCGTACTACGGCTTCTACCGGTGGCAGGGCTACGGGGCGCCCACCGACTGGGTCGGCCTGAACAACTACAAACTGATCCTCACCGACCCCGCGTTCCACGACGTCCTGGGGCACAACGGCCTGATCCTGGTGCTCTCGCTGGTCATCCAGGGCCCGCTGGCGATCGTCCTGGCGCTCCTGCTCAACCAGCGGATCCGCGGCCGCTCGGTCATCCGCGTCCTGATCTTCGTGCCCTACATCATCTCCGAGGTCATCGTGGGCACCGGCTGGGGCCTGATGCTCCAGAGCAACGGAGCCGTCAACGGCCTGCTGCACCAGATCGGCCTGGGCTCCCTGGAGGCCGACTGGATCGCCGACCCGGACCTGGCCATCTGGACGCTGATGGCCATCATCTCCTGGAAGTACATCGGCTTCGCGGTGATCCTGATGCTCGCCGGCCTGCAGTCGATCCCCGACGAGATCTTCGAGGCCGCGCAGATCGACGGCGCCTCCTACTGGCAGATCCAGCGCCGCATCACGCTGCCGCTGCTGGGGCCGACGATCCGCATCTGGGCGTTCCTGTCGATCATCGGCTCGCTGCAGTTGTTCGACCTCGTCTACATCATCTGGGGCCAGTACGTCTCGGGCACCGCGGGCACCTCGACCATGGCGATCTACATGCTCGCCCAGGGCCGCAACGCGGGCAACTACGGCTACGGCAGCGCCGTCGCGGTCGTGATGTTCATCATCTCGCTCGTCGTCGCGCTGATCTACCAGCGCTTCGTCCTGCGCCGCGACCTCAAGGGCGCCGTCACAGAAGGGACCGTGTGATGAGCGCGACGACCGTCCCCTCCCGGACGTCCTCCGCGACGGAGCCGAAGGCACCCGCCGGCCGTCGCGGCAACCGCGGCAAGCCGGAGAAGTGGGGAAGCCCCGTCACCTACTTCGTCGCGCTGCTCTTCGTCGGCGTCTGCGTCGCGCCGGTGCTCTACATCGTGATCGGCGGGTTCCGCACCAACGCGCAGATCACCACGGACCCGGCCGCCCTGCCGAGCCCCTGGGTGGTCGGCAACTACATCGACATCCTGAAGTCGACGGTGTTCTGGGGCGAGTTCGCCAACTCCCTCATCGTCGCGATCGCGAGCACCGCCGGCACCGTCGTCCTCGGCCTGATGGTGAGCTTCGTGATCGCACGCTACGACTTCAGGCTCAAGGGGGCGATGTACTCCCTGTTCGCCGCGGGCCTGATGTTCCCGCTGGTCGTCGCGATCACTCCGCTGTACCTCGTCATCAAGGACCTCGGCCTCGTCGACAACCTGCTCGGCGTGATCATCCCGCAGATCGCCTTCGGCCTGCCGGTGACCGTCATCATCCTGGTGCCGTTCCTGCGAGCCATTCCGAACGAGATCGAGGAGGCGGCCGCGATCGACGGCATGAGCCGGCTCGGCTTCTTCTTCCGCATGGTGGTCCCGCTGTCGCTGCCCGGTGTGGTCACCGTCGGCATCCTCGGGTTCATCGGCAGTTGGAACAACTACATCCTTCCCCTGTACGTCCTCAACTCGCAGGCGAACTACACCCTGCCCCTCGGCGTCCAGGTGTTCTCCTCGCAGTACTCCACGGACACCGCGAAGGTCCTCGCCTTCACCTCACTCGCCATGCTGCCCGCGCTGATCTTCTTCTCGGTCTTCGAGAAGCGCATCGTCGGCGGTCTCACCGGCGCCGTGAAGGGCTGAGACCGGCACCGGGATCCGAACCGGACCCCCTCGCCTGCCCCTGCCACGCCCCGGCGGGGGCGGGCCGCTGATCGACGGCATCGCCCAGCCCGCGGCTTGCCCCGTGTCATCACTCGGAAAGGACCGTCGCATTGCCCCGCGCCCATATCGAGCTCGACAGGCAGGCCGTCATCGCCCCTGTCCGGCGCCGCACCTTCGGCTCGTTCGTCGAGCACCTCGGCCGCTGCGTGTACACCGGGCTCTACGAGCCGGGACACCCGAGCGCGAACGACGAGGGGTTCCGCATGGACGTCGTCGAACTCGTCAGGGAGCTCGGCAGCACGACCATCCGCTACCCGGGCGGCAACTTCGTCTCCGGGTACCGCTGGGAGGACTCGGTCGGCCCGCGCGAGAAACGCCCGGTGCGCCGCGACCTCGCCTGGCACTCGCTCGAGTCGAACCAGGTCGGCCTCGACGAGTTCGCCAGGTGGCTCAAGCTCACCGGCTCCGAGCTGATGCTGGCGGTCAACGTCGCCACACGGGGCATCCTGCCCGCCCTGGACCTGCTCGAGTACGCCAACCACCCGTCCGGCACGGCGCTGTCGGACCTGCGCATCGCCAACGGCACGCCGGACCCGCACAACGTGCGCATGTGGTGCCTGGGCAACGAGATGGACGGGCCCTGGCAGACCGGGTTCATGACGGCGGACGACTACGGCAAGATCGCCGCCCGCACCGCCGCCGCGATGAAGAGGGCCGACAAGGACCTCGAACTCGTCGTCTGCGGCTCCTCCGGGTCCAACATGCCGACGTTCGGCGACTGGGAGCGCACGGTGCTCGAGCACTGCTACGACCATGTCGACTACGTCTCGTGCCACGCGTACTACCAGGAGCACGACGGCGACCTCGGCTCCTTCCTCGCCTCGGCGATCGACATGGACTACTTCATCGACACCGTCGTGGCGACCGCCGACCACGTGGGGCACAAGAAACGCTCCAACAAGAAGATCAACGTCTCCTTCGACGAGTGGAACGTCTGGTACCTCGAGGAGCACCAGGAGTCCGAGGAGATCTGCGACGAGTGGCGCCACGCCCCTCGGCAGCTCGAGGACAAGTACACGGTGGCGGACGCCGTCGTCGTCGGCAGCCTGCTGATGACGCTCCTCAAGCGCAGCGACCGCGTCACCTCGGCATCGCTCGCGCAGCTCGTCAACGTGATCGCTCCGATCATGACCGAGCCCGGCGGCCCGGCCTGGCGGCAGACGACCTTCTACCCCTTCTCGATCACGAGCCGGCTCGCCTCCGGCGAGGTGATCCGCCCCGTGATCAGGACGCCGACGTACGAAACGGCGCGCCACGGCGAGGCGTCCGTGGTCGACGCCGTCGCGACCGCCGACGAGGACCGGGCCGCGGTCTTCCTCGTCAACCGCGGCCTGGAGGAGGCCGCGCAGGTCACCATCGACGTGCGCGGCCTCGGCTCGTCGCGCGTCACCGAGGCGGTCACGCTCGCCGACCCCGACGTGTACGCGAGGAACACGCTCGCCAAGCAGCACCGGGTGACCCCGGCCGCGAACGCGAGCGCGGCACTGGCCGACGGCCTGCTCACCATCGAGCTGCCGCCGACGTCGTGGACGGCGGTCGCCCTCCGGTGAGCGGCGGCACGGAGCCCGGTCAGGAGCCGGCCCGCCTGCCGAGCGCCGCGAGGTGAGCCGTACGCCGCGCGACGGAACACGGCCTGGGATCGTCCCGCTGGTTCTGCACGGGGCCGGAGCGCGGCCGGCCCCGCCGACCCGTCAACGGCGTGGTGCCGCGGCTGCCGGGGCGGACCCGGTGGAGGCCCGGACGACCAGCTCGGTGGCCAGCTCCATGCGGACGGGGGACCGGGCGCCGCCGTCCTCGCCCCGGGAGAGCTCGATCAGGAGCTTGACCGCCGCGGCACCCAGCTCGGTGCTGGGCTGTCTGACGGTCGTCAGCCCGGGGGTGATGTACTGCGCCTCGGGCAGGTCGTCGAAGCCGATGACACTGACGTCCTCGGGGATCCGCAGACCCCGGGCCTCCAGTGCGTCGTAGATGCCGAGCGCCATGGGGTCCGAGCAGGCGAAGATCCCCGTGACCCCCGGGTCGCTGTCGAGCAGGGCATGGGTGGCGGTCGTCGCCTTGGCGCGGTTCCATCCGCCGTAGACCACGGACACCGTGGCGCTGCCCGCGGTCGCCGTGTCGGCCGCCGCGCGGAAACCGTCGACGCGCGCCCGGCTGAACAGATGGCGGGCATGGCCGGCGACGACCCCCATCCGCACGTGGCCGAGGGACAGGAGGTGCTCGGCGGCCATGCGGCCGCCGTCCCAGTTCGCCACGCCGATGCTCGCCACCCCTGATGGCGGTGTGCTCATCGGGTCGATCAGCACCACGGGGACGCCCGCGGCGGAGAGCGCGTTGAACTGCCGCGAGGTGGGATCGATCAGCGTCCCGATCGTGCCGACGGTACGCCTCCTCAGGACCCTCGACACCCAGTCGCTGTGCGGCTCGGCGAGCGTCAGCACGACATCGAGTCCCGCTGCTGCCGCCTCTCGCCCGACCCCTGCTATCAGCAGGTTCGCCCACGACCCCTCGAAGTGGGTGACCACGAGGTCGAGCACGTTGGACAAGCCGCTCTCGTCCCGCACGCCGTCGCTCTTGGCCCCGGCCCGGCGGGTGTAGCCGACGGCTCGCACGGCTTCCATGACCCTCGCGCGCGTCTCGGCCGAGACGTCGGTTCCGCCTCGCAGCACCTTGGAGACGGTGGGCACGCTCGTACCGGCGGTTTTGGCCACCAGGGACAGGGTGGGGCGCGATCCGACGGGTCGGGGGGGCATGGGGACAAGATTAACCGGCGGGGGCCCTGTCCAGGACGCCGGGTACGCGTACCGCAGCCGGTCGGGCCGGTCGCGGACGAGGGCTTCGAGGTGGTGCGGGCGGGCGAGGACGTCCCCGGCCGGGGCGGTGGTGCGGGCGGTGCCGCGGAGGTGCTCGCCGCCGCCGGCGCCTCCCGGGGCGCGGTCGCGCGGCACGCCGCGCGCGGCACCCGCACGGACGCGGGTGCCGCACGCGGCCGCGCGGCGGGCCTCACACGGAGGGCGCCGGGGCCGGGGTGTACTCGAACCAGTCGAAGGCGACCGTGCCCTCGGTGGCGTACATGCCGATCACGCGGCCGGTGAAGCCGCAGGCGACCTCGGTGGACAGGTAGCGCCCGTCCAGTTCGGCGAGCGGCCGGGCGTCCGGGGCGCCGGGATCGCCGAGCCAGAAGGCGACGGTGTCGGGGCCCGTGGTCCCGCCGTCGGTGAGTTCGGGCGACGCGGGCACCAGGTCGGACGTCCGGATCGCCACGGTGAGGGTCAGCGGTCCGGGCGGGACCGGCCGGGCGGCCACGGTCTGGCGCAGCGGGCCGATCCGGGCGACGACGCGGGCCTGTCCGTTGTCGACCTCCAGTTCGTAGTGGTGGGCCTCGTCCAGGCGCACGCACAGGCCGCCGCGTCCCGTACCCGGGTCGATCGCGGCGGTGACGCGGCAGTCGTGGTGCTGCTGGCGGCGGCCGACGAAGGTGTACCCGGGGCGGTCGAGGGTGGGACCGGTGGCGTTCAGGACCAGCCGGCCGGGGCGTTCGGTGAGCGACCAGGAGCCCTCCGGGCGGGCGAACGGCGAGACCCAGTGCGGCGCGAGAGCGGGCTCGTCGAAGTCGTCGCGGGCGGGCGGGGCCGGAACGGGATGCCAGGCGCCGCCCGGGGCCGGGTGGCTCTCGGGAACGGGCGCGACGACCGGCCAGCCGTCCTCGTCCCACTCCACGGGGGTCAGGAACGTCTCGCGGCCGAGCACGTGCACGTCGGGGGTGAAGCCGCGGGGGCGGACGCCGAGCAGCACCATCCACCAGCTGCCGTCGGGAGCCTGCACCAGGTCGGCGTGGCCGGTGTTCTGGACGGGGCGGGGGGTACCGCTGTGGGACAGCAGGGGGTTGGCGGGTGCGCCCTCCCAGGGGCCGCGCGGGGAGCGGCCGCGGGCGATGGACACGCTGTGGCCGCGTTCGGTGCCGCCTTCCGCGATCAGCAGGTACCACCAGTCGCCGATGCGGTAGAGGTGCGGCGCCTCGGGGTACTTCAGGCCGCTGCCCGACCAGGTGGCGAACGGCCCCTCCAGCACCTCGCCCCCGACCGGGTCGATCCTGGCCATGTTGATGCCGCCTTCGGGCCCGGAGAAGGCGCACCAGCAGGTGCCGTCCTCCTCCCACGCCAGATCGGGGTCGATCCCGTGCAGGTCGATCCACACCGGGTCGCTCCACGGCCCCTCGGGCCGCTCGGCCGAGACGACGAAGTTGCCGCCGCCGTCGATATTGGTGTTGACGACCCAGAAACGGCCGTCGTGGTGGCGGATCGTGGGGGCGTACAGGCCGCCGGACGCCTTGGCGCCGGGCAGCGGCAGCGGCAGTTGCCCGGGCCGGTCGAGCACGTTGCCGATCTGCTCCCAGTGCACGAGGTCCTTGCTGTGGAAGATCGGCAGCCCGGGGAAGTACTCGAAGCTGGAGCACACCAGGTAGTAGTCGTCACCGACCCGGCACACGCTCGGATCGGGGTGGAAGCCGCTGATCACAGGGTTGTCGTAGGCAGGCACGGAGGCATGTTCCCTTCGGGTCGCCGGGCGCCGGGAGGCGAGTCCGGATGGCGTCCCCCAATGGTCGCCCCCGTAAGCCCTCCGGGGGCCGGCTCCGGAGCCGGTGTCGTGTCCGGCGTCGGCTCAGCCGGGCTCAGGACCGCTGCCGGAACGGGGCGAGCGTGGCGCGCACGAGCTCGGCGGCACCCCAGTCGGGGTCGAACTGGGCGATCACGGCCAGGTGCTGGCGCAGCTGGAGAATCGGCATGCGTTCGCGCCAGTCGCGGTCCAGCCCGGTCAGCTCGGCGTACAGCTCGAAGAACACGTGCGCCTCGGGCGGCGGCGCCGTCGTCCACAGGTGGGCCAGGTCGACCTCGGCCCACGTGTACGACACGGCCGGGTCGATCAGTGCGGGCCGCCCGTCGGTGGTGGCCATGACGTTCAGCGCCCAGAGGTCGCCGTGCGTCAGGCACGCGGGCCTGACCGGCAGCAGTTCGGGCAGCCGGTGGCACAGCCGCTCCAGGGCCGCCCGGTCCGCGGCGTCGAGCGCCTCCCGGACGCGGCGCTCGCCGAGCCAGCGCAGCAGACGGTGCCGGGCGAAGAACTCGAACCCGTCGTCATCCCAGGTGTTGACCTGCCGGCGGCGTCCCAGCCAGTTGTCCCGGTGCCACCCGAACCGGGGGTGCCGCGTGGTGGTGTGCAGGTGGGCGAGCGCATGCGCGAACTGCTCCCAGAAGGCCCCGCTGCCCGGCCGGGGCCGCAGCACGGACAACACGAGCAGGTCGCGGTCCGCGAGGATGATCTCGGGCGTGGCGACGCCGCCCGCCTCGCGCAGCACGGTGAGCCCTTCGGCTTCCGCGGCGAAGGCGTCGTCCGACGGCGGCTCGCCGAACGCCTTGACGAACACCGACGTGCCGTCACCGCGGCGCGCGAGCCCCGCGGTCGCGGCGAGACCCCCAGTGGCCGGCTCGGCCGCGACGATGTCGGTCAGGCCGGCCGCGTGCAGGCGTTCGAGCAGGAAGGACATCGCGTCTGCCACGGGCGTGCTCCTGTCGTCGTGGTCGGGATCCACGATGGTGGACCCGGACTCGGATGCCGGGGCGGTGAGGTGGAGGGCGAAGCCCCGGGCGCCGGCGGAGCCGCTGTGGCTCGGCCGCACGAGTCTGACGGCCCGCCGTCGGCGAGTTCACCGCCGGCGCAGGGGAACTGACCGCGGTGGCGGACGTCCGGGCCGACGGGTGCGGGCCGGAAGGTGCGGGCTCGCGCTCTCGGCTTCCGGGCGAGGGAGGTCTCGGTCGGCTCCGGCACTGTGGGCATGGGGGTCATCCTGCCTGGCCGTCCGCGTCAGTGGTACGGCAGGCTCCAGCCGACAGGGCCCACTTCTGCTGGCGGCCTGCCTGCCCTGCCCGTCACTGCTGCCTGCCCGATACCGCCGACCGCGCCGATGCGGGTGTGCCCGGGCCGGCCGGCCGTCGGTGCCCCGGACGCCCCCTCGTTCACCGCGCTGCGGGCCGCTCAGACCGAGGCGCCGGCCTGTCGGCGGCTGCCTGCCGAGGCCGGCGCCCCGCTGTCGCGCCGGTCGTGCCCGGCGCCGGCCCGCGCGGCCGTGCGGCGGGGCACCGCCCGGTACGGGGCCGGCCGGCCTCACCGTCCGTGTCGCCCTCTCGGTGTGTCCACCGTGGTGATCACCCGCACCAGGGCGGGGGAACGGGGGGCGGAGCCGAACCCGAACCGCACCGGCGGGTCGACCGGCGCGAGCGTACCCAGGTCCCGGCCCTCGAAGGACGCCGTGACCGAGGTGATCGGCAGCAGGTCCAGGGCCCCGTACCACTCCCAGTACCCACCGCCCGCGCTGCCCCGGGTCCGCACCCCGGGCAGCAGCCGGGCGGGGAGGTCGGTCAGCGCGGCCCAGGCGGGCCGGGCGGCGAGCGGAGCGGGCACGCACCGCAGCAGCCACCCGAGCCCGCCGCGCCGTCCGACGGTGAGGCGGAGGTCCAGCGGTCCGGCCTCGACGTGCCACACCGGTCCGGCCGCGTCCACCGCCACCGGAACGATCCGCACCCGGTCGAAGCGGTAGACGGCGGCGACGAAGTCCGCGATCCGCTCGTCCGGGGCCAGCAGCAGCCGCTGCCCGCCGGCCCGCTCCAGCATCACGTCACCGAACGGACCGAACGGCGAATCCGGCCAGTACCCCAGTACCACCCTCGTCCCGGACGAGGTCCCGGCAGCGGCGATCCACCCCCGGAACCGCAGGGCACTCCTCACCACACGCACACCCTTCCGGCCGGCCCGGTGCGCTCCTCCCCGGCTCCCGCGGAGCACCCCGTTCCTCCAGGATGCCCGGCATCCCGGCCCCGCCCCCCGTCCCGTGTGCCCTGTTCCCCACGAACGGGCGGCAGCGGGCGCGGTGGGGCGGCGGTCACCAGGAGGGCGGACACCGCCGCGCGCGGTCAGCGTCCGGTGGAGCCGTCGATCCGCTCGCGGAGGATGTCGGCGTGGCCCGCGTGCCGACCGGTCTCCTCGATCATGTGCACCAGGACCCACCGCATCGACGGCGCCGGCCCGCGGCGCGGGGGCCGGGGCGCGGGCCGGGTCAGGTCCGTGCAGGCCTCGATGACCCGGTTCGCCCGCCTGACGGCCTCCCGGTAGTCGGCGAGCACCTCGTCGGCCGTCTCCTGGGGGGACGGCCTCATGGTCCGGCCCCAGTCCCCGGCCTCCTCTCCCAGGAAGTAGAACCGCTCGACGGCCGCCAGGTGCTTGACCAGACCCAGGAGGCTGGTTCCCGAGGGCACCCCGCCGGTGCGGACCTGCGGTTCCGGCACTCCCGCGGCCTTGTCCGCGACCGCGTTGCGCAGGTGGTCGAGGAAGCCGAGGAGGGTGGCCTTCTCGTCGGCGCCGGTGCGCGGAGGTCCGGTGTCCCGCGTGGGGGCGGGCGGCGCCGTGTCCCTTGTGGTGCGGGGCGCCCGGTGCGGTCGCGCGCTCATCCGCCGGTCCGCCGGAGAACGAGGACGTTGTCGGTGACGGTGGCGGTCTCACCGGCGGGTCCGGTGGCCCGGCGCCGGGGCGTGTCCGCGCGCAGGACCGGCCACTGCCCGGGGTCGAGGTCCAGTCCGGCGGCGATCTCGGCGGGGGTGGGGCGGTGTGGGGCGGGGTCCTGGTTCCAGGACCAGGGCGCGGTGGAGCCGTGGTCGACGACCAGCAGCAGGCCGCCGGGCCGCAGGGCCCGTGCGGCGGTGCGCAGTATCCGGGCGCGGGGCAGCGGGAACGGGGTGTGGAGGTACTGCGCGGAGACGAGGTCGAACTCCCCGCCCGGGAAGCTGTGGGCCAGGTCGTGCCGTTCGGCGGTGACGCGGTCCCCGAGGCCGAGTTCACGGGCCCGCTCGCGTACCCGTTCGACGGCGGTCGCGGACAGGTCCACGGCGGTGACCTGCCAGCCGTGCCGGGCGAGCCAGAGGGCGTCGCCGCCCGCGCCGCAGCCCAGGTCCAGGGCGGCGCCGGGGCGCAGTGGTTCGGCGGTCTCGGCGAGCAGCGGGTTCACGCGCTCGCTCCGGCCGGGCCGGGTGGCGTGGTGCTTCTCCCAGAACAGCTCGGCCTCCTCGTCCGCGGGGCCGGCGTGTGGGTGGTCGTCTCGGGTGGTGTTCATCCGGGGTGGCTCCTTCATGGGTGTCGTTCGCCGGCCGGCGGGGCCGCGGTGCGCGGCCCCGCCGTCACCGTGCTGTCCGGCCGCCGAAGAACCTCAGCAGTTCGCCGGTGACGAACCGCGGGTTCTCCTCGGGCAGCCAGTGGCCCGCTCCGGGCACCTCGACGGCCCGTGTGATGCGGGACATGAGGGGTTCGGCCGTGGACCGGGTGGAGGTGAGCGTGCCTTCGGCGGTCATGAGCATCACCGGCATGCCGATCGGCGCGGCGGCGGTGTTGTCGCGCTCGTCCTCCTCCAGCGTCCGGTACAGCTCGAACCCGCCGGTCAGGACCTGCGGCCGGCGGTAGGTGCGGGCGAACTCGTCGATCTGCTCGTCCGTGAACGGGGACTTCGCGCCGGGCCCGCCGAAGGCCGTTCCCCCGTGGGCGACGTACGGGAAGAACAGCGCGAGGTACTCGCGCACGTCGTCGTCCACGAGCGTCTCCGGGAATCCGTCCTGGTCGTGGAAGGCCATGTGCCAGCTCAGCGACCGGTACCGGGCGGCGCTGAGTCCGGGGCCCGGCAGGGGGTAGTCCAGGTGGGCGTACTTGACGACCTCGTCCGGGTACTGCGCGGCGTACTGGAAACCGACGCCGGCGCCGAGGTCGTGCCCGACGAGGTTGATCTCGCGCAGGCCCAGCTCGCCGGCGACCAGGCCGTGCACGTAACGGGCGAGGGTGGCCTTGTCGTAGCCGGACGGCGCTCCCCTGCTGTCGCCGAGCCCCGGCAGGTCCAGCGCGTACACCGTGTACCGCTCGGCGAGTTCCGGCATGATCCCGCGCCACTCGTACCAGGACTGCGGCCAGCCGTGCAGCAGGACGAGCGGCTCGCCGGTCCCGCCGGTGACGTAGTGCATGCGCACGCCGTCGACATCGGCGAACTCGTGGCGGAACAGGCGGTTGAACTCGGTGTCGCCGCGGGTGGCCGAGTCGAAGGCGGGAGCTGCCGGGGTCGCGGCCCCGGCCGCCGGCCGGCGTGGTGCCTCGCCCGGTGTCTGTCCGCCGGCCGTCGCACACGCGGAGGTCAGGAGGAGTGCCGCCACGGCCGTCCCCGCGCCTCGCCTCCACCGTGCTCCGGCCCCGCGGACGGCGGTTGTTCCGTTTCTCCGAACTGTTGCTGCTCTTATGACCATGGGGGGTCACCTCCGCGGACAGCATCACCAGCGCCGTTCCGCTCTTGCAAGAAAAGTTGCGGATCCGCATCATGGGTGGATGAGCAGAACCGGAGAGGACGTCCTGGCAGGAGTCGGGCCGCGGTTGCGCGCCCTGCGGCAGGCGCGGGGCACGACGCTGAAGGCCCTGGCCGCCGAGACCGGCCTCACACCGAGCACGCTGTCCCGGCTCGAGAACGGGAGGCTCCGCCCCACGCTGGAGCAGTTGCTGCCGCTGGCCCGGGCGCACGGCGTCCCGCTCGATGATCTGGTCCAGGCGCCGCCGACCGGCGACCCGCGCATCCATCTGCGGCCGGTGCGGCGTTCCGGGCTGGTCCTGGTGCCGCTGACCAGGCGGGCCGGGGGTGTCCAGGCGTACAAGGTGGTCCATCCGCCCGCCGGCCGGGCGCCCACCATGAACCTGCAGACCCACGAGGGGTACGAGTGGTTCTACGTCCTCGACGGGCAGGTCCGGTTCGTGCTCGGCGAGCGGGAGTTCCGGCTCGGTCCCGGGGAGGCCGCGGAGTTCGACACCCGTCTGCCGCACTGGATCGGCAGCGCCGACAGCAGGCCCGCGGAGCTGCTGACCCTGTTCGGTCCGCAGGGGGAGCGCGCCCACCTGTCGGCGCCCGGCGATTGACCGCCCGCCACCGTGCCGGGCTCCCCCCGCCTCATCCCTCCCGCGGCGCCGCGCGGCGGTCCGCCGGGTACGTGTGACCGGGGGCCGTGGCCGGTCGCC
Organism: Streptomyces rubellus; assembly: GCF_036323805.1. Classification (NCBI taxonomy): domain Bacteria; kingdom Bacillati; phylum Actinomycetota; class Actinomycetes; order Kitasatosporales; family Streptomycetaceae; genus Streptomyces; species Streptomyces rubellus. The sequence goes on from NZ_JAZDCX010000008.1 coordinate 98,045, forward strand.
CCGCCCGCGGTGGCCGTCAGGGCCCGGAACCGGGGTCCTTCCTCGCGGACGGGGCGTCGAGGCGTGCGGCCTTGGCACAGCGGGCCGCGAGATCCGCGAACGCGGCGGCCAGCTGAGGGGGTCCGACGACTTCGATGTCGGTGTCGAAGCGGCCGATCGTGGCGGCCAGACCGGCCCATGACCAGGAGCCGAGGGTGAGCCGGCAGCGGCCGGGGCCGAGTTCCTCGACGATTCCGTCCCGGGCGAAGGGCACGACTTCGGCGGCCGGGATGCCGAGGACGACCTCACCCCGGCAGGGCCAGTCGGTGGTGGTGCCCTCGTTGCCGCGGAAGCGGCCGGCGAGGAAGGCGGAGGCATCGCCTCCGGGAAGGGGACGCGGGGCGAACCGGGGGCCGGTGGGTGTACGGGGGCGGACCCGGTCCGCGCGGAAGGTCCGCCAGTCCTCGCGGTCGAGGTCCCAGGCGATCAGGTACCAGCGGCCGTGCCAGGTGACCAGGTGGTGCGGTTGCGCCCGGCGGGGCCGTCCGTCCGGGGTCCCCCTGTCCCGGTCGTAGTCGAAGCGGAGTTCCTCGCGGGTGTGGACGACCCTGCTCAGCTCCGTGAGGACCCGGGTGTCGAGCCGTGCCCCGTCGGGGCTTCCGCCGGCCGGCCGGGTGGCTGTGACGCGCAGCAGGTCCATGCGGTGGCGCAGGCGGGGCGGCATGACCTGGCGGATGGTCGACAGGGCGCGCGCGGCGTCCTCGGCGACCGCCGTACCGGCGGCCGCGGTCTGCAGGGCGACGGCCAGGGCCACTGCCTGGTCGTCGTCGAACAGCAGCGGGGGCAGGTGTGCGCCGGCGTCGAGGCGGTATCCCCCGCCGGTCCCCTTGAGGGAGGTGATCGGGTAACCGAGTTCGCGCAGGCGGTCGATGTCGCGGCGCACCGTGCGCGGGGTGACGCCGAGCCGTTCGGCCACTTCCTCGCCGGACCACTGGCGGCGTGTCTGGAGCAGCGCGAGCAGCGCGAGCAGTCGCGAGGATGTCTTCCGCATGTCGTTCATTGTGGCGCGGCAGAGGACACTTCCTGTCCTCTGCCGGTGGAAGGGTGGTCCGCGGGTCACCAGGCAGGCACCACTCCTGGAACACGGTTCGCCGCGCCGTGGGCTCGTCCGGCACAGCGGCACTCGTTCACCGATTCGAAGGCAAGGAGCGGACCATGTCCGTCACGACCACCACCCACCTGAACTTCCGGGGCGCCGCGCGTGAGGCGCTGGACTTCTACCGGTCCGTCTTCGGCGGACGCGCCGTCGCCGTCACGTACAAGGACGCCGGCGCCGTGCAGGACGAGAACGAGGCGGACTGGGTGATGTGGGGTGAGGTGACCGCGGACAACGGCTTCCACGTCATGGCCTACGACGTGCCCTCGCACCTGCCCTGGAACCAGGGCGAGAACCCGTTCTTCGTCTCCGTGCGCGGTGACGACACCGACGAGATCAGCGCCCTGTGGCACAAGCTCGCCGCCGGGGACTCGACGGTCGTACGGCCGCTGGAGCCCGCGCAGTGGGCGCCGCTGTACGGCATGCTCACCGACCGGTTCGGCGTGACCTGGGTCCTGGACGTCGCCGCCCCGTACAACGGCTGACCCGCCGACCGGCACCGGGCCGCCGCGGTCGCGCGGCGGCCCGAGAGGAGAACGCCGTCATGACCGTGCTCGGCACGCGCGCCCTCAACCGCGCCACCCTGGCCCGTCAGTTGCTGCTCGACCGCGCGGACGTCCCCGTCCGGGAGGCCGTGGCGCACCTGTGCGGCATGCAGGCCCAGGAGCCACAGGAACCCTTCACCGGCCTGTGGTCGAGGCTGCGCGCCTTCCGGCCGCGGGAACTGGACGACGCACTGACCGGGCGCGAGGTCGTGCGCACGCACCTGATGCGCCGCACCGTCCACCTCGTCACCGCCGACGACGCGCTGGCCTGGCGGGCCCGCCACGACGCGATGCTGCGCCAGCGGGTGCTGGCCACCTACCGTCGCGAACTGGCGGGCTTCGACATGGACGAGCTCACCGCGGCCGGCCGGGCGGTGATGGCCGACGGACGGCCCCGCACCATGGCCGAACTCGTCCGGGCGCTGGAGGACCGCTGGTCCACTTCCCCGCGCCGCGCCCTGGGCGAGCTGCTCGTCGCGGCCCTGGTCCCGATGGCCCAGCTCCCGCCCCGCGGCCTGTGGCGCACCAGGGCCGGGGTCCGCAACCTGCCCCTGGCCGCCTGGCTCGGCCGCGACATCGACCCGCTCCCCCCGGACGACGGGACCGACCCGGTCGGGCAGCATCTGGTGCGGCGCTACCTCGCCGCCCACGGGCCCGCCGCGACCGCCGATCTGCGCGCCTGGTGCGGCCTGGCCGGACTGCCCGCCGCCGTCAAGGCCGTCCGCGGGGAACTGATCGCCTTCCGCGACGAACGCGGCCGCGAGCTCCTGGACCTGCCCGACGCGCCGCGCCCGCATCCCGACATCCCCGCCCCCGTCCGGTTCCTGCCCGCGTTCGACAACGCGATCCTCGGCTACCACGACCGCGGCCGCATCATCGACGACGCCCACCTCGGCCTGTCGGTCGCCGGGCAGCGCGCCGTCCTCGTCGACGGACGGGTGGCCGCCACCTGGACCGCACGGGACGGGCGACTCGACATCACTCCGCTGCGGCCCCTGACCGCCCCGGAGCAGGAAGCCGTCCACGCCGAGGCCCGGGAGCTGGCCGCCTTCCTGGACGAGGGCATCGACCACATCCGGATCACAGGCACCGGCGCCGACCGCTGACGGCGGGGTCCTCCGCAAGATCCTCTGCGGCACCGGTGCGGGTTTCCCCCGCCGGGCGAGGCCCCCCGGCGAGCCGGGCCGGCGCCGCGGCGAAGCAGGTTGGATTTTCTGTCCAGTCGATGTACTTTACGTCCAAGATCTCGGCCCGGAGGGCCCTGACAAGCTGGAGGACCGATGCCACCCGGCCCGTCCCCCGATCGCGGCCCCGGCGGGCGGCACACCGGCGACGGGTGGCCGGGAGCGGACGGGCCCGGTGCGTCGGTGCCGCCCTCCCGCCCGGCGGAGGCGGGGCGCGGGAAGTCGCGGGGGGCGTGTGAGGCGTCGGTCCGGGAGCAGGACGCGATCATCGCCGCGCTGGCCCCGGTGGTCGACGGGATCGCCGCGACCCTGGGGTCGTTCTGCGAGGTGGTCGTGCACGACTTCCGCCGCCCCGAGCGCTCCGTGGTGGCCATCGCCGAGTCGGTCACCGGGCGCGGTGTCGGCGGCTCGATGAGCGAGATCGGCATGGGGATCCTCGCCCGCGGCGACCAGGCGCGCGACGAGCTCAACTACGTCACCCGCACCCGTGACGGGAAGCTGGTCAAGTCCTCCACGATGGTGCTGCGCGACTCCGCCGGCACGGTGTTCGGAGCCCTGTGCGTGAACCTGGACATCACCGCGGTCAACCAGGCCCACGCCCTGCTCGGCGGCCTCGCCGGCCTCACCGCCCCCGCCGCCGTGCCGACCACGACCTTCGGCGACGACATCGCCTCCGTGGTGGACGCCGTCGTCGACGCCTACCAGCTGCGGCAGAACAGGCCCTGGGCCGAGCTCGGCCGCGCCGAGCGCCTGGAGCTGTTCGCCGGCCTGCACGAACGGGGGGTGTTCGCCGTGCGCCGCGCGGTCCCGCAGGTCGCCGCCCGGCTCGGCATCTCCCGCGCCTCCGCCTACAACTACCTCGCCGAGGTACGCGCCCGGTCCGCGCGGGACGATGCCGGGTCCGGCCACACCACCCCGCAAGGAGAGCAACCATGACGAACCGGCCTCCGGTCACCCTGGACGACGTGCGCGACGCCGCCGCGCGGATCAAGGGCGTCGCCCACCGCACCCCGGTGCTGCACTCGCGCACCCTGGACGCCCTGGTGGGCGCCGAGGTCTTCCTCAAGTGCGAGAACTTCCAGCGCGTCGGCGCCTTCAAGTTCCGCGGCGCCTACAACGCCGCCTCCCGGCTCTCCCCGGAGCAGGCGGCCCGGGGCATCGCCGCCTACTCCTCCGGCAACCACGCCCAGGCCGTCGCCCTGGCCGCCCGGGAGATGGGCACCACCGCGGTGATCCTCATGCCCGAGGACACCCCGAAGTCCAAGATGGAGGCCACCGCCGGCTACGGCGCGGAAGTCGTCACCTACGACCGCTACACCGGCGACCGGACCGCTCTGGGCGAGGCGCTGGCCGCCGAGCGCGGGCTGGCACTGATCCCGCCGTACGAGCACCCGCACGTCATCGCCGGGCAGGGCACCGCCGCGCTGGAGCTGATCGAGGAGACCGGGCAGCTGGACGCCCTGGTGGCGCCGGTGGGCGGCGGCGGGCTGATGGCCGGCAGCGCCACCGCCGCCAAGGGTCTGCACCCCGCCACCCGGGTGGTCGGCGTCGAACCGGAGGCCGGGGACGACACCCGCCGCTCCCTGGCCGCGGGCGAGCGCGTCACCATCCCGGTGCCGCGCACCATCGCCGACGGCCAGGCCGCCGAGACCCCCGGCGAGCTGACCTTCTCCATCAACCGGCGCCTGGTGGACGAGATCGCCCTGGTGAGCGACGAGGAGATCCGCGAAGCGATGCGGTTCGCCTTCGAACGGCTGAAGATCGTCCTGGAGCCCAGCGGCGCCACACCACTGGCCGCCCTGCTCTCCGGCCGCGTCGAACGGCTCCCGCGCCGCGTCGGGGCGATCCTCTCCGGAGGCAACGTCAGCGCGCGGCGCTTCGCCGAGCTGTGCGGCGGCTGAGGCCCACCGGTCAGGTGTTCCACCCGGGCAGAACATCCCCGCGACCTGCCGCATGTCCGTGCGCGCCGGCAGGCGGCACGGCGCAGTCGTCCCGAAAGACGCCGGGGCGACCAGCCTGATGCGGGCCGGCTGCTCCCCCGGTCTCACCGAATACCGCTCCGTCCCGCTCCGAGCCGGGCGGGACGGACGGAACGCCGACGGCACGCGGAGTGCCGCCGGCAGGGCGAGAGCCACCCCCCGAACAGCGCCGGCGGTCTTGTCGTTCGTCAGACCGCCCCGCCCCGCGTCCGGGCGCACGGCGGTGGCAAGCCCGGCGACGGCACCGCCGCCGCCCGCACCGCTCCCGTGACCGCGATGCCGAGAACAGCCACACCACCCTGCTCGCCGCACCCTTCTCCGGCTGTCACAGCTACGCCGACTGCCCCCTGCCGCCCGGCCGGGGCAGCGCTCCGGCACGCCCCGGGGCCGCCCCGGCCCGGCCGCTGAACCGCGCCGCCGCAGACCCCGGCAGATCTGCGGCGGTGACGGCGGGTGAGCACGGCAGGGGCCGGCCTCCCCACTGCCCCGCCCCCAGACACACCATCGGTCCGGCGCCGCCGGCACCAGGTCACGCGTCCGTACCGGCTTCCCGCCTCGCCTATGACTCCCCTTGCTCAACCTATCGAGTATCGATAGATTACCATCGCAATTCGATAGAGGGAGAGATGATGGGAAAGCTGACAGTGCTTGCGCTGCGTGCCGTGATCGTGGCGCTGCTCGCCGGTTCGGCGTTCGTCCAGACGGTGATGGTGCCGTTGCTGGCCATCGACCTGGAGGAACTCGACGCGGAGTTCGCGTATCTGCGCACCCCGATCCTCGTGATCTTCTTCCTGGGCGTCGTGACGGTCCAGGTCGTCCTGGTCTGCGTGTGGCGACTGGTGACGATGGTGCGGCGCGGAACCGTGTTCTCCCACGCCGCCTTCCGGTACGTGCACATCGTGATCGGCGCGTTCGTGGCGGCCGCGCTCCTGGTGTTCGCGCTCGCGGTGGTTCTCGCGCCGGGCGAGGCCGTGGCCCCGGGCGTCGTGCTCCTGCTGTGCGGAGTCTCCCTGGCCGTCTTCGGGATCGCGCTCATCGTGCTCGTACTGCGGATGCTGCTTGCCCAGGCCGTCACGCGTGACGTCGAGGCGGCCCGGATGCAGGCCGAACTGGCCGAGGTGATCTGATGCCGATCATCGTCGACATCGACGTGATGCTGGCCAAGCGGAAGATGTCCGTGGGCGAGCTCGCCGACCGCGTCGGAATCACACCCGCCAACCTGGCAGTGCTCAAGAACGGCCGCGCCAAGGCGGTCCGCTTCGCCACGCTCGCCGCGCTCTGCGAGGCACTCGAGTGCCAGCCGGGAGACCTGCTGCGCTGGGAACCCGAGAACGCCACGAGCGGGGCCGTGTACGGGGGGCACCGATGATCGAGGTACGTGGGCTGACGAAGCGCTACGGCGGCGTCCTGGCCGTCGACGACCTGACCTTCGACGTCGAGGCCGGAAAGGTCACCGGTTTCCTGGGGCCCAACGGTGCCGGCAAGTCCACGACCATGCGGATGGTGATGGGCCTGGACCGGCCCACCGCCGGCACGGCTACCGTCAACGGCCGGCGCTGTGCCGACCTCGTCGAGCCGCTGCGCGAGGTCGGGGCCCTGCTCGACGCCGGGGCGATGCACCCCGGGCGCACCGGCCGGGCCCACCTGCGGATCGGGGCCCGCGCCAACGGCATCCCCGTGTCGCGGGTCGAGGAGGTCATCGGCCAGGTCGGCCTCGGCGCGGCGGCCGGGCGACGGATCAAGGGGTACTCGCTGGGCATGCGGCAGCGGCTCGGAATCGGGGCCGCGCTGCTGGGCGACCCGCCCGTGCTGCTCTTCGACGAGCCGGTCAACGGCCTCGACCTCGACGGGGTCCGCTGGATCCGGGCCCTGCTCCGCGGCTTCGCCGACGAGGGCCGCACCGTACTGGTCTCCAGTCACCTGATGAGCGAGATGCAACTGGTCGCCGACCGCGTCGTGATCATCGGCCGGGGCCGGCTCATCAGCGAAGCCGGCATCGACGAGGTGCTGCGCGGCCTGGACGGCCGGCGGGTGCGGGTCCGCAGTCCACGCGCCGACGACCTGCACCGTGCCCTGGCCGACCGCGGTGCCGTGGAGCACACCGCCCCCGGTGAACTCGAGGTCACCGGCCTGGCCGCCGACGAGATCGGCGACCTCGCCCATTCCCTCCGCATACCCGTGCACCACCTGGCGGAGGTCGAGCAGTCGCTCGAGCACGCCTACCTCTCCCTCACCGAGGACAGCACCGACTATCACGGCCGCACTCCCGAACCGATCGCGAACGGAGCGAACCGATGAGCACCACCACCGTCCTCGTCCGCACCGGCGGGGCGGAGTGGAGCCGGATCTGGAGCGTCCGCTCCAGCTGGATCCTGGCCGTGGTGACCGCGGTCGCGGTGGTCGGCCTCGGCACGATCATCGGGTACAACGCCGCCGACGAGCCCTCCGGCGCGGCCCCGGGCGTGAGCGCCTGGGACAGGGGCCAAGCCACCGGGATGTTCGCGCTCTTCGGGGTCCTCGCGATGTCCGTGGTCACCAGCACCGCCGACTACGGCACCGGCGGCATCGTGCCGACCCTGCAGTGGACGCCCCGGCGGGGTGCCCTGCTCGCCGCCCGGGCCGGCGTCATCGCCGCCACGACGGCTCTCCTGGGAGTGCTGCTGGTGGCCGCGGCGAGCGTGGCGGTGTGGACGCTCCTGCCCGAGCTCGGGTTGCCGGCGGGTGACGGCACGGAGATCCTCGGAGGGCTCGGCTTCGTGTTCCTCTCCGGTGCGCTGCTCGCGGTGGGCCTGGGGCTGGCCCTCCGCAGCACCGCCGGCGGGTTGGTGGCCGTCATCGCGCTCATGCTGGTGCTGCCCATGCTGCTGGAGCAGCTTCCCTACGGCTGGGCCGTCGACCTCTCCACCCTCATGCCCGGCTCGGGAGCCCTCTACCTGATCTTCGGTGGGGGACCGAGCGACGACGTGACGACGACATCGGCGCGGCTCACCCTCGCGGCCTGGGCCGTCGCCGCACTGCTGGTCGGCGGCCGGCGCCTGCTGCGCACCGACGCGGACCGATGACGGACTCCACAGGGAGCGAACCGTGAAGACAGCCGACATCTCCCACCACCTCGGGGGTACGGCCAGCACCGATGTCCTGGTGGTCGGGGCCGGGCTGGCCGGCCTTCACACCGCCACACTCCTCGCCCGGCAGGGCCACGACGTGCTCCTGGTCGAACGGCGGGCCAGTCCCGCCGGCGCGATCCGCACCACGGGGATCTTCGTGCGGAAGACGCTCGACGACTTCCCGCTGCCCCCCGAGCACCTCGGCCCACCGATCCGGAGAGTGGTGCTCTACCCCCCCGATCTGCGCCGCCCGGTCAGCCTGGTCAGCACCCGCGACGAGTACCGGGTGGGCGACATGGCGCCGCTCTACACAACGGCGGCCGCCGCCGCGGCCGACGCCGGCGTGCGGACGGTGCTGGGCACACGCTACGCAGGCCGGCAGGGCGGCGCCTTCCACCTGGCCGGCCGCGACGGGCCGACGGTGGTGCGGGCGCGCTTCGTCGTCGGTGCCGACGGAGCTCGCTCAAGCGTCGCCCGCGACCTCGGCCTCGACCGCAACCACCACCTGCTGGTCGGCGCCGAGGAGGTCTTCGAGCTGCCCGGAAACGACGGACCACCGACGTTCCACTGCGTGCTCGACCCCTCGCTCGCCCCCGGCTATCTGGCCTGGGTGGTCAACGACGGGCAGCACGCCCATGTCGGCGTCGCAGGCTGTGCCGACCGCTTCCCGGAGGGTCTTCGCCGGGCCCTGGAGCGGTTCAGCGCCTCAGCGCCCGGACTGGCCGGTGCGGACCGTCCCGAGGTGGTGGAGCGGCGCGGAGGCCCGATCCCCGTCGGTGGCGTGCTGCGCCGGATCAGCTGCCCCGACGGGCTTCTCGTGGGGGACGCGGCGGGTGCGGTCTCCCCGCTCACCGCCGGTGGCCTGGATCCGTGCCTGCGGCTTTCGGAGCTCGCGGCCGAGGTCCTCGACGAGGCGCTGCGGACCGGGCAGCCCGGCATACCGGCCACCTACGACGGAGCCGCCCTGCGTGCCCGCTTCCGAGGACGGCTCATGCTGCGCAGAGGGCTGGCCCGTGTGCGGACACCGGCTATGGCAGCGGCCGCCTTCACACTGCTGCGCACGCCGCTCGGCCGGGCCGCGGCCGGCCGGGTCCTCTTCGGCGACAGGTCCTTCCCCGACCCCGCACGCGGGTGAACACGGGGCCGCGGTTCTCCCCGGATCCGGTCGCCCGGGCACCGGGATGCGCGGCCCCGGGGAGGGCGGAGGCGGGTGGGGACGAGCACTCGGACAGCGGGGCTCTCCGGAGCCCTGTCCGGTCGCGGCCAAGGGGCCGCGGCGAACGGCGGAGGGCTCCGCGGAAGCCGCGTGCCGCGCGGGAGGAGTCCACGTGAAGCCGTGGTCTTGACGGTTTCCCGGCCACGCCCCACGATGAGCTCCGGCGATTATGCCAGCCGTCATAACAGAGGGAGGGGCCGGTATGTCTCTGGCCGAGATCCAGGAGCTGCTCGTGGAGGACGAGATGTTCGAACTCCTCGAGGAGGTCACGGAAAGCTGCTACGCCGCGGTCGGATAACGGGCCGCCAGCACTTTCCCGGAGCGGGCGGTGGCCGTCCGCCGCGTTCCCCGCCCGCTTCCCGAGCTCAGGAGCCACCCGTGATCGATGTGATGTCGTACGTCCCGCCCGAGGTCGTGGACGTGCTCCGCAGACGCTTCCCCGAGCGGTCCGGCGAGGAGATCGACGCCCAGCTCGGAGAGTGCCTGAAGTTCCTCTACGTCGTCTCCGCCGAGGAGGCCACCTTCCTCCCCCTGACCAGGGAGGTGGATGAGACCTGGCACGAGCTGATCCTGCAGACCGCCTTCTACCAGAAGCTGTGCGCGGCTCTTCCGGGCGGGCGGTTCCTGCACCACCATCCGGCTCCCCTGGGGAAGTACGCCGATCAGCTCGGGAGGCGGGAGTCGGTGCGCCGGCTCCTGCAGTGGATCCCGTGGTACGTGGCGTACTTCGGCGGCTTCTCCGAGGAGACCGCCCGCTACTGGGTGATCGTGGACCTGCTCCGCACCCGCCTGGGCATGTCCCTCGAGGAGATCAACGAGCTGGGCCGGCGCGAACTCCGCTCCCGCGCTGCCTGAGACGGCTCCGCGGCAGCGGCAGGCCTCCGGCTGCGGCAGGTACTCGCGCCCGGCGTGCCCGCCGGGCTGACGCACCCCGGACGTCCGCGTGAACCGCCTGGCGTACGGCAGGCGGCGACCGCACGGCGGGGCACACCGCGGGGCGCACCGGGGCAAGGCGCCGGGAGCGTCACCCGCACGGCTGCCGCACCCGGCCGGCCCGCTCCCCCGCCGGGCGCGCCAGCGCGTCGACGGCCGCCGAGAACAGCCACGGCAGCCGCTGCGCCGCGGGCACCAGCGCCGCCCGGGCCCGGGGCACGCCCGCCGTGCCGAGCAGCGCACGGGTCAGCCAGCGGTAGCGGCGGGTGAGCCGGCGCCACTCCCGTTCGTACGCTCCCGGGTCGCCGGCGGTGATCGCCCGTACCGCCGCCGGCGCCTGCGCGAGCGCCAGCGCGACGCCCTCACCGGTCAGCGCGTCGACGTAGCCGGCGGCGTCACCGACGAGCAGCACCCGGCCGGCGGTGCGCGCGCCCGCCGTCTGGCGGAGCGGGCCCGCCCCGCGCACCGGTCCGGCCGGACACGCCCCGGCCAGCCGCTCCCGCAGCTCGGGGAAGGCCGCCAGGTGCTCGTCATAGGGCCTGCGGGCGGTGGTGAGCACCGCGACGCCCACCAGGCCGTCGGCCACCGGGGTCACATAGGCCTCCGCGTCGCGGGCCCAGTGCACCTCGACACGGTCGCTCCAGGGGGCGAGCGCGTAGTGGCGCCGCAGCCCGTGCCGCGGACGGCCCCGGCACGGCCGGTGCAGGCCCAGGGCCCGGCGGACCGGCGAGTGCAGGCCGTCGGCCGCGACGAGGTGACCGGCCCGGATGCCGTCGGCCACCACACCGTCCCCGTCCTGCGCGACCCGGCGCACGGTGTGGTGCTCGACGCGCACGCCCGCGGCCAGCGTTGCCTCGCGCAGTGCCGCGTGCAGCACCGTGCGGCGCACCCCGCGGCCCGGGCCCGCCCGGAAGGCGGCGTCGGCCCGGCGCGGCCCGGCGACGTACCGGATGCCCCGCAAGTCGTGCCCCGCCGGGTGTACGCCGAGCGCGGCCAGGGCGGCGACGGCCCCCGGCATCAACCCCTCGCCGCACGCCTTGTCGACGGTGCCGGCGCGCCGTTCGAGGACGGTGGTCTCCAGCCCCGCCCGGGCCGCGTGCAGGGCCGTGGCGAGACCGGCGGGTCCCCCGCCGACGACGAGCAGGTCCGTGTCGCGCATGCCGCGTCCCGTCAGGCCAGCCGCGCCAGGGCGGCGTTCTCGGTCCGGACCCGGGTGGCCAGCAGGAAGGCGTTCAGCGCGGTGAAGACGGCCGCGGTGATCCAGGCCGAGTGCACCAGCGGGAGCGCGATTCCCTCCACCACGACGGCGACGTAGTTCGGATGCGGGATCCACCGGTAGGGGCCGCCGGTCACGCGCGGGGCGCCGGGGACGACGATCACCCGGGTGTTCCACTGCCGGCCCAGGGTGGCGATGCACCACCAGCGCAGCGCCTGCGAGGCCACGACGAGGGCGAACATGGCCCAGGCGAGGACCGGTGCGGTCTCCGGCCGGCGCACCCACACCTCCACCAGCGCGCCGGCCAGCAGGCCGGTGTGCAGCACCACCATGAACGGGTAGTGCCCCCGCCCGGACTCCACACCGCCGCGCGCCAGACTCCAGGCGGCGTTGCGCTTGGACACCACCAGCTCGGCGATCCGCTCCAGGCCGACGGCCAGGACCAGAACGGTGAACAGGACCTCGCCGCTCATCCCTCGCCTCCCGGGGCGCGCAGGAGCACCAGTTCGGAGCAGAAGCCCGGGCCCATGGCGAGCATGAGTCCGTGGGAGCCGGGGCCGGGCGGCCGGGCGGCGAGTGTGTCGGCCATGACGTGCAGTACCGAGGCGGAGGACAGGTTGCCGATCCGGCGCAGCGAGTCCCAGGTCACTCTCAGGGCGTCCCGCCCGACCCCGAGGGCGTCCTGCAGCGCCTCCAGGACCTTGGGGCCGCCGGGGTGCGCGACGTACCAGCCGATGTCGTCGCCGGTCAGGCGGTGGTCGGTGAGGAAGCCGCGGACGTCGTCGCCGACGTGACGGCGCACCAGGTCGGGGACCGAGGTGTCGAGCACGATCCGGAACCCGCCGGAGCCCACGTCCCAGCCCATCGCCCGCTCCGAGTCGGGGTAGAGGCGGCTGCGCGAGGCGAGCACCTCGGGACGGGCCGGGTCCCCGGACCGCGCGAGCGGGTGCTCGGGCCCGACGGCGACCACCGCCGCCGCGCCGTCCCCGAACAGGCCGGCGGCCACCAGATTGGCGACGGAGGTGTCGTCGCGCTGGAACGTGAGCGAGCACAGCTCGACCGACAGCAGCACCGCGACCCCGTCCGGGCGGCCGCGCAGCAGGTCGTGCAGCCGGGCGAGGCCGGCCGCGCCGGCGACGCAGCCGAGGCCGACCAGGGGCAGGCGCACCACGTCGGGGCGCAGCCCGATCTCCGACGCGACACGGGCCTCGAGCGAGGGGACGGACAGACCGGTCACCGTGCAGGAGACGATGTAGTCGACATCGGCCGGGGTGAGGCCGGCGCCCTTGAGCGCGTCGACGACCGCGCGGGCGCCCAGCTCGGTGCCGGCCCGGATGAAGACGTCGTTCGCCCGGCCGAAGTCCCCCAGCCGGGCGTACTCCGCCAGCGGGAGCACGGTGTGCCGGGTCTCGACACACGCGTTGCGGTGGAACCGTTCGGCCACGCCGCGGTCGACGGTGCCCTCGACCAGCGTGGTGGTGAAGGACTCGGTGATCTCCTCCTGCCGGTGGCGGTGCTCCGGCAGGACGCCGCGGACGCTGAGGACGCGCATGGTCATGCTGGCTCCCTGGATCGGCCGGTCGTGCGGTCGGGGGTGAGGAGCGCCCGGCCGAGGCCGAACGCGACGGCGGGGGTGAGCCGGCCCCGGGCGAGGCCGAGCTCGACGAGGTCGTCGAAGACACGCTGGTCGGCGGCCGAGGCGCGCAGCCCGGCCGCGAGGACGAGGCGGCCGCGGGCCAGGCGGGCGGCCAGGGCGGTGTGGCGCAGATGGGGCAGCAGGATCCGGCGGGTGGCGCGGGCGTACCACTCCCCCGCCCGCTCGGGCCGCCCCTCGCGCCGGGCCGCAGCCGCGGCCCGGCCGGCCGCGATGCCGGTGGCCACCGCGTAGTAGATGCCCTCGCCGGTCAGCGGGTTCACCAGGCCGGCGGCGTCGCCCGCGAGCAGCACGCGGCCGGCCGGAGGGCGCCAGCGGGCCGTCGACAGCGGCAGGTGGTGGCCGGTCCAGTCCCGCCCGTCCTCGGCCGCGCCGGGCAGGAGCGCCTCGAGGCGTTCGAGCAGTTGGGCACGGGTGGGTGCCGGACGGCCGGTGTGGAGGACCTCGCCGTAACCGACGTTGGCGTGGCCGTCACCGCGGTCGAAGGACCAGGCGTAGGAGGGCTGGTGCCGGGTGCCGAACTCGATGACCTGCGCGCCGCGCCGCCCGGGCGTGACCGGGGCGTAGCCGCGCAGTGCCAGGGCCGACGGGCCGCGGGGGCGGCCGAGCGCGCGCCGTACGGCCGAGTGGGCGCCGTCGGCGCCGACGACGACCGCGGCCGGGATCTCCCCGTCCAGGACCACCGCGCCGGCGCGCCGCCGCAGCTCACGGACCCGGTGCCGCCGGAACCGGGCGCCCGCGGCGAGCGCCGCGTCGACCAGCCGGGCGTCGAGGATCCGGCGCGGCACCACCCAGGCCGGGCGGGCCGTCCGCCGCTCGGCGGCCAGGCCGCCGCGGCCGATGCGGAGGCGGCCGACCGGGACCCGGTCCTCGACGAGACCGGTGGCGCCGACCTCGGCGAGGAGGTCGAGGACATGGGGGGCCACGCCGTCGCCGCAGGCCTTGTCCCGCGGGAAGTCCGCCCGGTCCAGGAGGAGGACACGCAGGTGGGGGTCGGCGTGCAGCGCGCCCAGGGCGGCGGCGGCACCGGCCGGCCCGGCGCCGACCACCGCGAGGTCCCAGTGGGCGGGTGCCGGCGCCATCAGCCGGCCGCCACGAGCAGTACGACGTCCAGCAGGGCGATGGCCACCGCGGCCCGGAAGGGGGTGCGGCCGCGGGCGACCAGCGTGAGCACCGCGAGGACGGCCACCGGTGCGAGGAGCGCCCAGGCCCACACCGGAGGGGTTCCGGCGGGGCCGAACACGGCGAGCAGCGAGGCGGCGGGCAGCAGCACGGCGGCCAGGACGCGCGAGGGGCGTTCGCCGATCCGGTGCGGCAGGCCGCGGACGCCGGTGCGCTCGTCGTCGGCGAGGTCGGGAAGCGCGTTGAGCAGGTGGGCCCCGACGCCGAGCGCGGCGCCGGCGGCGGTCGTCCACAGCGGTGCCCAGGACGGGGCGGGGCCGGCCAGGGTGACGACCGAGGGCAGCGTTCCGAAGGCGCCGGCGTACGGCACCCAGGACCACCGGGTCGACTTGAGCGCCAGGTTGTAGGCGTGCCCCGCGCCGACTACGAGGACGACGTTGGCCAGCGCGCTGGGCCAGCCGGCGAGCACGGACAGCACCAGACAGGCGAGCGCGGCCACGGCCAGGGCGCCCACCACCCGGCCGACCGGGAGCGCTCCGGTGGCCAGCGGCTTGTCGGTGCGCCCGACGGCGCGGTCGCGCGGGAGGTCGCGCAGGTCGTTGCCCCAGCCGATGGTGAGCTGGCCGGTGAGCACCGCCCCGGTGACGACGGCGGTGTCGAGCGGGCGCAGGTCGCCGCGGAGCGCGAGCAGGCCCGCGATGGCGGTGACGGCCAGGGCCGGCCCGCCGTGGGCGGCGGCGAGCAGCGCGAGCGCGGGCGGGGGTCCGGGGCGCGCCGGGGCCGTGCCGGTGGTCACGGGCGCCGCCGTACCGCGGCCGGGCCGGTGAGGGCGTACCCGCCCTCGGTACACGGGCGCCGCGCGACGGCGGAGCCGCTGTTCCCGGTCGTCCCGGTGACCACGATACGCATGCAAGGACCGGTGCCCCGTCGCCGCCCGCTCACACGAGGTGTTCCGGCATCCGGCGGATGCCGGGCGCAACGCCGGGTGACGGCCACACGGGCGGAGGAGGGGTACGGTGAGCGCGAGCAGGCCGTGTGCCCGCAACGGGCGGGCAGGCCGGCGGAGCGGCCCGGTGCCCGTGTGAACCGGGCGGCGTCCCGGTGCGTGACAGGTTCCGGGGGACGGCTGTCCTCGCCGCACGTCCGCGGAAGCGGAGGACGACAGGCAGCGGCCCCGGGGCGCCCGCACGAAGCGAGCGGCACCACAGCGGTGCGCAGGCACCAGAACCAGAAGAGGACTGAGAACACTCGTGGACAACTCGCGGTTCCAGGCGCAGGAGCGTTTCCACATCCGGCAGAAGGTGACCTTCGCGGTCAACCGGTACGTGGTGACCGCGGAGGAGCCGGACGGCTCCGAGGGTGAGGTCGTCGCCTTCGCCCAGCAGAAGCGCCTGGCGTTCAAGGAACAGGTGACCTGCTACACCGACGAGTCCGGGCAGCGGGTGCTGTGCGCCTTCAAGGCCCGCAAGGTCCTCGACCTCGGGACCGTCTACGACGTGACGGACGAGGCGGGCAACGTCATCGGGTCGTTCCGCAAGAAGTTCGCCGCCTCCCTGCTGCGCTCGACCTGGCAGGTGGACCAGCCGGGTGCGGCGCAGCTGACCGGACGGGAACGCAGCCGTTTCGTGGCCGTGCTGCGGCGGGCCTGGAACGTGGTCCCGTTCACCGATCTGCTGCCGTTCGCGTGGCCGTACCACTTCGACTTCACCGCCGGTGACGAGCGGGTGCTGTCGGTGGACAAGAAGTTCGGTCTGCGCGACCGCTACGTGCTGGAGATCGCCTCGCCCGGCATCGACCGGCGGCTCGCCGTCGCGCAGGCCGTGGCCCTGGACGCGCTCCAGGACCGCTGACCGGAAGGGCGCGGGTGCCTGCCGGCCCGTACCGGCGCGGCGGTACGGGCCGCGGTCGTCCGGGCCGGCCCGCGCGGGCCGGCCCGGACGTCAGGCGTCAGGCCAGGTCGAACCGGTCGAGGTTCATCACCTTGTCCCACGCCGCGACGAAGTCCGTCACGAACTTCTCCCTGGCGTCATCGCTCGCGTAGACCTCCGCGACCGCGCGCAGTTCGGAGTTCGCCCCGAAGACGAGGTCGGCGCGGGTGCCGGTCCACCTGACCTCGCCCGTGGCGGCGTCGCGGCCCTCGAACACGGTCGCGTCACCGGACACCGGCTTCCACTCCGTGCCCAGGTCGAGCAGGTTGACGAAGAAGTCGTTGGTCAGCTTCCCGGGGGCCGAGGTGAGGACGCCGGCCGGCGACTGCCGGTGGTTGGCCCCCAGGACGCGGAGACCACCGACGAGGACCGTCATCTCGGGGGCGCTCAGGTTGAGCAGGTTCGCCTTGTCGAGCAGCAGGTACTCGGCCGGCAGCCGGTTGCCCTTGCCGAGGTAGTTGCGGAACCCGTCGGCGGTCGGCTCGAGCGCGGCGAACGACTCCACGTCGGTCTGCTCCTGCGAGGCGTCCACCCGGCCCGGGGTGAAGGGGACCTCGACGTCGAAGCCGGCGTCCTTGGCGGCCCGCTCGACGGCGGCGCATCCGCCGAGCACGATCAGGTCGGCGAGGGAGACCCGCTTGCCGCCGGTCTGGGCGGTGTTGAAGGACTTCTGGACGCCCTCCAGGGTGCGCAGCACCGTCGCCAGCCGGTCGGGGTCGTTGACCTCCCAGCCGTTCTGCGGCTCCAGGCGGATGCGCGCGCCGTTGGCGCCGCCGCGCTTGTCGCTGCCGCGGAAGGAGGAGGCCGACGCCCAGGCGGTGGACACGAGGTCGGACACGGACAGGCCCGAGGCGAGGATGTCGGCCTTGAGGGAGGCGATGTCCTGGGCGTCGATGAGCTCGTACGTCCGCTCGGGCAGGGGGTCCTGCCACAGCAGCGTCTCGGCCGGGACCTCCGGGCCGAGGTAGCGGGCGACCGGCCCCATGTCACGGTGCGTCAGCTTGAACCACGCCTTGGCGAAGGCGTCGGCGAACTCGTCGGGGTTCTCCAGGAAGCGCCGCGAGATCTGCTCGTAGACCGGGTCGAAGCGGAGCGCGAGGTCGGCCGTGGTCATCATCGGCGCGTGGCTCCTGGCCGGGTCGTGGGCGTCCGGGACGGTGCCGTCGCCGGCGCCGTCCTTCGGCCGCCACTGGTTCGCCCCGGCGGGGCTCTTGGTCAGCTCCCACTCGTAACCGAACAGGGTCTCGAAGAAGGTGTTGTCCCACCGGGTCGGGGTGGCCGTCCAGGCACCCTCCAGACCGCTGGTGATCGTGTCGCCGCCCTTGCCGGCGCCGTGGGTGTTCTTCCAGCCCAGGCCCTGCTGCTCGATCGGGGCGGCCTCGGGGTCGGGGCCGACGCTCTCCGCCGGGCCCGCGCCGTGGGTCTTGCCGAAGGTGTGGCCGCCCGCGATGAGGGCGACGGTCTCCTCGTCGTTCATCGCCATCCGGCGGAACGTCTCGCGGATGTCGCGGGCCGAGGCGACCGGGTCCGGATTGCCGTTCGGGCCCTCCGGGTTGACGTAGATGAGGCCCATCTGGACCGCGGCCAGGGGTTCCTCCAGATCCCGGTCGCCGCTGTAGCGCTCGTCGCCGAGCCAGGTGGTCTCGGGGCCCCAGTAGACGTCCTCGTCGGGCTCCCAGACGTCCTCACGGCCGCCGGCGAAGCCGAAGGTCTTGAAGCCCATCGTCTCCAGGGCGACGTTGCCGGTGAGGATCATGAGGTCGGCCCACGAGATCCGCCGGCCGTACTTCTTCTTGACCGGCCACAGCAGGCGGCGGGCCTTGTCGAGGTTCCCGTTGTCCGGCCAGCTGTTGAGGGGGGCGAAGCGCTGCTGGCCGGCCCCGGCGCCACCGCGGCCGTCGCTGATCCGGTAGGTGCCCGCGCTGTGCCACGCCATCCGGATCATGAGCGGGCCGTAGTGGCCGTAGTCGGCCGGCCACCAGTCCTGCGAGGTCGTCAGCACCTCCGCGATGTCCCGCTTCACGGCCGCGAGGTCGAGGGACTTGAACTCCTCGGCGTAGTCGAAGTCCTCGCCGAGGGGGTTGGCCACCGCCGGGTTCTTGGCGAGGATCTTCAGGTTGAGCCGCTCGGGCCACCACTGGTGGTTTCCGCCGCCCTGGGTCGGGTGCGGGGCACGGCCGTGCGCGACCGGGCAGCCGCCGGTCTCGCCCTCCGTCTTGGGGTCTGTGACGATTGCGTCATGGTTCTCGGACAACTGGGAATCCTTCCGGACTGGGCAGATCGCGGTGCTCGGGAGCTGCGGGTGGTGGGACAGTGAGGTGTGGACTCCAGGGGTGGCCCGGGCTTCGCCGGCCGGGGGCCCGGGTCCGCCGGGCGCCGGCGGACGGTGCGGTGGCGGCTGCCGCCGGCGTCCTCCCCGGCCGTCCCGGTGACGGTCGCCCCGGTGCCGGGGTGGTCACCCTCCCGGGTGGTCCCGGGTGGTGTGACACGGGCGGCCGTCATCCGCGGGCCGGCACCGCGCAGCTCCCGGGCGGTGGTCCCGTCATGTCTGTCTCCTGCCGTGCTGGAGTTTTCCTGTCCCTTGGCTGTCGCCGGAGTCGATCCTACGATGGACAGAGTCCAAGTCAAGAAACATGCCAAGCACATATCCAGTCGAAAACCGGACGTCCCCTGTAAACTTCGGACATCCCGCCGAACCCGAATAGGTGAACCGATATGAGCGACCTGCTGGAGCGACTGCGAGGACGCGGCTGGCGGATGACCTCCCAGCGGCGTGTCGTTGCGGAGGTCCTCGACGGCGACCACGTGCACCTCACCGCCGACGAGGTGCACGCCCGCGCGGCGCGGCGGCTGCCCGAGATCTCCCGGGCCACCGTCTACAACACCCTGGGCGAACTGGTCTCCCTCGGTGAGGTCACGGAGGTCTCCACCGACGGCCGCGCCAAGCGCTACGACCCCAACGCGCACCGTCCGCACCAGCACCTGGTGTGCTCCGGCTGCGGCACCATCCGCGACGTCCACCCGACCGGCGACCCGCTGGCCGACCTCCCGGCGGAGGAACGATTCGGCTTCACGGTCTCGGAGGCCGAGATCACCTATCGCGGGCTGTGCCCGTCCTGCGCCTGACACCGTGACCGGCGCCGGCCGGCCGTGACCGGGCCGAAGGGGCGCGGACACGGCGCCCCTTCGGCCCGGCGGGCAACCCCTGCCCTCGGTGTGGCCGGCCCCCGCGAGAGGCGGGGACGCCGGACGGGATCAGCAGGCGGAGTCGGTCTGGGTGAGCAGGCCCATGCGCCAGGGCAGTGCGATGTAGTCGCCGCCGGCGTTCGGGTCGAGTCCCTGGTAGAGGAACTGCAGACGGCACGGATCGATGGTGAGTGTCTGGTCGTTGTCCGCCCTGATCAGTTCACCGTGGCTGAAGTCCCGTGTCCACGCCGGAGTTCCCGCCGGGAAGGTCACGTTGTTGGACCGGGCGAACGGGTTGGACTCGGTGTCGGCCAGCGGGTTCCACGGGCCCTCGATGCGGCCGGAGGTGAAGGACCGGTACCAGCGGCGGCCGTCGGAGCCGATGGCCTCCTGGAGCAGCAGGTACTCGCCGGTGTCCCCGACCCTGTAGACCGCGGTGCCCTCGAACAGGCGGTTGGGGTCGGAGTCCTCCATCGCGATGACCGTGTTGCCGAATCCGTTCGGGAAGTCCTGCACCGAGGTCTGGGCGCGGTAGATGTGGCCGTTGTCGTCACTGGAGAACAGGTGGCAGTCGGCCGCGTCGCAGATCACCCAGAAGTCGAGCCAGTGCCCGTCGCCCTTGTTCCGCGTCACGATCGCCGGCTCGGCGGACATGAAGTTGCGCGGCTCGGACCAGGACGTGGGGTCGCTGGGGTCGCTGCTGACCGAGTACGACGGCAGCCCGGTCTGGTAGACCAGGTACCACAGGCCCTGCGGCTCGAAGTAGAACAGATGGGGAGCGGCGCGATAGCCGGACCCGACCGCGGACTCGGTGTCCAGGAACGTGTGGTCCGCCCCCGCCGCCCGGTCCCAGTCGGGGAAGGAGAAGTGCCCCAGGTTCCAGCCGGTGCCCGGCACGGCGGTCGTGAAGTACACCTGCCACTCACCGTTGTGCCGGACCACGGTGTAGTCCTTGATCGCGGCCACGTCGGGGTGGCTCCCGTCGGTCTTCGGACCCGCCAGCACACCGCTGGAGCTCCACTGGAACGACGACGGCAGCGACGAGTCGGGCGAGTCGTCACCGCCCACGGGGACGAGCCGCCACTGCTGGTTGGCGCCGTTCCAGTCGCGGTACTGGACGACGTCGGCGCCGTCCGCGGTGGACGCGCCCTGCACCTCCACCGCCTTGCCGCTGTGGCGGTTGATCAGCTGGATGTATCCGCCGGACAGTTCCTCGATCCGGAACTGCTGGTTGGCGCCGCCCGAGTCGGCCCACTGGACGATGTCGCCGCCGTCGGAGGTGGACTGGTTGTGGACGTCCAGGACCTTGCCCGAGTGCCGGGACACCAGGCGGTAGTGTCCGCCGCCCGAGTCGACGAACCGCCACTGCTGCTGGGCCTGGTCGTTACGGGTCCACTGGACGACGTCCCCGCCGTCCGCGGTGGACAGGTTGTACACGTCCAGCGCCTTCCCGCTGCCGCGGTTCACCAGCACGTACCAGGTACCGGTGTCGGGCGCGGCCGAGGCGGGCGAGGCGCCGAGGACGGCCGTCAGGCCCGCCAGGAGGGAGGCCACGACGAACGCGACCGTCGTGCTCTGCCGACGGCGCCGCCGGAGCCGGCGGTGCGGCCCTCCGGGCGCCGGGGTCCGCGGCGCGGACCCCGGTAAGCCTTCTGTCCTGGTCATGGAATGCTCCTTTTCGATGGTCAGGGCCACATCGCGCGGTCCGCGTGTGACCGTCGGGCCGCCCCGCCTCCGGTCGCCGGTGGCCCGGTCGCCGTCCGTACCGGTGACACCGGTGCCGCTGCCGGGCGGCGGGCTCGTCGGAGGGCACGGGGCTCAGTGGACGTAGGGCCAGCCGGCCGAGTCGTAGGCCAGCAGGTTGAGGCCCAGCAGCGCCGCGCCGTTGTCGGCGTAGTAGTGGTAGCCGAGGATGTCGCTGTCGGTGTCGGTGAACACGTCCTGGTGGCCGGGGCCGTGGACGCCGCCGTGGCCGGCCAGCACCTCGGTGCCGCCGCCGGAGGTCATCGCCACACCGTCGCGGTCGCGGTACGGGCCGGTGACGTCGGTGGAGCGGCCGGCCATGATCCGGTAGGTGCTGGACGCGCCCCGGCAGCACAGGTCGAACGAGACGTACAGGTAGTAGTGGGCGCCGCGCCTGACGATGGTGGGGGCCTCGATCGCGCCGCCGCCGCGCCCGGCGAGGGAGTGGAGGGCGGTGCCGCTCCGCTTCCCGGTGGACGGGTCGAGCCGGATCATCTTGATGCCCGACCAGAAGGAGCCGAACGACAGCCACCAGCGGCCCTGGTCGTCCACGACGAGGTCGGGGTCGATGGCGTTGAAGTCGTCCGTCTCCCGGGACTCGATCACCAGGCCGTGGTCGGTCCAGGTGCCGGCGTTGCCGCTGGCGCTGGTCGCCAGGAAGATCGCCGAACGGTTGGAGCCGAAGGTCGAGGCCGAGTAGTACAGGTGGTAGCGGCCGTTGTGGTACGAGAGGTCCGGTGCCCACAGGTTGCGGCTGCCGCCGGTGTAGGCGGTGGTCCAGGGCGCTCCGCCGGGGAAGGCCGACCCGGCGTTGCGGAAGGCGGTGCGGTCGGTGGAGGTCTTCAGGGCGATGCCGTCGCCGGTGTGCGCGACCAGGTAGCCGCCGTCGGGCCGCTTGACGAAGGTCGGGTCGTGCACTCCGGTGTCCCCGGTGACGTGGCCGGGGCCCGGGTACGCCGCGGCGGTGACGGTACCGGCCGCCGCCGGCCGCTGCCCGGCCGTGCCGATGACGGACGTCGCGGCCAGCGCGCACACCGCCAGCAGCGCTCCCATGGTCCGGCTGGTCCGGCGTCGCCGGGATCGCGGCGCGGGACGCGGCTCAGGCCGGCCCGCGGGCGCCGCCGGTGCCGACCTTCCGGCCGCTTCGGTCGTTCCGGTGTTGCCGTTCACCGCCGTGGTCTCCTTACTCCGGTGTGAAGGGGTGGTCTTTCGCGGGAACGGGCAGGGCGGGGCCTAGTAGCCGATCCGGAAGGTGGCGTCCTGCCGGTCCGCGGCCGGTGATCCGCTGCCGACCGGGGCGATGCGCAGTCGGAAGCCCGTGTGCCGGATGTGGTGGTCGGGGAGGTTGTGGGACCGGAACGAGGTCCAGCCGCCGTCGGCGAGGCCGGGGACGCGGTGGAAGGTGGCGTCGGCGGCGAACGCGGCGGAGCCGTCGTTCCCGTTCAGCACCAGGGCGTAGTCCGCGTGCCGCAGGTAGCGGTCGGGGAAGTTGACGGACCGGAAGGAGAACCCCGCCGGGTCCGCGAGGCCGGGGACGAGCCGCCACTGGGCGTCCTGGTAGGGGTCGAACGGATAGGGGTCGATCCGTGCGGCGTTGTTCGCGTGCCGGATCAGGTGGTCCGGATAGTTGTAGGACGTGATCCGGTGCCACGCCGGGGCGCCCCACCGGGCGAGCAGGTTCGCGTGCTCGGTGCCCGTGATGGGGGCGATGGTGGGGTGTTTGGCGTTCAGGGGCTGGGCGTACCGGTCCTTGGTCAGGGGGGTCCAGGCGTCGGAGCCCAGATCGCGGCTGCGCCAGACGTAAAGCTCACCGTTGACGGGTGAGAAGGAGTCGCCCCACAGGTACCACTCGTCGCGGTCGTTGGCCCGCACCACGATCGGCGCCTCGATGCCTCCCTCGGCGACCCCGGCCGTGTAGGTGTTCCGGTCGAAGCTGCGGGGGTTCAGGGTGGTGGACCGCGCGCCGTGGAGCCGGCCGTCGGCGAAACTCTTGTAGTACAGGTAGTTCGTCCCGCCGGCGGTGTGCACCGTTCCGTCCAGCACGTCGAAGCCGGGGTCGAAGAAGACCTGGGGCGCGCCGACGTCGCGGAAGTCGGTGGTGTAGTTCACGTACAGGGCGTCGCGGCCGCCGCTGCGCGCCGAGTAGAGGATGCCGTACTGCCCGCGGGAGGCGTCCCAGAACGCCTCGGGTGCCCAGGTGTGCGTCGGCATGGAGTGCATCCGCAGCCGCCGGTATCCGGTGAAGGAGCGCAGATCGGCGGAGTCCCAGGCGTGGATGTACTGGTTGGGCAGGGTGAAGTCGGTTCCCGTCAGATCGGTGGCCAGAACGATGAAGGTGCCGTCCTGCCGGCGCATGATGAACGGGTCGCGCAGGCCCCCGGTGCCGGCGGTGGGGGTCGCCACGGGGTCGTTCTGGTTCAGGGGTGTCCAGTTCAGTCCGTCCGCGCTGACCGCCAGGTGGAGCCCGTAGTTGTCGGCGGTCTTCGCCGGGGACTCGGTGAAGTACCCCATCACGTATGCCGTGTGGGCGGGGGCCGCGTGGGCCGTGGTGGCCGTTTTGGCGACCTCGGCGCCGGCCGGCGCCAGCGAGGACAGTCCCCAGGACAGCAGCGTGCGTCGTTGCAGCATGACCGGTCGGCCTCTCTCACCCCGCCCGTTCCTCCTCCGGCGAGGTGGTGGAGGAGGAACGGGCGGGGCAGTGGTGGGGAGATGAGGGCGGCGGGGGCTCTTTACTCGCCGGACGGCGCGGTGAGCGGGACGCCCGTCCTGACCGGGGTGCCGAAGTCGGGTGTGCCGTCGGCGTTCCAGGTGAACTTCTGGGCGCGGGTGGACCGGTTCATGTCGCAGCCGCCGCTCGCCGAGTCGTTGGCGTGGTAGACGATCCAGTCCTCGGTGCCGTCGGGGGACTTGAAGAACCCGTTGTGCCCCGGCGCGAAGACGCCGTTGGCGTCACTGCGCTGGAACACCGGGTCCGGTGACTTGGTCCAGTGGTCCCGGTTGAGCGGGTCGGTGCCGGTGAGGGTGAGCAGGCCCAGCTTGTAGTCCGGGCCCCAGCAGGCGCTGGCCGAGTAGACGAGCATGGTCCGGCCGTTGTGGTAGAGGGGCTCCGCTCCCTCGTTCACCGCAGCGGTCTGCCGTTCCCAGGGCAGGGTCGGCGAGCTGATCGTCCGGCGCGGGCCGCTGGGGGTCCAGGGGTTGCTCAGCGGGGTGACGGACAGGCTCTGCGTGCCGTCCATGGCGCTGCCCAGGAGGTACAGTCTGCCGCTCACCTTCAGGATGCTGGGGTCGAGCTCCCAGGTGTTCCCCAGGTCCGCCTTGAAGTGGTACGGGCCCATCGGGTTCGTACCCTCGCTCTCCAGCACGTGCAGCCGCTGGGTGGGGTTGTAGTCGGAGACGTTCTGCCCGGCGGTGTAGTACAGGTACCAGCGCGGGCCGTTGGGGCCGTCGAGGAGGTGGAACTCCGGGGCCCACATGTTGCAGCAGCCGTTCGGCCGGCCGGACAGGTCGAACACCACGGTGTCGGGCGCGGTGGAGAGGCCGGCGAGGGTGGCCGAGCGCCGCATGGTGATCGTGGAGTTCCAGGTGGTCGTGGCCAGGTAGTAGTGGCCGTCGTGGTACTGCAGCCACGGGTCCGGGCCGTTGCGCTTGATCGGGTTGGTGAACGTGCCGGCGGCACCGGGGCCCAGCCTGACCAGCTGCCACTGCTGGTTGGCGCCGCCGGTGTCCGGCCACTGGATGATCTGGGCCCCGTCGGCGGTGGAGAAGTCGAGGACGTCGAGCGCCTTGCCGCTGTTGCGGTTGATCAGGCGCACATGGCCGCCGTCGGAGTCGGCCAGGCGGAACTGCTGGCTGGCCCGGTTCTGGTCGGTCTGCTGGACCAGTCCCGCCCGGTCCGCGGTGGAGCCGCCCTCGATGTCGAGGACCTTGCCCGAGTGCCGGGACCTGAGCCGGTACCAGCCGCCGCCGGAGTCGACGAACT
Organism: Streptomyces rubellus; assembly: GCF_036323805.1. Lineage (NCBI taxonomy): Bacteria > Bacillati > Actinomycetota > Actinomycetes > Kitasatosporales > Streptomycetaceae > Streptomyces > Streptomyces rubellus. Next base: position 122,972 of record NZ_JAZDCX010000008.1, read on the forward strand.
GCCACTGCTGCCAGGCCCCGTCGTTGCGGGACCACTGGGTGATCCGCGCCCCGTCGGCGGTGGCCAGGTCGTACACGTCCAGCGCCTTGCCGCTGTGCCGGTTGACCAGCACGTAGGAAGCGCCGGGGTCCACCACCGCCGCCGAGGCCGTCCGCGGTACGGCGATGCCGCTCACCCCGATCAGGACGGCGGTCAGGGCGGCGGCGAGGCGGGCGCGCCACCACCGCGGGCGTAACGGTGTGCGCGGTGTTCCGCTGGCTGGCATCGTGTGTTCCTTCCTGGGGCGGCGGCCGGGGGGACGGGCCGCCGCGTACGGGCGGGTACCGCGCCGCCGCGGGGACGGCGGCGCGGTCGCCGGGGCACCGCTCAGGTGCCGACCTTCCGCTTGTTCCACACGTCGAAGCCGACCGCGGCGAGCAGCACCAGGCCCTTGATCACCTGCTGCCAGTCGGTGCCGACCCCGACGAGGTTCATGCCGTTGTTGAGCACTCCGAGGACCAGGCCGCCGATGATGGCGCCCAGGACGGTGCCGACGCCGCCGCTCATCGAGGCGCCGCCGATGAAGGCGGCCGCGATGGCCTCCAGCTCGAAGTTGATGCCCGCCTTGGGGGAGGCCGCGTTGAAGCGGGCCGCGAAGACCAGGCCGGCGAGCGCCGCGAGTATCCCCATGTTCAGGAACACCGCGAACGTGATCTTCTTGTCCTTGACCCCCGACAGCTTCGCCGCCGGCAGGTTCCCGCCGATGGCGTACACATGGCGCCCCACCACCGCGTTGCGCATGACGTAGCTGAACCCGACCAGCAGGACGGCCAGGATGATCAGGACCACGGGGGCGCCCTTGTAGCTGGCCAGCAGGAGTGTCGTCGTCAGCACGGCGGCGATCAGCGCCGTCAGCTTCAGGGCGAACAGGCCGGCCGGGAGTGTCTCCAGGGCGAACTCCCGCTGGCGGCGCCGGTCGCGCAGCTCCTGCCACACCACGAAGGCGATCAGCGCCAGCCCGAGGAGCAGGGTCAGGTTGTGGTAGTTGGTCGAGGGGCCGGCCTCGGGCAGGAAGCCGTTGGCGATCTTCTGCAGCTCCTCCGGGAACGGGCCCAGGGTCTGCCCCTTCAGGAAGATCTCCGTCAGGCCGCGGAACAGCAGCATCCCGGCGAGCGTCACGATGAACGACGGGATGCCGACATAGGCGATGAAGAACCCCTGGAGGGCGCCGGCGGCGGCTCCCAGCAGGAGGGTGATGCCCACCGCGACGGGCCAGGGCACCTGGTGCTGCACCATGAGCACCGCCGCCACGGCGCCCACCAGGGCCGTCAGGGAGCCCACCGACAGATCGATGTGCCCGGCGATGATGACGATCATCATGCCGATGGCCAGGATGAGGATGTAGCTGTTCTGCAGCACCAGGTTGGAGACGTTGCGCGGCAGCAGCAGGTCACCGCCCGTCCAGACCTGGAACAGGACGACGATCAGCCCGAGGGCGAACAGCATTCCGTACTGGCGCATGTTGCGCCGGGCGCCCTCCAGCAGGGCGCGTACCACCGGCGATCCGGTGCGGGGGCCCTGGGTGCCGCCCGTGGGTGCCGGGGCGGCCGGGCCGGTGGTCAGGTCGGTGGTCATGCCTGGTGTCCTTTGCTGGGCGCGCCGGTGGCAGCGGCAGTCGGTGCGTGGGTGTCCTGCGTCATGTGCCGCATCAGCACTTCCTGGGTGGCCTCCGCGCGCCCCACCTCCCCGGTGAGCCGGCCGGCGGCCATGGTGTAGATGCGGTCGCACATGCCGAGCAGTTCGGGCAGTTCGGAGGAGATGAAGAGGATGGCCTTGCCCTCGGCTGCGAGCCGGTCGATCACGGTGTAGATCTCGAACTTCGCGCCGATGTCGATGCCGCGGGTGGGTTCGTCCAGGATGAGCACGTCCGGACCGGCCAGGATCCACTTGCTGAGGACGACCTTCTGCTGGTTGCCGCCGGACAGGCGGCCGACCTTCTCGAAGACGTGGGGGGCCTTGATGTTCATGGTCCGGCGGTACCGTTCGGCCACCCGCCGTTCCTCGTGCTCGTCGACCACTCCGCGCCGGGCGAGCCTGCCCAGGGAGGTGAGCGAGATGTTCCGGCTGATGGAGTCGCCGAGGTTCAGGCCGTAGTGCTTGCGGTCCTCGGTGACGTAGGCGATTCCGTTGGCGACCGCCTCGGGCACGGTGCGGTTCCGGATCTCCCGCCCGTCCTTGTACACGGTGCCCCGTGCGTACCGGCCGTAGGAGCGGCCGAAGACGCTCATCGCCAGTTCGGTGCGGCCGGCGCCCATCAGCCCCGCGATGCCGACGATCTCTCCGCGGCGGACGGTGAGCGACACTCCGTCCACGACCTTGCGGTGCTGGTCGACGGGGTGGTGCACGGTCCAGTCGCGGATCTCCAGCGCGGGCCGGTCCCCGGCGGGGCCCGCGTACGGAGTGCGGTCGGGGAAGCGGCTGTCCAGGTCGCGCCCGACCATTCCGCGGATGATGCGTTCCTCGGTGGTCTCCGGCGCCCTGACGTCCAGCGTCTCGATGGAACGCCCGTCGCGCAGGATGGTGACGGAGTCGGCCACCTGGGCGATCTCGTTCAGCTTGTGCGAGATGATGATCGAGGTGATGCCCTGGTGCCTCAGCTCCTGGATCAGCCGGATCAGTTTCGCGCTGTCCTCGTCGTTGAGCGCCGCGGTGGGCTCGTCGAGGATGAGCAGTCTGACGTCCTTCGCCAGGGCCTTCGCGATCTCCACGAGCTGCTGCTTGCCCACCCCCAGGTCGGCGACCCTGGTCTCCGGGTGCTCGTCGAGGCCCACCCGCCCGAGCAGTGCGGCGGCCCTGCGCAGCGCTTCGCGCCAGTCGATGACACCGCGCCGGGACGGCTCGTTGCCGAGGAAGATGTTCTCGGCGATGGACAGCTGGGGAACGAGCGCGAGTTCCTGGTGGATGATGACGATGCCGCGCTGCTCGCTGGCGCGGATGTCCCTGAAGCGGCACGGCTCGCCCTCGAAGAGGATCTCCCCCTCGTACGTCCCGTGCGGGTGCACGCCGGAGAGGACCTTCATCAGGGTCGACTTGCCCGCGCCGTTCTCGCCGCACAGCGCGTGGACCTCACCGCGCCGCACGGAGAGCGTCACGTCGGACAGCGCCCTGACCCCGGGGAAGGTCTTCACGATGGAGCGCATCTCAAGGACGGGACCGGCCGTGGGGCCCGCCTCGCGGCGGGCCCCCGGGGTGGGGGTCACTTGAGCTCCCCGGCGTCGATGTAGCCGGAGTCGACCAGGACCTCCTGGTAGTTCGACTTGTCCACGCTGACCGGGTCGAGCAGGTAGGCGGGGACGGTCTTCTCGCCGTTGTCGTACGTCTTGTCGTCGTTGATCTCGGGCTTCTCGTCGTTGAGGACGGCGGTGACCATGTCCGCGGCGACCTTGGCCAGTGCGCGCGTGTCCTTGTAGACCGTCTGCGTCTGCTCCCCGGCGATGATCGACTTCACGGACGCGACCTCCGCGTCCTGGCCCGTGACGATCGGCAGGGGCTTGGCGGCGCTCCCGTAGTCGTCCGACTTGAGGGCCGACAGGATGCCGATGGAGATGCCGTCGTAGGGCGACAGGACGGCGTCCACCCGGGCCCTGGAGTAGGTGGAGGTCAGCAGGTCGTCCATGCGCTTCTGCGCCGTTCCGCCGTCCCAGCGCAGGGTCGTGACCTGGTTGAGGGCGGTCTGCTTCGACCGGACGACGAGCTGCCCCTCGTCGAGGTAGGGCTTGAGGACCTTCATCGCCCCGTTGAAGAAGTACTTGGTGTTGTTGTCGTCGTTGGAGCCGGCGAACAGCTCGATGTTGAAGGGCCCCTTCTCCGAGCCGTCCTTCAGACCGAGCTTCTCGACGATGTACGTGGCCTGGAGCTCGCCGACCTTCTCGTTGTCGAAGGAGGCGTAGTAGTCCACATGGGGGGAGCCCAGGATGAGCCGGTCGTAGGAGATCACCGGGATGTCGGCGTCCGCGGCCTGCTGGAGGACGTTGGAGAGCGCCTCGCCGTTGATGGCGGCCACGACCAGCGCGTCGACCCCCTGAGTGATCATGTTCTCGATCTGGGACACCTGCTGGTCGGGGTCGTCCTCGCCGTACTGCAGGGTGGTCCGGTAACCGGCCTTCTCCAGGACCTTGGTCATGTTCCGGCCGTCGGCGATCCAGCGCTCGGAGGACTTGGTCGGCATGGCGATGCCGATGGTGAGGTCCTCCTTGTCCTTCGCCTCCTTGCTTCCCCCCTCGCTGCTCTGTCCGCAGGCGGTGAGGAGGAGCATGGCGCAACTGGCGGTGACGGCCAGGGCGGCGGATACGGCTCGGCGGTTCTTCATAGTCTTTCCCTGCTGTCTCGTCCGTGGGGAAGCGGCTCTGTACGGTTCGAGACCCTGCGCGAGCGGGGTTGCGCCGGTGGGGAACCGTGTCCGCACGGCCGACCTGGAAGCGGTCAGCCTGCCGAGAAGATTGTTAGCGCTAACTTGCGGTCGCAGCAAGAGGTTGTACACGTTTTCCCTCACCGACACACATCTGTGAACAGCGCGGCGGGGAAGACGGCGCGTCCGCGGGTCCGGCCGCAGACGCCTCCGGCCTCCGTGAAGGATCATCCCGCGGGCGGCGTCCGACGGCAGGGAGCGTCCTCCGGCCCGGTCACGGCACCGGCCGTCCGCCCGGACCGGCCCCCGGGGGTTTCCGGCAAAACCACACGCACCTCTTGTCCAACCGTCTTGTTATCGCTAACAATCTGTTGGACCGGTCAGCTGCCTCTCCCTGACCGCCCCGCTGCTCCTGACGAGAGACCCATACTGTGACCACCACACCTGCCCCTGACGGCACCCCCGATCACCGGCACCCCGAGGCCTGCACGGTCGGAGTCGACTTCGGCACCCTCTCCGGCCGCGCCGTGGTCGTCCGGGTCCGCGACGGCGCCGAACTCGGGTCGGCGGTCCACGAGTACCGCCACGCCGTCATCGAGGAACGCCTTCCCGCCACCGGTGATCCGCTGCCGCCCGACTGGGCCCTGCAGCATCCCGCGGACTGGCGTGAGGTGCTGCGCACCGCCGTCCCCGCGGCGGTCGCCGAGGCCGGGATCGACCCCGCCCTGGTCATCGGCATCGCCACGGACTTCACCGCCTGCACCGTGCTCCCGACCACCTCCGACGGCACCCCGCTGGCCGAGACGGCCGAGTGGGCGGCCCGCCCGCACGCCTGGCCCAAACTGTGGAAGCACCACGCGGCCCAGGACCAGGCCGACCGCATCAACGCCCTTGCCCACGCCCGCGGCGAGAAGTGGATCACCCGGTACGGCGGCAGGATCTCGTCCGAGTGGCAGTACGCGAAGGCCCTGCAGGTCCTGGAGGAGGATCCCGAGCTCTACGCCGCCTGCTCCCGCTGGATCGAGGCCGCCGACTGGATCGTGTGGCAGCTGACCGGCAGCGAGTCGCGCAACACCTGCACCGCCGGCTACAAGGGAATCCACCAGGACGGCGCCTACCCCTCCGCCGACTTCCTGGCCCGGCTGCACCCCGGCTTCGCCGACTTCGCCGCCACCCGCCTGGAGCACCCGCTGTCCCCGCTGGGCTCCCGGGTCGGCGGACTGAGCCCGCGGGCAGCGGCCTGGACCGGGCTGCGCGAGGGCACGGCCGTCGCCGCCGGCAACGTGGACGCCCATGTCACCGCCCCCGCCGCGGACGCCGTCGAGAACGGCCGGCTGCTGGCCATCATGGGCACCTCGACCTGCCACGTCCTCAACGGCCCCGCCCTCTGCGAGGTCCCGGGCATCTGCGGCGTCGTCGACGGCGGCATCGTCGAGGGCGCCTACGGATACGAGGCCGGCCAGAGCGGGGTCGGCGACATCTTCGCCTGGTGGCTGCGGCAGGGCGTCCCCGACGACTACCGTGCCGAGGCCGCGGCCTCGGGCGAGGACCTGCACCGGCTGCTGACCCGCAAGAGCGCCGCGCAGCCCGTCGGCGCACACGGCCTGGTCGCCCTGGACTGGATGAACGGCAACCGCTCCACGCTGGTCGACCACCACCTGTCCGGCGTCATCGTCGGTCTCACCCTCGACACCCGTCCCGAGGACGTCTACCGCGCCCTGCTGGAATCCACCGCCTACGGCACACGTGTGATCGTCGAGGCGTTCGAGAACGGCGGCGTCCCGGTCGAGGAGTTCATCGTGGCCGGCGGCCTGAAGAAGAACCCCCTGCTCATGCAGATCTACGCGGACGTGCTCCGCCGTCCCGTCTCCCTGGCCACGTCCGAGCAGGGGCCGGCGCTCGGCTCCGCCATCCACGCCGCCGTCGCCGCGGGCGCCCACCCCGACATACGGTCCGCGGCCGCCGCCATGGGCAGTGTCCGGCGCCACGCGTACGTGCCCGACCCCGGCCGGGCCGACGCCTACGACGCGCTCTTCGCCGAGTACCGCCTGCTGCACGACCGTTTCGGCACCGGCGCCGACCTCATGCTGCACCGCCTGCGCCGCATCCGGAACGCCGCACGCACGGCCTCCGCCCGCTGAACCGGCCCCGACCGGCCCCGCCGGCGTTCCCCCACTTCCGCCCCACCCGTCCCGTCCGAGGAGCACGTCCGCCATGGCCATCGCCCAGCCCGACCACGAGATCTGGTTCCTCACCGGCAGCCAGGCTCTCTACGGCGACGAGACCCTGACCCAGGTCGCCGAGCAGTCGCGGAGCATCTGCGACACCCTCGGGGCGCAGCCGCAGATGCCGGTGCGCCTCGTGTGGAAGCCCGTGCTCACCGACGCCGCCGCCATCCGCAGGGTCTGCCTCGACGCCAACGCCGACGACCGCTGCATCGGCCTGATCGCGTGGATGCACACCTTCTCCCCGGCCAAGATGTGGATCTCCGGCCTGGACGCGCTGCAGAAACCGCTGCTGCACCTGCACACCCAGGCCAACCGCGAGCTGCCCTGGGCCACCATCGACATGGACTTCATGAACCTGAACCAGGCCGCCCACGGCGACCGCGAGTTCGGTTTCGTCCAGACGCGGCTCGGGGTCCCCCGCAAGACCGTCGCCGGCCACGTCTCCTCCCCGGACGTCGTCCACCGCGTCGCCGCCTGGGCGCGGGCGGCCACCGGCCGCGCCGAGCTGGCCGGCCTGAGACTCGCGCGGTTCGGCGACAACATGCGCGACGTGGCCGTCACCGAGGGGGACAAGGTCGAGGCCCAGCTGCGGTTCGGCGTCTCGGTCAACACCTACGGCGTCAACGACCTCGTCGCGGCGGTCGACTCCGCCGCGGAGGACACGGTCACCGCGCTGGTCAAGGAGTACCTGGAGCTCTACCGCCTCGCGCCCGAGCTGCGGCCGGGCGGTGAGCACCACGACTCCCTGCGGTACGCCGCACGGATCGAGGCCGGACTGCGCGCCTTCCTCACCGAGGGCGGTTTCCACGCCTTCACCACCAACTTCGAGGATCTCGGCGGTCTGCGGCAACTGCCCGGCCTCGCCGTCCAGCGCCTCATGGCGGACGGTTACGGCTTCGGCGGCGAAGGCGACTGGAAGACCTCCGTCCTGCTGCGCACGTTCAAGGCGATGGGGCAGGGCCTGCCCGGCGGCGCCTCCTTCATGGAGGACTACACCTACGACCTCGCCGAGGGCCGGGAACTCGTCCTGGGGGCCCACATGCTGGAGGTCTGTCCCTCCATCGCGTCCGCGGTCCCCTCGTGCGAGATCCATCCGCTCAGCATCGGCGGGCGCGAGGACCCCGTCCGTCTCGTCTTCGACGCCGCCCCCGGACCGGCCGTCGTCGTCGGCCTGGCCGACATGGGAGACCGCTTCCGCCTCGTCGCCAACCGCATCGACGTCGTCGCCCCGCCCGAGCCGCTGCCCCGGCTGCCGGTGGCCCGCGCGGTCTGGCGTCCCCACCCGAACCTGCGCACCTCCACCGAGGCCTGGCTGACCGCCGGAGCACCGCACCACACCGTCCTGACCACGGCACTGGGCGAGGAGGAGATCGAGGACCTCGCGGAGATGCTGAGCACCGAACTCGCCGTCATCGACGGCGACACCACCATCCGCCGGTTCACCCGGGAGCTGCGCTGGAACCAGGCCTACCACCGTCTGGCGCAGCCCCTGTGACCGGCATCGCCGCCGGACGCCCGGCCCTCCGCGCGGTCCGGAGGCGCGCGTGACCGGCCCCGGTTCCCCTCTCCCCCAGGACGGAGTCACCCATGGGTAAGACTGTCTCCGACGAGCTGCGCAACGAGGTGCTGAGAGCCAACCTCCGGATACCCGAGGCCGGCCTGGCCACCCTGACCTGGGGAAACGTCAGCGGCGTGGACCGGGACGCCGGGGTGTTCGTCATCAAGCCCTCCGGCGTGTCCTACGAGGTGCTCGGTGAGGAGCACCTGGTCGTCGTCGCCCTGGAGGACGGGCGTGTCGTGGAGGGCGACCTGCGCCCGTCCACCGACACGGAGACGCACCGCAGCCTCTACCGGGCGTTCCCCTCCATCGGCGGGATCACCCACACGCACTCCACCCACGCCGTCGCCTTCGCCCAGGCCTGCCGCTCCATACCGGTCCTCGGCACCACCCACGCCGACACCTTCAACGGTCCGGTCCCGGTCACGGCGGCCCTCACCGCGGAGCAGTGCGCCGAGGACTACGAGTACAACACCGGTCAGGTCATCGTCGACCTGCTGGACGGCGACGACACCCGGGCGGTGGAGGTGCCCGGTGCCCTGGTGGCGCACCACGGCCCGTTCACCTGGGGTGCCGACGCCGCCAAGTCCCTCGAACACGCCGTCGTCTGCGAGGCGGTGGCCGAGATGGCCCTCCACACCCTCGCCCTGGGCACGGTCGTGCCCCCGCAGCACCTGCTGGACCGCCACTTCACGCGCAAGCACGGCCCGGGCGCCTACTACGGCAATCCCGGTCGCGTGTGACCGGGACGCCCGGCGGCGGTGACGGCGCGCACGCCACCCCCGCCGGGCGTCCCGCGGCTGCCCCGCCCCACCGGACGAAGGAACACGGCACCCGCCGACAACCCGCAGCCGCCCCCCACAGGAGAACACCATGAGACGCCTCACCAGCCGCGGCCCGTTAACGGTGATCGCCGCACTGGCCGTGCTCGTCGCCGCCGTCCCCGCTCAGGCGGCGGTCCCCGCCTCCCCCGCCGTGAGCTTCACCAACCCGATAGCGCTCCAGCGCGCCGATCCCCATGTCTTCCGGCACACCGACGGCTACTACTACTTCACCGCGACCGTACCCGCGTACGACCGCATCGTGCTGCGCAGGGCCACCACCCTCCAGGGTCTCTCCACGGCGCCGGAGACCACGATCTGGACCAGGCACGCCACCGGCGAGATGGGTGCGCACATCTGGGCGCCGGAGATCCACTTCATCGACGGGAAGTGGTACGTCTACTTCTCCGCCGGCACCACCGACGACGTGTGGAAGATCCGCCCCTACGTCCTGGAGAGCAGTGCCGCCAACCCCCTCACCGGCACCTGGACCGAGAAGGGCCGCATCCGGCTGCCGCTGGACACCTTCTCGCTGGACGCGACGACCTTCGTGCACAACGGCACCCGCTACCTCAGCTGGGCGCAGAACGACCCGGCCGTCGGCAGCGGAACCAGCATCTACCTCGCCAGGATGTCCAATCCCTGGACCATCAGCGGCACCCCCGCGCGGATCTCCACGCCCACCCACGCCTGGGAGACCGTCGGACACCGCGTCAACGAGGCGCCGGCCGTCATCCGGAGGGGCGGCAAGGTCTTCATGACCTTCTCGGCCAGCGCCACCGACAGCAACTACTGCCTCGGGCTGCTGACCGCCGACGCCACCGCCGACCTGACGAGACCGGCCTCCTGGCGGAAGCACCCGGCCCCGGTCCTCACCAGCAACGCCGCGACCAGCCAGTACGGCCCCGGCCACAACTCCTTCACCACGTCCGAGGACGGCAGGTCGGACATCCTGGTCTACCACTCCCGCGACTACCGGGACATCAACGGCGATCCGCTCGACGACCCCAACCGCCGCACCCGCTACCAGAAGCTGTACTGGAACGCCGACGGCACCCCCAACTTCGGCATCCCCGTGGCGGACGGCGCCACCCCGGTCCGCTTCTCGTCCTACAACTTCCCCGACCGCTACATCCGGCACTCGGAGTTCCGGGCCAGGACCGATCCGAACGTCACCGACCTCGCCGACTCCCAGTTCCGCGTCGCCACCGGCCTCGCCGGTGACGGCACCGTCTCCCTCGAATCGGCGAACCATCCCGGCCACTACCTGCGCCACAAGGACTCCGAGGTGTGGCTGGAGAGGAACGACGGCTCGGCCGCCTTCGCGGAGGACGCCTCCTTCCACCGCAGGGCGGGCCTGGCCGACTCCGCGTCCGGCGTCTCCTTCGAGTCCCTCAACCGCCCCGGACACTACCTCCGGCACTTCGACCACCTGCTGTACGTCCAGGCTCCGGGCACCGCGCTCGACCGCGCCGACGCCACCTACTACGCCGAGTAGGGGCGGGGCTCGCCCGGCTCCGCCGCGCACCCGGGTCCGGCCCGACGGGGCCGGGTTCCGGGTGCCCGGAACCGCCATGGCCGACGGAAGGGAGACCGGGGGCATGCCCGCTGGAGGTACACGCCCCCGTGCACGCGGGCAGGCCGGCCCCGGGGTGTCCTCGCGGGCGCCCCGGGGCCGGGAAGCGGGGTCAGCGGGGCGGGGCCGCCACGCTCTGCCGCTCGACGAGCGTGGGGGTGATGATGCGCTGGGCGGGGCCCGTCTCCCCGGAGGAGATCCGGTTCAGGAGCAGGGACAGGGTCTCGGTGGCCACCGCGTCGAAGTCGGGCCGCACGGTCGTCAGCGGCGGGATGAAGTAGGCCGACTCGGGCACGTCGTCGAAGCCGACGACGCTCACCTCCCCGGGAACGGACCGGCCCCGCTCGCTCATCGCGCGCAGGATGCCCAGCGCCAGGTGGTCGTTCGCGGCGAACACCGCGGTCACGTCCGGGATACGGGCCAGCATCAGGCCCGCGCGGTATCCGGCCGCCGCGCTCCAGTCGACCGTGGTGACCGGCGGTACCTCCGCGCCCGCGTCCTCCAGCGCCCGCTGCCACCCGCGCACCCGGCCCGCGGCGTCGAGCCAGTCGGGCGGGCCGGAGACGTGCCAGACGGTCTGGTGTCCCGCGTCCAGCAGGTGCCGGGTGGCGGCGGAGGCGCCCGCCTCCTGGTCCACGGTGACCAGCGCTGCGCCCCGGCCGACGTCGCCGTCCACGGTGACCAGGGGAACGTCCGCGGGCACCTCGGCCAGTGCCTCGTTGGCCGAGACCGTGGGCGCGATGACCACCATGCCGGCGACCCGCTGGTCGCGGTGGTGCTCCACGGCGGCGGCGATCGACGGCTGGTCCAGCTCCCGGACCCGCCGCACGCTCACCGTGAAGCCCGCCGCCGCGGCGGCCAGTTCGAAGGCGGCCAGCAGTGAGGCCGGGCCGAACAGGGTGGAGTTCTGCGCCACCACCCCGATCAGCTGGGTCTGCCCGGTCACCAGGGCGCGGGCGGCACGGTTTGGCCGGTAGCCCAGCTCCTCGATGGCGGCGCGCACCCGCAGCCGGGTCTGCTCCCGGACGTTGGGGTGTCCGTTGAGCACGCGGGAGACCGTCTGGTGGGAGACGCCCGCGAGCCGGGCGACGTCGGTCATGGCCGGACTGCGTGCCGTCCGGCCGCCCGCTGAGGTGCCTTCCACCCGTACTCCCTCGGTTCCGGTGTTCCCGTCTGCCCTGCCGCTTGTCAACGATAACCACCCGGGTGATCAGCCATGGCGGGGAACCGGCGCGGCCCCGCCGCCCCGGCCGCGCCGCGGGGGACCTGCGCAAACAGGCGGCACCGGCTTGGATTAGCGCTAACATAGCCCATTCCATAGGCGCATCAGAAGTGCGAAATCCTGGTGTCAGAAGGGTTGACGCTCTTAATGTTAGCGCTCACTCTTACCGCTACGTGACGACGGTCACGCAGGCTCCCCAGAGCGGGCGAGCGCGGTCCCACGGAGGAATGAGCAGTGCTGAAGAAGATCGCCACGGCCGCCGGCGTGCTCCTGCTGGCCACACTGACCGCCTGCGGCGGGGGCGGGACGGGTTCCGCCTCTGGCGGGCAGGACGACGGCAAGATCACCATGGGCTTCGCACAGGTCGGCGCGGAGAGCGGTTGGCGGACGGCCAACACCAAGTCCATCCAGGAAGCGGCCAAGGCCGCCGGAGTCGAACTGCAGTTCTCCGACGCACAGCAGAAGCAGGAGAACCAGATCAAGGCGATCCGCTCCTTCATCCAGCAGAAGGTCGACGTCATCGCCTTCAGCCCGGTCGTGGAGACCGGCTGGGACGCGGTCCTGCTGGAGGCCCAGCGCGCCAAGATCCCGGTGATCCTCACCGACCGCGCCATCGACTCCGACGACGGCTCGCTGTACGAGACCTTCCTCGGCTCCGACTTCGTCGAGGAGGGCCGCAAGGCGGGCCAGTGGCTGGTGGACAACTCCGAGGGCCCGGTCAACGTGGTGGAACTGCAGGGCACCACCGGCGCCGCGCCCGCCATCGACCGCAAGAAGGGCTTCGAGGAGGTCATCGGCAAGCGTCCCGACATCAAGATCACGGCCACCCAGAGCGGTGACTTCACCCGCGCCGGCGGCAAGCAGGTCATGGAGGCGTTCCTCAAGTCCAACTCCGACATCGACGTGGTCTACGCCCACAACGACGACATGGGCCTGGGCGCCATCGAGGCCATCAAGGCGGCGGGCAAGAAGCCGGGCGAGGACATCAGGATCATCACCGTGGACGCGGTCAAGGACGGCATGCAGGCCCTGGCCGACGGCGAGATCAACTTCATCGTCGAGTGCAACCCGCTGCTCGGCGAGCAGCTGATGGACCTGGCCGAGAAGGTCGTGGCGGGCGAGGAGGTCCCCGAGCGCGTGGTCACCGAGGAGACCACGTTCACCCCCGAGCAGGCCCGGGCCGCCCTCCCGGACCGCAAGTACTGACACGAGCGGCGGTCCCCGCCGCCGCGACCTCGCCCGGTCCGGGCGAGCGGCGGCGGGGACCGCGTCCACCACGACGAAAGCACTGGTCATGACCGATTCCTCAGCGTGCGACGGCGCTCCGGTGGTCGACATGCGCGGCATCAGCGTCGAGTTCCCCGGCGTCAAGGCGCTCTCGGAGGTCGACTTCCGGCTGTTCCCCGGTGAGGTGCACGCCCTGATGGGCGAGAACGGGGCGGGCAAGTCCACCCTGATCAAGGCACTCACCGGTGTGTACCGCCCGAGCGCGGGCGTGATCCGCCTGGACGGCGAACCGGTCGCCTTCCCCGGCCCCGCCCAGGCGCAGGAGGCCGGGATCAGCACCGTCTACCAGGAGGTCAACCTCTGCCCCAACCTGTCGGTGGCGGAGAACATCCTGCTCGGCCGTGAGCCGCGCCGCTTCGGCGGCATCGACGGCAGGGCCACCAGGGCCCGTGCGGCGCAGCTGCTGGACCGCATCGGTCTGGCCGTCGACCCCGCCTCCACCCTGGGCAGTCATCCCATCGCGGTCCAGCAGCTCGTGGCGATCGCCCGGGCGCTGGCCGTGGACGCGCGGGTGCTGGTCCTGGACGAGCCGACCTCCAGCCTGGACGCCGGTGAGGTCGCCGAGCTGTTCCGGATCATCCGGGTGCTGCGCGCGGAGGGGGTGGCGATCCTGTTCGTCTCCCACTTCATCGACCAGGTCTACGAGATCGCCGACCGGATGACGGTGCTGCGCAACGGCACCCTGGTCGGTGAGTACCTGCCCACCGAGCTGGACCGGCTCGAACTGGTGTCGGCGATGCTCGGCCGCGCGGTCGGCACCCTTGAGGAGGTACGGCGCCGCTCCGAGCACCGGGTCCCGGACTCCGCCCCGGTGCTGACGGCCCGCGGCCTCGGCCGGGCCGGCGCGATCGAGCCGTTCGACCTGGAGATCCACGCGGGCGAGGTGGTGGGCCTGGCCGGGCTCCTCGGATCGGGCCGCACCGAACTGGCCCGGCTGCTGTTCGGCGCGGACCGCCCGGACACCGGCACCCTCACCGTCGGAGGAAGACCCGTCCGCCCCCGCGGCCCGCGGTCGATGATCGCCGGCGGTGTCGCGTTCTCCTCCGAGGACCGCAAGGCCGAGGGCCTCATCGCGGACCTGAGCGTGCGCGACAACCTGCTGCTGGCCCTGCAGGCCGCGCGGGGGTGGGCGCGCCCGATCCCGCGCCGCACCGCCGAGTCGCTGGTGGACGAGTACATCGCCAGGCTCGACATCCGTCCCGCCGACCCCGGTGCCGTCATCGGCACCCTCTCGGGCGGCAACCAGCAGAAGGTGCTGCTCGCGCGGTGGCTGGTGACCCGGCCCCGCCTGCTCATCCTCGACGAGCCCACCCGGGGCATCGACGTCGGGGCCAAGGCGCAGATCCAGCAGATGGTGGCCGACCTGGCCGCCGAAGGCATGGCGGTGCTGTTCGTCTCCGCCGAACTGGAGGAGGTGGTACGCGTGTCCGACCGGGTCGTCGTGCTGCGCGACCGGCACAAGGTGGCCGAACTGTCCGGCCACGACATCTCCGTGGACAAGGTCATGTCCGCCATCGCCGCGCAGGACGGGCACACCCCGGCGGTGGCCTCGTGAGACCGGGACGCCTGCTCTGGCCGCTGGCCGCCCTGGCCGCCCTGATCGTGCTCAACGTGGTGGTCACGCCCTCGTTCCTGGAACTCAGGATGCAGGACGGGCACCTGTTCGGCAGCACCGTCGACATCCTCCGCAACGGGGCGCCGACGCTCCTCATCGCCGTCGGCATGACCCTCGTGATCGCCACCCGCGGCATCGACCTGTCGGTGGGAGCGGTCGCCGCGATCGCGGGCGCGATCGCCTGCACCTGGATCGCCGGAACCGGCGACGCGGTCACGGCCGTGCTGCTGGCCCTGGGCGTGTGCGTACTGCTCGGGCTGTGGAACGGATTCCTGGTCTCCGTCCTGGGCATCCAGCCGATCATCGCGACACTGGTGCTGATGACCGCGGGACGCGGTCTGGCGATGCTGCTCACCGAGGGGCAGATCATCACCGTCAAGAACTCGCTGTACCGCCAGATCGGCGCGGGTTTCCTGATACTGCCGGTGGCGATCCTGATCAGCCTGGCCGTCCTGGTCGGCGTCGCGCTGCTGACCCGACGGACCGCCCTGGGCATGCTGATCGAGGCGGTCGGGGTCAATCCGGAGGCCGGCAGGCTGGCGGGGATCCGCTCGCGCACGATCATCTGGACGGTGTACGTCTTCGCCGCCCTGTGCGCGGGAGTGGCGGGCCTGATGATCAGCTCCAACGTCAGCGCCGCCGACGCCAACAACGCCGGACTGTGGATCGAGATGGACGCCATCCTCGCCGTGGTCATCGGCGGCACCTCGCTGGCGGGCGGCCGGTACTCGCTGACCGGGACCCTGGTCGGCGCCCTGGTCATCCAGACCCTGACCACCACCGTCTACACCATCGGCGTCCCGCCCAACGTCACCCTGGTGTTCAAGGCGCTCGTGGTGATCGCCGTGTGCCTGCTCCAGTCGCCGCGCACGGCGGGGCTCGTGCGGGCCCGGCGCAAGCCCTCGGCCTCCGCCGTCCGACCCCAGAAGGTGGGTGCCCGATGAGCGTCTCCGCTCCCACACGTCTCCCCCGGCGCCTGGTGCCCGGGCGCCTTCCCCGGCGTTTCCTGCCGGTGGTCGCGACGTTCGTGGTCTTCATGGTCACCTTCGGCGCCGGCTCGGTCCGCTACGAGGGGTTCGCCTCGGGGCAGGTCGTCACCAACCTGTTCGTGGACAACGCCTTCCTCATCGTGCTCGCGGTCGGGATGACCTTCGTCATCCTCACCGGAGGCATCGACCTGTCCGTGGGGGCGGTGGCCGCGCTGTCCACCATGATCGCGGCCGCCACGCTGAACGCGGGCTGGCCGCTGTGGCTGGCCGTGCTCACCGTGCTCGCCGCGGGCGGCACCCTCGGCCTGCTGATGGGCCTGGTCATCCACCACTTCGACGTCCAGCCCTTCATCGTCACGCTCGCGGGCATGTTCCTGGCCCGCGGGCTGTGCTTCCTCATCAGTGTCGAGTCGGTGTCCATCAAGGACCCGGTCTTCCGCTCCGTCGCGACCGGGACCATCGGACTGCCCGGCGGCATCACCCTGACCTACAGCGTGCTGATCGCCCTGGCCACCGTGGCGGCCGGGGCGTACGTGCTGCACCTGACCCGCTTCGGCCGCACCGTCTACGCACTGGGCGGCAGCGAGTCCTCGGCACGGCTGATGGGCCTGGCCACCGGCCGCACCAAGGTCGGGGTGTACGCGGTCAGCGGGTTCTGCTCGGCACTGGGCGGGCTGCTGTTCGGCCTCTACATGCTCTCCGGCTACGGCCTGCACGCGGTCGGCATGGAGCTGGACGTCATCGCCGCCGTGGTGATCGGCGGAACCCTGCTGACCGGCGGGGTCGGCTATGTGGCGGGCTCGGTGGCGGGGGTGCTGGTGCTCGGCACCGTGCAGACCCTGATCTCCTTCGAGGGCACCCTCAGCTCCTGGTGGACCAGGATCGTCATCGGTGTGCTGCTGCTCGCCTTCATCGTGCTCCAGCGCCTGATCGTACGAAGACGGCGCTGAGCGCCTCCGTGCCGGATCGGGGAGGGGGCGCCGCGGCGCCCCCCTCCCCGATCCGGCCTCCTCGCGGCGGCGGGCCGGACGTCAGCCGGGCTGGTCGCTGTCCTTCAGCGATCCCCAGCCGTGCCAGCGGTCGATCTCGATCAGGGCGCTGACCCGGCGGCGGTCCCGCCGCGGGTACGGCTTCCCCAGGTAGTGCCGGGCCAGCCGGTCGATGTCGGCCAGCTCCTCGTCGTCGCGGAGTTCGACGACGCGGCCGATGAGGCTGACGTGCGTGTACCAGTCGCCCTCGGCGAGCACCGTGAGCGTGACCCGGGGGTCACGGCGCACGTGCTCCAGCCGTTTGCGGCCCTCGTCCATGTTGACCAGCACCCGGCCGTCCTCCCACAGGTACCAGGTGGCGGTGGACACCGGCTGGCCGTCCGGCCGCAGCGTCGTGATGACAGCAGGATTGGCCTTCTCCAGCATCGCGACGGCCGTCTCGGGAAGCGGTGGTTTCGACATGCGCGGTACTCCTTGCTGCGTCGTTGCTCGCTGTCCGGCCCGTACTGCCTTCCCCATGATCACATGCCGCGGTGCCGCCGCCAGGGCGGCACGGCTCCCGCACGGCACCCCCGTCTCAGCCGTGCAGGGCCTCGAACGCCCGGTCCACCAGCGTCGGCAGGTCTTCGGCACCCTGGCCGTCCACCCACACGGTGAGGGCGATGTTCAGCGCGGCCAGTGCGGCCGCGGCGAGAACACGGGTGCGCAGAACGTCGGCTTCCGGCCGGCGGGCGGCGAGGGCCTGTGCGAACAACCGCTCGGTGGCGTACTGGTTGTCCCAGAGCCGGGCGCGGAGGGCCGGTGTGGCCAGAATGAGCCGGGTACGGGCCAGGAGCGCGTCCCTGTCGTCGGCGTACACGGTCTCCAGAGCCTGTGCCAGTGCCCGGCGCAGGGCGGTGAGCGCGTCCTCGTCCGGGGGCCGCTGCTCGATGAGCCGGACGATCATCGGGTCGTAGTCGTCGGTCTCGACGACGGCCTCCTTGGTGGGGAAGTTCCGGAAGAACGTCATGTGGGAGACCCCGGCGGCGGTGGCGATCTCCCCGACGGTGGTGTTCTCGTACCCCTTGCTCAGGAAGAGCCGCAGCGCGTGCTCCTGGATGGCGCGGCGGACCTGGGCCTTCTTGCGGGCGCGCAGACCCGTCGGCGGAGTCGCGGACGCCCTCATGGCCTTGTGCCTCCCGGAGCCGGTCAGGTACGGCGGAGCGGGATCACCGGACGATCACCGCACATGGCCGTCACCGAGCACACGGGCCAGCCACCGGTCCAGCGTAGCCGGGGAGGTCCCGGACCATGCCAGGTGGCCGTCGGGCCGCACCAGCAGCGCGCGCCTCCCTCCGGCGACAGGGACCAGCACGGCCGTGTTCGTCTCCCCGAGGCGGCGCCGGGCGGCAGTCGCGAGGTCCGCCGCGGCGGCGGCAGGGGCGACAAGGGCCCAACGGGCCCCGAGCTCGGGGTGCAGACGGGTCCGGCCGCCGTCCTCGCGGACGCACTCCAGGTCGGGAACGCGGTCACCGGCGCGCGGGCGGGGGGTCGCCGCGGTCCGAAGCCGCCGGGAAGCCAGCGGACCGCGGCGGTAGCTGACCTTGAGCTGGGACATCTCCTCCCAGACCAGCCGCTGGACGAGTGGCCGGTTCAGCAACGGGGCGAAGAGGCGGTCGCGCGCCATCCGGGCCGGCGGATTCTCCCCGACGACCAGGCGGGTCGCGGCACTGGTGGACTTCAGGACCCCCTCCGCGACGGGCCGCCGTTCGGCCTGGTAGGTGTCCAGCAGCGCGTCGTGAGCACGCCCGGTGGCGACGAGGGCGAGTTTCCAGGCCAGGTTCTCGGCGTCGCCCAGACCGGTGTTCAGGCCCTGGCCGCCGAACGGGCTGTGGATGTGGGCGGCGTCCCCGCCCAGCAGGATCCGTGCGCGCCGATAGGTGGAGGCCAGGCGGCGGTGGATGCGGAACGTGGAGGTCCACAGCGTCTCCCGTACCTCTTCCCCGGCCAGGCCCGCCTGGTCCCGCAGCACCCCGAGCAGCGCGGCGAGCACGGCATCGGTGCCGGTGCCGGTGTCGTCGCCGGTCCCGGCGGGTGCCGGGGCCATCAGGCGCCACAGGTCGGTGCCGGGCAGGGGGAAGACGCCGATCATCCGGTCGGCGCTCAACCACACCGACACCGCGTCCCGGGGCAACGGCAGGGCGACCCGCACGTCCGCGAGCAGGAAGCGCTCGACGACGGGGACGCCGGGGAAGTCGATGCCCGCCGCCTTGCGCACCCGGCTGTGCGCGCCGTCGCATCCCACCAGCCAGCCGGCGCGCAGCCGCTCGTCGGGGAGACGGACGGTCACGCCCTCACCGTCCTGGTCGGCGGCCAGCAGTTCCCGGTCCCACTCCACTTCGGTGCCCAGCTCGGCGAGCCGCTGCCGGAGCCGGGCCTCCACCTCGGCCTGGGACACGAGCAGGGCGGGTCTGGTCACCAGGCTGGTCCGCCGGCCGAACCGCAGCCGGGCCACGGGTTCGCCGTCGGCATGGAGGACCGTCTGGCGGACCGGCAGCGAACGCTGCGGCAGGCCGTCCAGCGCACCCAGCCGGTCCAGGACCTCCAGACCCCGCGGCTGCAGTCCCAGGGCCCGCGAGGTCACCGACGGTTCCCGCGCCTTGTCCACCACCCGTACGGAAATCCCGGCGGCCCGCAGTCCGCACGCCAGGGCGAGCCCGGTGGGACCCGCTCCGGCGACCACGACGGTCGGCATGCTCACCCGCACCCCATCCGTTAGGAAGTAACAGTTGTTAGAAGCTAACACCCAGGGCAGTGAAGTCAACAGCCCCACCGCACCGGGAGCGCCGGAGCCCGGCACCGCCCGCACAGCCGCCGGTGGCGGCGGGGAGCGGGATCGGCGCCGCCGAGGCCACCTGCGGAGTGACGGCACCTCCTCTCGGCCTCCCGGAAAGACGGTCCGCGGGGTTGGATGGAGGCATGACCACAGCATCGGAGCAGCCGCAGCCGCAGCCGCAGCCGCCTGACCAGGACCGGGGCCGGGCGGGGTTCGACCCCGCCGTCCGTGAGATGTTCCGCGCCAACCAGGCCAACTGGGACGCGCGGACCACCGTCCACGCCGCCAGCCGCTTCTACGACCTGGCCGGCGCCGGAGCCGGGCCCGAGGACGTCCTGGCCTGGTCCGCCCGGTGGTTCGCCCCCTGCGAATGGGAGGACCTCGGCGACCTGGCCGGGAAGGACACCGTGCACCTGCAGTGCCATCTGGGCACCGAGACCCTCGCGCTGGCCGCCCGCGGCGCGCGCACCACCGGACTGGACCTCTCGCACGCCTCCGTCGCCGCGGCCCGGGAACTGGCCGCCCGGACGGGGCTGGCGGTGGACTACCACCAGGGCAACGTCTACGACGCCGTGGAGATCCTGGGCGGACGGCGCTTCGACCTGGTCTACACCGGCAAGGGCGCCCTGCACTACCTGCCCGACCTGGACCGCTGGGCGCGGGTCGTCGCCGGTCTGCTGCGCGACGGGGGCCGGGCCTACGTGGTGGAGTTCCACCCCCTGCTGCACTCGCTGGGCGACATGCCGCAGGAGGGCGAGGGGAACGAACTGCTGCTGCGCCACGACTATCTGGGCGGTCACGGCCCCCGGCACCGCCGGGTGCGCCACACCTACACCGACGGGCCTCCCGTCGAGGGTGCCGCCGACAGCTACGAGTGGGCGCACGGCCTGGGCGAGACCGTCGGCGCCCTGGTCCGCGCCGGACTGACCCTCACCCGGCTCACCGAGAGCGACGAGCTGCCCTGGCCCCGCTGGCCGCACATGGTCCGCGCCTCCTCGGGCTGGTGGCGCCTGCCCGACGACCGGCCGCGGATCCCCCTGGTGTACGCCCTGCTGGCCACCCGGTCCTGACCCCGGTGCCCTTCCGGCGATCGCCGGAAGGGCACCGGGAGGCCGCCTCCCGCCGGGGCCGCGCACCCGCGGAAGGCGGGTGCGCGGCGTCAGGAGGGATAGGGCGCCAGGAAGTCGCCCGGGTCCAGGGCCCGGGCGACGATGCGGGTGTCGCCGATCCACCCGTGGAAGCCCTGGCCGAACCGCTCGGCGAACTGGGTCGCGCCGATGACGAAGGGCTTGCCGAGCGTGGCGATACCGGTCGAGCGCTGGGCGGGATTGCGGGCGATCTTCGAGCCGTCGATGTACATCACGGTGCGGCGGCCGTCGTTGACCACGGCCACGTGCGTCCAGCGGCCGACCGGGATCGCGTGGCTCCAGGAGGTGGGGTCGGCGTCCTGGCGGTGGGGATAGACGACGAACTGCACGAAGCGCTCGCCGGACAGGTTGAGGCTGCACGTCGGTTCGTCGGGCGACCAGCCGGTGGTCTTGCCCGCGTCGCCGCTGCGTCCCTCCCAGCTGAGGAGGCCCATCCAGGCGTGGTCGCCCTCGAAGGGGTCGGGAAGCTTGAAGAAGGTCTCGATGGTGTATCCGGAGGTGAACTTCCGGCTGTTGAGCGGGGCGTGGGGGCCGGTGGTCAGGATCGCGCCCCGGTCCGGGTTCTTGCCGCCGTCGAACCGGAGGCTGGCGTGGGCGGGCTGGCCGCCGTGGTGGTCGGCCGACCAGGTGAGCGCCCGCGGGCCGGAGGCGTGCAGCCGCCGGGCCGTCAGGTCGTTGCCGTGGCCCGACAGGTCGCGCACCACGCTCCCGTCCGGTACGGGGGCGCCGTCCTCACCGGCGGCGGCCGTCCCCGCGGTGTCGAACCGCCAGTAGGCGGCGGTGTCCGGCAGCAGCACCGCGGAGGCCGGGCGCGGCCGGGGCGGTGTGACGGGGGCGAAGCCCCGGAAACGGGCGGCGAAGTCGATGTCCATGCTGAACCGGTCGGCGGGACCGGTCAGTTCGACGGTCTCCGCCTCCAGCGGCGTCCGCTCGCCCGGGTCGCGGGCCAGCAGCCAGGGCGAGAAGGTCTCCACGTCCACGGTGTTGCGGACCAGGTCGAAGGAGTACAGGCGGAGCATCGCCGCACCGCCGTAGTAGCGGTCCTGGTAGTTGGTGATGTGGACGTGGACGTCGTTGCCCGCGCGGTTGGTCAGCACGGTGCGGCCGGGGGGCCAGTAGTGGCCGCCCAGTGCCAGGAAGATCTGGTCGTTGCGGTCGATGAGCGCGTCCCACAGCCGCTGCCCGTGGGGCGACAGCCGCGCGGTGCCGGCGGCGTCGGCGTGGGCCAGGTCGTGGGTGGTCAGGATGGCGGGCAGCCGGGGATGTCCGTCGAGCACCTCCTGCGCCCACCGCACCCCCTTGTCCGACACCCGCCAGTCCAGCGCCAGGACCAGCCACCGGCGGCCGCCGGCCCGCAGCACGTGGTAGGTGTTGTAGCCGTCCGGGGAGGCCCCGCCGAAGGTCGGCACGGAGGCGAGGCGCCCGGGCCCGAACGCGTCCAGGTAGGGGGAGTCGCCGCGCTGGTCGTCGGTGGAGCCCGGTATGTCGTGGTTGCCCGCCAGCACGCTGTAGGGCACCTTGCGGTGGAGGGTGCGGAAGGTGTCCGCGGCGAGTCCGGTCTCCTCCCGCGTGCCGTGCTCGGTGATGTCGCCCAGGTGCGCGACGAAGGCGATGTTCGTCCTCCCGCGCTCGGCGACCAGGTAGCGGAAGGTCTCCCGCAGCGGCGCGGGATCGGCGCTGTCGGCGTCGAAGAGGTACTGGGTGTCGGGGAGGACGGCCACCGTGAAACGGGGGCTGTCGGGGTCGAACCGGCCTCCGCCGCCCGGTGCCGCGGCGTGTGCCGGCCGGGCTCCGAGAGCCGTCGCCGCGGCACCGGCCGAGGGCGCGGCGACGGCGGTCCGCAGCAGGGCACGCCGGTTCACACCGTTCCGTCTGTCCATGTCTGTCATTCCGGCTCCCTGCGCGGCTGTGCGGTCGTGCGGTCGTCAAGGCACTGTGCTGACCTGCCGTGGCCGCACGGTGGCCCGGGGCTGAACGGCGGCCGCCGGTTCACCGTATGCCGGGCGGGAATCCGGCCGTACGGCCCGGATCGGGCGGTGGCCGCCGGAACGCGCCGCTCCCGGCGGTGTGCTCGTCGCACCGGTACCGGCCCCCTCCGCGCCGTCCGAGGTTTCCCCGGGGCCCCGCCGTGGGCAGCACCCTCAGGTGCCCCGGACGGCCGGCGGCCCGGCGAGGAGGTGGCGGCGTGGAGGACGCGGAGCACACCGCTCGCGCACTGTGGAAGCTGATCGAGCCGGTCCACGCGGTGACCTACTTCGCGCCGCAGGCCCGGGCCGCCTTCGAGGAGGCGGGCCTGCGCGGTTTCTGGCGGGGGTACTTCGCCGGGCGCGCCGCGCCGCTGGGAGAGGTCGGCCCGGGGCCGGTCACGGCCGCGTTCTTCGGCTTCGCCCCGGCCATGGTCGCGCGGGCGCTGCCGGGTGTCTGGGGGACGGCGTCTCCCGGGCGCGCGCTGGAGGCCCGGCGGGCCGGCGCCGCCGCGGCTCTGGAACACCTGCTGCCCGGGGACGGCCGCCGGGTGGCGGAGGCCGCCGCTCTGCTGGTGCCCGTGGCCCTGGGGGCGGACTGCGCCGGACGGGTGCTGGCCGCCGCCAACCAGGCCCTCCCGGTGCCGCCGAACGCCGTCGACCGTCTGTGGCACGCGGCGACCGTCCTGCGGGAGCACCGCGGCGACGGTCATGTCGCGGCTCTGGTCGCGGCGGGCCTGGACGGCTGTGAGGCCCTGGTGCTGCGGGCCGGTGTCGACCTGCCGCGCGCCGAACTCCAGCCCTACCGGGGGTGGAGCGACGAGCAGTGGCAGGCCGCCCGGCACCGGCTGACCGACCGCGGGTGGCTGGCCGGCGACGGGACGGCGACACCGGACGGACGCCGGGCACACCGCGCGCTGGAGGCGGCGACCGACCGGGCGGCCGCCCGCCCCTGGCAGGCTCTCGACGCCACCGCGGTGGACCGGCTGCGGTACCTGCTCACCCCCCTGGCCCGCGCGTGCGCGGCGGCTCTGCGGTTCCCCAACCCGATGGGCCTGCCCGCCCCGGCCGGGTGAAACCACCCGGCCGCGCGGCGCCGCACGGGCAGCGGCCGGCCCCGGTGCGGTGCGCACCGGTCCGGGCGGCGGGGCACCCGCCGGAAGCCCGGCGGGCCGCCGGTGAACGGCGTGCGTCCGTGCGGTCAGGGGCCGGTCCGGTTCCGGGGCTGCCGGGGCTGCCGGGGCGGGGCCGTACCGCGCGCTGTGGCCCGCCGGGCGCCGCTCAGCGGCCCGTGCCGAAGTTCTGGGTCCACCACGGGCCGCCGTCACCGAAGTGGACCCCGACGCCCAGCTCCTCGAAGGCGCAGTTGAGTATGTTGGCGCGGTGGCCGGGGCTGTTCATCCAGGCGTCCATGACCGCGGCGGCGTCGGGCTGGCCCCGGGCTATGTTCTCGCCCAGGTTGGACCAGGCGTATCCGGCCGCCTCCACCCGGTCGGCCATCGTGGAGCCGTCGGGGCCGGTGTGGGACATCACGCCGGACGCGGCCATCACGTCGCTGTAGTCGTCCGCGGCCCGCGTCAGCCGGGCGTTGGCGGTGACCGGTTCGCAGCCGGCGGTCTTCCGTTCCTCATTGACGAGCGCGAGCACCTGGGCCTCCGGCCCGCCGCCGTCCGGCGCGGTACCGGCTCCGGAGTCGCCGGGTGCGCGCTCCCCGCCGCCGTTCCCGGCGGTCCCCTCGGTGCCGGTCCCCTTGTTCCCCGTGTTGTTCCCCGTGTTCTTCTCGGGGGACTTCCGCGCGCTCTTCCTCGGGGCCTCGGCCCGCTTCGTCCTCCCGGGGGAGGCGGAGGAGGAAGCGCCGCGTCCGGGCTCGGCGGACGTTCCGGCGCCGGGTGAGGGGGAGGTGCTCGCGCCGGGGGCGGGTGAGGCGGAAGGGGAGGCACCGTCCGTGGTCTCGTCCACCGCCGTGTCGTTCGCGGTGTCGGTGGCGTTCGCCGTCACCCGCTCCGCCGGCCCGTTCCGGTCCCCGCTCGCGAGGAACGTGACACCGGCGCCCGCGGCCACGGTGAGCACGCTGAGCGCGAGCGCGATGTCGCGGGCCGGTGTGCCGCTCCGGGGACGGGCGTGGGAACGGGGCCGGGAACGATCGGCTCGGCGGGAGCTCATGCGGACGGCACCTCGGGGAGTCGCTCGAAGGGCGGCCGGTTCGGGGAAGATCCCGGCGGGCGCGGCCCCGCCCACCGGGATTCTCGGGAGTCGGACGAGAGCGTAGGCGAACCTGTGACCGAGAAAGCGACTGGTGCCGGCTTCCTCACAAAGCCTTAAGGAAGCCATGAGGTTCGGACAAGGTACGTGTGGCCTCCCGGCGGTGCCGGGCCCCCGGGGGCCGGAGAGCAGGGCCGCGGCGGCGGGACGTGTGTCCCGCCGGGTCGGCGCTTCCACCGGCTGCTCCCCCTCGTCAGGGGCCACCGGCCGCGCCAGGCGCGCCGAGAGGGCCACCGCCGGCCGGAGCAGGCGCTGCAGGCGGAGCTGCGGCACGGAGACCGAGCCCGGTGGGGGTCAGCGGCCGGCCGCTCTGACCTCCGTCAGGCCGGGGCACCGCCGCCGGTCCGCCGGTCTCCGTCACCCCGCGGCGGTCACTCCACGGCGCCCCCGGCGCGGGCCGCGCACCGGAGGGGCCCCGGCACCGCCGGGGGACGCACGGGAGCGGGCGTCAGGAACGCGGCTGGGCGGACTGCTCGTCCCGCCCGGCGTTCCTCTCCCTGATACGCGCCGCCTCCTTGCGGACCTCGGCCTGGGTGGCGCGTTCCTTCTGCAGCCACTCGGGGTTCTCCGCCTTCAGCGCTTCGATCTGCGCCGTGGTGAGGGGCTCGGTGATGCCGCCGCGCGCGAGTCCCGAGTTGGAGATCCCCAGCTTCGCCGCGACCACCGGACGGGGGTGCGGGCCGTCGCGCCGCAGTTCCCGCAGCCACTCGGGCGGGTCGGCCTGCAGCGCGTTCAGTTCGGCGCGCGAGACGACGCCCTCCCGGAACTCGGCGGGGGTGGCCTCGAGGTACACACCCAGCTTCTTCGCCGCGGTGGCGGGCTTCATCGTCTGGGCGGTCTGGTGCGACTTCATGGCGCCCAGGGTATCGAGCGGGCGCGCCGCCGCCGACCTCGCCCGGTAGCCTGGCGCGGTGACAGGCTCGACAGGTCCGGAAGCGTCCCCCTCGTTCCGGCTCGCGTACGTTCCCGGGGTGACGCCCGCCAAGTGGGTGCGGATCTGGCACGAGCGCCTGCCCGGCGTCCCGCTGGTCCTCCTCCAAGTGCCCGCCGCCGAGGCGGCCGACGTGCTGCGGGCCCGCGGCGCCGACGCCGGTCTCCTGCGGCTGCCGACCGACCGGACGGATCTCAGCGCGATCCCCCTCTACACCGAGACGACGGTGGTCGTGGTGCCGAAGGACCACTTCCTCACCGCGGCCGACGAGGTGTCCGCCGGGGACCTGGCCGACGAAGTCGTCCTGCACCCCCTCGACGACACCCTCGACTGGGAGTGCCCGCCGGGACGGCCCGCGGTCGAGCGTCCCGCCACGACGTCGGACGCCGTCGAACTGGTGGCGGCGGGGGTGGGCCTGCTCGTCGTCCCGCAGTCACTCGCCCGTCTCCACCACCGCAGGGACCTCACCTACCGGCCGGTCGCGGAGACCCCCCAGTCGCGTGTCGCACTGTCGTGGCGGGAGGACGGGACCACCGATCTGGTGGACGACTTCATCGGGATCGTCCGCGGCCGGACCGTCAACAGCACACGGGGCCGTCGCCGCGCCGCACCGGCGGAGACGGAGGCGAAGGGGGAGGCGAAGGCGGAGGAGGCGTCCGGGCGCTCCGGCAGGAGCGGCGCACGGCGGAAGCCGGCGATCGGCGGATCGGCCGGCCGCCGGAACCCGCGGAGCGGCTCCGGCGGCTCCAGGGGCGGCAGGCGGGGCAGACCCCGCCGCCGGTCGTGACCACCCGCACCGCGTTCCCCGGTCCCGCGCGGTCCTCCCGTCCGCCTCTTCGAAGGGGCGCCCCTTCCGCGGGGTGTCCCGGGGCCGGCCTGTGCCGCCGTCCTCTCCGTGCCGGTTCTCTCCGGAAGGGGACGCACCACCCCGCCGGGAGCGGTCCCCCTCCGGGTCCCGGGGCACCCGGCAACGGGCACACGGGCCATGGCGTACGTCACACCCCCGGCCCCTGCCCGTCCCCCGGCGGACGGACTCCGGCTCCTGACCTGACGGGGACCTCCCGGAACGCCTGAGGCCGTTCTGCTCCCCCAAGACCCGAAAACCTTCTCTGGTCACAGTAGACATCCATAGATCCCGGGGCTAGGATCTCTGACGTAGTCAGCGAAGTCCGAGACGCGCGGCGCAGCAGACACGAGCCGCCGCGAGGAAGTCCCCGGAGAGAAGACCGACAGAGAGGAGCAGACGCCATCAGGATCGCCCGGGCGGCCACCTAAACGCTCGGGTACCGCAGACCCCGGATTGGCAGGTGGTCCCCGGTCACGCGTTCACGATCCCCGCTCCCCCGCCCTCCGGGCGGCCGGGCGGACGACAAGGAGTCGGCGTACGGCGCCGACAGATGGTGTTGACACTCTCGGGGCCCTGGTGCCGTACGGCACCAGGGCCCCTCGACGCGTCCGACGAGAGGTGCAAGTGCCCCAGGAAAACCGACCGAACACCGCCGACAGGCTCGACGACGACGACTTCCCCGCCTACACCATGGGCCGCGCCGCGGAGATGATCGGCACCACCCCCGCCTTCCTCCGGGCCGTCGGCGAGGCCGGGCTCATCACTCCCCTGCGGTCCGAGGGCGGGCACCGCCGCTACTCCCGCTACCAGCTGCGCATCGCGGCACGCGCCCGCGAGCTCGTCGACCAGGGCAATCCGATAGAGGCGGCCTGCCGCATCGTCATCCTCGAGGACCAGCTCGAGGAGGCCCTGCGTCTCAACGAGGAGCTGCGGCGGTCCGCGGACGCCTGAGCGAAGGCTCCCGCCCGCGCCCGGGGACACCGCGCGGACGCCCCCGCCCGCGCAGGAGCGCTCCAGCCGGCGAAGACGAATATCTGCTGCCGCGAGAACAGAAAACAGCGGGACGGCGTACGAGTTCCCCGCGACACGGCGGAGGAGGCCGGAAAGTCTTCCTCCCGCCGCCGCCCTTCCCGTGCTACTGTCGATCTCAGTTGCAGTTGTGGTTCCCAAAGACTTACAAGTGCCCCCATCGACGCCCCGCGTCGTGGGTGCATTTTCTTGTTTCCGGCCTTGCTTTTCCGGACGGGGTAATCATCGCGGCGACTCGGGGATCGCACAAGGCGGTCTCTGACACTGCCCCGTTAAGGAGACAGACATGGCTACTGGAACCGTGAAGTGGTTCAACTCGGAAAAGGGCTTCGGCTTCATCGAGCAGGACGGCGGCGGCGCCGACGTCTTCGCCCACTACTCGAACATCGCCGCCCAGGGCTTCCGTGAGCTCCAGGAAGGCCAGAAGGTGAGCTTCGACGTCACCCAGGGCCAGAAGGGCCCGCAGGCGGAGAACATCGTCCCCGCCTGACGCCTGGCGCAGTCGAGAGCCGGGGCCCGCACCTTGGGGTGCGGGCCCCGGCTCTTCGCCTTTCCCCGGGCCACCCCGGCGTATGACGGCCCCCGGTTCCGGACCGTGGTCCGGCTCCCCCGCCGCCCGCCGGGTGAATCCCGCAGTTCCGCCGTTCCGGGGCTTCCCGGGCCATGTCATTTCCCGGCCCACCCGGATCGCATTCCACCGTCCACCGGCACGTTCCTGCGTTTTCCCGCACGTCTGCTTCAGTCAGGGGAATCCTCGACACGCGCCGTTTCGAGGAGGTTCCGCATGAACCGCACCACCCGTACGCCCAACCGTCACTCCTTCGCCGGCCGGGGTTCCTCCGCCGGTTCGGACAGAAGCGGTGGATTCCGCTCGCGGAACCCCGGCCGTTCGAACGGTTACGGGCGCCGGCCCGCCGCGCTCCAGGGGGAGTTCGCGCCGCCGGTCACCGTCACCCCCGCCCTGCCCGCGGTCACCGCGTTCGCCGAACTGGACATGCCGGCCGCGCTGCTGCGGACGCTCACCGGGCTGGGCATGAACGAGCCGTTCCCGATCCAGGCGGCCACCCTGCCGAACTCGCTGGCCGGCCGGGACGTCCTGGGCCGGGGACGCACCGGTTCGGGCAAGACCCTCGCGTTCGGACTGGCGCTGCTCGCCCGCATCGACGGGCAGCGGGCCACACCGCGCCGGCCGCTGTCCCTGGTGCTCGTGCCCACCCGGGAACTGGCCCAGCAGGTCACCGACGCCCTCACCCCGTACGCCCGGTCCCTGTCCCTGCGGATGGCCACCGTGGTCGGCGGCATGTCCATCGGCCGGCAGGCCGGTGCCCTGCGGGCCGGGGCCGAGGTCGTGGTGGCCACCCCGGGGCGGCTCAAGGACCTCATCGAGCGGGGCGACTGCCGGCTGGACCAGGTCGGCGCCGTCGTGCTGGACGAGGCCGACCAGATGGCGGACATGGGCTTCATGCCCCAGGTCACCGCGCTGCTCGACCAGGTGCGTCCCGGCGGGCAGCGGATGCTCTTCTCGGCCACCCTGGACCGCAACGTCGACCTCCTGGTGCGGCGCTACCTGAACGACCCGGTGGTCCACTCGGTCGATCCCTCGGCGGGCGCGGTCACCGCGATGGAGCACCACACCCTGCACGTCCACGGCGCCGACAAGCACGCCGTCACCACCGAGATCGCGGCCCGCGACGGCCGGGTGCTCATGTTCCTCGACACCAAGCACGCCGTGGACCGGCTCACCAGGCACCTGCTGAACAGCGGAGTGCGCGCCGCCGCCCTGCACGGCGGCAAGTCACAGCCCCAGCGCACCCGCACCCTCACCCAGTTCAAGGCCGGCCATGTCACCGTGCTGGTGGCCACCAATGTCGCGGCCCGCGGCATCCACGTCGACAACCTCGACCTGGTCGTCAACGTCGACCCGCCCAGCGACCACAAGGACTATCTGCACCGCGGCGGCCGCACCGCCCGCGCGGGCGAGTCCGGCAGCGTCGTCACCCTGGTCACCCCCGACCAGCGGCGCGACATGGACCGTCTGATGGCCTGCGCCGGCATCGTCCCGCGCACCGCCCGGGTCCGCTCCGGAGAGGCCGAACTGAGCCGCATCACCGGGGCCCAGGCTCCCTCCGGCATCCCCGTGACCATCGCCGCGCCGGCACCGGAGCGTGCCGGACGCGCCGGGCGCGGTGCCCCGTCGCGCCGCCGGAACCGCGGCCGCTGACCGCTTCCTGCCGCGCGGGCCGGAGGGCCCGGACCGTACGGTCCGGGCCCTCCGGCTCTCCGGACACGGCCGCGCGGCGGACGACCGGCCCGGTCAGTGCGTGCCGGCCACCCGCGCGGCCGCCTTCCGGGCCGCCACCAGGACCGGGTCCCACAGCGGGGAGAACGGCGGAGCGTACCCCAGGTCCAGGGACGTCATCCGCTCGACCGTCATCCCGGCGGTCAGCGCGACCACGGCGATGTCCACGCGTTTGCCCGCGCCCTCGCGTCCGACGATCTGCACGCCCAGCAGGCGGCCCGTGCGGTGTTCGGCGAGCATCTTCACATGCATCGGCGCGGCGCCCGGGTAGTAGCCCGCCCGGCTGGTGGACTCGACCGTCACGGTGACGAACCGCAGCCCGGCCGCGGCGGCCTGGCTCTCCAGCAGACCGGTGCGGGCGATCTCCAGGTCGCAGACCTTGCTGACCGCGGTGCCGACGACACCGGGGAAGGTGGCGTAACCGCCGCCGATGTTGGTGCCGATGACCTGGCCGTGCTTGTTCGCGTGGGTGCCCAGCGCGATGTGCCGGGTACGGCCCGAGACGAGGTCGAGGACCTCGGCGCAGTCGCCCCCCGCCCAGATGTTCTCCCGGCCCCGTACCCGCATGGCCAGGTCCGTCAGCAGTCCCCCGGAGTCCCCCAGCGGCAGTCCCGCCGCACGGGCGAGCCCGGTCTCGGGCCGTACGCCCAGCCCGAGCACCACCACGTCGGCCTCGTGCTCGGCGTCCTCGGTGACCACCGCGCGCGTCCGCCCGTCCCGGCCGGTGGCCACGGCGGTGGCGGTGGCGCCGGTGACCGTCTCGATGCCCATGCGGCACATCGCCTCGTGCACCAGCCGGCCCATGTCGGGATCGAGCGTGCTCATCGGCTGCTCGCCCCGGTCCAGCACCGTGACCCGGTAGCCGCGGCGGACCAGCGCCTCGGCCATCTCCACACCGATGTAGCCGGCGCCGATGACGACCGCACGCCGCGGGGTGTCCGCCGGGCGCCCGGTCTCGGTCTTCTCCAGGTCGTCCAGCAGGGCCCGGCCGTCGTCCAGGGTCTGTACCCCGTGGACGCCCGGCGCGTCGATGCCCGGCAGCGGCGGCCGCAGCGGAGCGGCACCGGTGGCGAGGACCAGGTGGTCGAAGCCCAGCCAGGTCCCGGACGCCGGGTCGCTCCCGCGGACGCGGACCCGTCCGCGGTCCGGGTCGATCTCGGTGACCTCGGTGTGCAGGCGCAGCTCGATGTCCCGTTCGCGGTGCTGTTCGGGGGTGCGCGCGATCAGGTCGCCGGCGTCGGTGACGTCACCGCCGATCCAGTAGGGGATGCCGCACGCGGAGTAGGAGGTGTGGCCGCCGCGTTCGAGGGCGATGATCTCCAGGTCCCCGGCCCCTCTGAGCCTGCGCGCCTGGGAGGCGGCCGACATGCCCGCCGCGTTCGCCCCGATGACCACCATGCGCTGTGCGGCCGCCATGCCGTGTCCTCCCTCCGCCGGGGCGGGCGTCCCCGGCCCCGGATCCTCGTATGCCCCGCCTCGCGCCGCGGCACCGCCGCCATCCGTGGACCGCGGCGGACGCGGCCCCGGTGCTCCGGCCGGACGGGAGCGCACCGCCCGGGACGTACGGCCCCGGGCGCGCCGGTCACGCGAGGTCATCGCATAAGGTCGGTGGATGGCGAAGTACTTCGATGTGCACCCCGACAACCCCCAGCAGCGCACCATCGGCAACGTGGTCGACAGCATCCGCTCCGGCGCGCTCGTCGCGTACCCGACGGACTCCTGTTTCGCACTGGGCTGCCAGCTGGGCAACCGTGACGGCATCGCCCGGATCCGGTCGATCCGGAACCTCGACGACCGTCACCACTTCACGCTGGTGTGCCAGAACTTCGCGCAGCTGAGTCAGTTCGTGCGCGTCGACAACACCGTGTTCCGGGCGGTCAAGGCCGCCACCCCCGGAAGCTACACCTTCATCCTCCCGGCGACGAAGGAGGTGCCGCGCCAGCTGATGCACCCGAAGAAGAGGACGGTCGGGGTCCGCATCCCCGACCATGTCGTCACCCAGGCGCTGCTCGCCGAGCTGGGTGAGCCGCTGCTGTCCAGCACACTGCTGCTGCCCGGGGAGGAGGAGCCGATGACGCAGGGCTGGGAGATCAAGGAGCGGCTCGACCACGTGGTGGACGCCGTGGTCGACTCCGGTGACTGCGGCACCGAGCCGACCACGGTCGTCGACTTCTCCGGGGGCGAGGCCGAGATCGTCCGCCGGGGAGCGGGCGACGTCACGCGGTTCGAGTGACCGCGCGCGGAGGGGGCGGGGGCGCGGCGTCGCCCGCGTCCGCCCGGCTCAGTCCGTGATCATCACCTTGTGCGGCAGTTCCGCGGGCCGGACGAGCGCGCCGCCGAAGTTGTCCTCGACCTCGGCCTTCTCCGCCGCGTTGGGGTAGGGGTTGGTGCACGCGGTCCCGGCGCTGGAGCCGGACATCAGGCTTGAGCAGGGGCCGGGCTTGCGGTCCGGCAGGCCCAGGATGTGGCCGAGTTCGTGCGCGGAGATCCGGACCGTGTCGTAGCCCTGGTCGACGGCCTGCCGACCCATGTAGACGACCCCGCGGCCCAGCGCGGTGGTCATGGCGCGGGGCCAGCCGTTGTCCGCCAGGATCCGTATGTCGGCCCGCTGCCCGGCTCTGGCCGGCCGCAGCTCGACGCTCTCGACGCTCTGGTTCCAGATCGCCGCGCCCCGGTCGACCGCGGCCCTGAACTCGGCGGACGCGCTCGCGTCGTAGGTCAGGACGCGGGGGGCGAGGGCGCGGTCGCCGACGGGGGCGGGGGCGGCCGCGGCCTGTCCGCCGACCAGGGCGAAGGCTGCCGCCAGGGCGGCGACGAGGACACGGATGAGCACACGGGAGTGCATGGTCGGCCTCCTTGTGGGGGAAAGGTGGACGTGCGCATGACATGCTCCAGGTCTCTGCCCACCGGAAACGGAAGCCAATCCGTCAATCGGCACGGCCGGCCGCAGCACGGCGGTACGGAAGCGGATGCGGCCCCCTCCGCGGGAACGGCACGGCGGAACCGCGGGACCAGCCGGGGGCGGGGGTCCGCGCGGGTCCCCTGCGGTCCGCCCGGGCGTTCCGGAGGACGGCACCTCCCCGAGAAGACCGGACACCGGAGCCCGCGAGGCCGTCCGCCGGGGCGGTGCGCGACCGACGCCGGTGCGCCACCAGGGGGCCACCCGCGCCTCGCCCGTGGTCCACCACGCCGTCGCATGCTCTGCCGTACGGAAGTCCCGGGTTCCTCCTCGGAAGAAGGTGTGGCATGGTGCACCACCCCCTGTCCGGCCGTTCCGGCCGCCCGCGCCGGTACGGACTGCCGGCAGCCGTACTCGCCGCCGTCTGCGTCATGACCGCGGCCCCCTCCCCCGCCGCCGCGGCGTCCCCCGCCGACCACGGGCACGACGGGGGACGGGGCATCAGGCACCACCACTTCGATCTGCAGGCCCACCGCGGCGGACTGGGGCTGGTGGTGGAGAACACCCTCGCCTCCTTCGCCAACGCGTTGGAGACCGGTGTCAGCACCCTCGAACTGGACGTGCAGATCACCGGGGACGGCCGGGCGGTGGTGACGCACGACCGGCGGGTCTCCGCGGCCAAGTGCCGCGACACCGGCCCGGTCCGAGAAGGGGATCCGCAGTATCCCTACGTGGGCAAGTACGTCGTCGACCTCACCCTCGCACAGGTGCGGACACTGGACTGCGGCTCGCTGACGCTCCCGCAGCACCCGGGCCAGCGCCCCAGCCCGGGGGCGCGGATGCCGCTGCTGTCGGAGGTCTTCGCGCTGGTGGACCGCTACCGGGCGCACAAGGTCACGGTGAACGTCGAGACCAAGGTGGAGGCCGGCGCGCCGCACGAGACCGCACCGCGGGAGCGGTTCGTCCAGGTGGTGGCGCGCGAGGTGCGCAGAGCGCGCATGCTGGACCAGGTCACGATCCAGAGCTTCGACTGGGGCGCGCTGATGCGCATGCGGCAGGTCGAGCCGCGGCTGCCGATCGTCGCCCTGACCAACGGCCGGCAGTTCCTGCAGCCCGGCGTGGAGGGCAGGTCCCCGTGGCTGGGCGGTATCGACATCGACGACTACGACGGCGATCCGGTCGCGGCCGCCGCGTCCTTCGGCGCCGACGCCCTCTCGCCGGTGCACGGGGACCCGCAGGACGGCGCGGTCGGCGATCCGGACTACCGGCCGTATGTGACCGCCGCGATGGTGGCCAGGGCCCACGCCGCCGGTATGAGGGTGATCCCGTGGACGGTCAACGACCCGGCCACCATGCACAAGCTGATCGACGACGGAGTCGACGGCATCATCACCGACTACCCGGACCGGCTGCGCACCGTCATGGCGCGGCACGGCATGAAACCGCCCCGGGCCTACCGGACGCCCCGGTCCTGATCCCGGAAGCGCGACGCAACCGTGGCGGCCGGCCCGGGGATCCGGTGACGGACGAGCCGTCCGCCGTACCCGGCAGGCGGGTGACCTGCTCCGACGATCCGAGTGATCACTTGTACGGGCAACCGCACACACGCCCCACCAGTCATGACTAGTATGACGGCACCAACGGTGTGAGCGAGCAACGCCCTTTCCCCAGAAGGACTTTGAGGCGTTGCGCGTCTTCCGACCCACATCACTCACCCCACACAGCCACAGGGAATGCGCGATGTCACAGCCCGCCGCCCCCAGCCCGCACCGAGCGCCCGGGGGGCGTCTGCCCCTTGCCGTGTCCGTCATCTGCCTGGCCGTGCTCGCGGCGGCCGGCGGCGCCGTCACCGCGGCGGCCCCGGACGACGCACGTCCCTGGGTGCTGGGCACCGCGGCCGCCGCCGGCCTGATCACCGCGGTGGCCGTCCTCGTCACCGCGCTGTCGGTGCGGAGGCTGCGCGCCTCCTCCACCACGGCGGCCGGTGAACTCGACGCGCTGCGGCAGCAGGTGGACCGGACCTCGGCGCAGGCCGCGCACCTGGTCAACGTCAGCCTGCCGGCGGTCGCCAACCGCCTGCGGGCCGGGGCGCGCGCCGAGGAGGCGCTGGCGGCGGTCCCCGCCCCGGACGGCGTCCAGCTGCGGCAGGTACTCCGCGTCTTCGCCGAGGAGGTGGCCGCCGGCGTCGGACAGCGGCAGGCCGCGCAGGCGGAACGCGACGAGGTCGTACGGCAGGCCGCGCATCTGGCGGAGGGCGTCGACCACCTCGTCGCGAAGACCCTCCCGGAGGCCTTCGAGCGGCTGCGTGCGGGGGCCTCGGCCGACACGGTCCTGGCGGATCTGCCGCGGCCGGCCGCGGAACGGCTGGGCGCGCTGGCGGAGTTCGTGGTCCGGGAGTACGCGACCAGTGAGCGGCGGTCCGCCGCCGCCCGGGTGGCCGGCGCCAAGGCGCTCAGCCGGGTGCAGGCCGCGGCCGTGAGCATGCTGGCGGACCTGCGCGAGATGCAGGAGCGCCACGGCGAGGAGATGCTCGGCGACCTGCTCAGGCTCGACCACAGCACCTCGCAGATCGGCCTGCTCACCGACCGGCTGGCCCTGCTGATGGGCGGACGGGCCAGCCGGGCGTGGAACAAGCCGATCGTGATGGAGAACATCCTGCGCGGCTCGGTGGGGCGGATCGCCGCCTACCGGCGGGTCCGCATGCACTGCGCAAGCGGCGCGGCGATCGCCGGTTTCGCCGCCGAGGGCGTGATGCACCTGCTCGCGGAGCTCGTCGACAACGCGGCGAACTTCTCCCCGCCCATCGACGAGGTCAACGTGTACGTCGAGGAGCGCACCGCGGGCATCGTGGTGACCATCGAGGACAGCGGACTGCGGATGTCGGACGCGGCGATGCGCCGCGCCGAGGAGGCCGTGTCCGGCAGGTCCACCGACCTGTCCTCCCTGCAGGGCACCCGGCTGGGCCTGGCCGTCGTGGGCCTGCTGGCCGACAAGTACGACATCTCCGTGAGCTACCGGCCGTCCTCCCGGGGCGGCACCGGTGTCGTGGTGCTGCTGCCGCCGCACCTGCTGGCCCAGCAGCGCGTCGAGGTCCCCGCCTCGACCGCCCTTCCGGCCTCCCCGGCGCCGCCGGAGACCGCCGCCGTGCCGGCCGAGCCCGAGCCCGCCGCTCCGGCCGTCGCCGCCCCGGCCGACGCGGCCGGGGAGACCGCCCACGGGCTGCCGGTGCGGCCCCGGGGCCGCACCATGGCCCGCGCCGACCGCGTCCGCGAGAGAGCTGCCGAGGCAGGCGCCGCCCGGGAACGGGAGCGTCCCGCCAGGGACACCGGAGCGCGCTTCGGGGCGTTCCACCGGGCCAGACGCCCCGAGCCGGGTTCCGGGACCGACTCCGGTACCGGCTTCGAGCAGGACTCCGAGTAGACGCGCGTCCGCGCCGTCTCCGGGACGCCCCCACCGCGGCGGGCACCCTATCCCTCCCCCTTTTGTAAGACCGTGAGATTGGAGGCACGGGCCGAGTGACGGGCCGGACGGCCCGAACTGGCCCGATGCAGATCATGGAGACCACCGACAACAGCCTGACCTGGTTTCTCGAGAGCCTGCTGCAGCGCACTCCCGGGACGCGACACGCCCTGGTGCTCTCCCGCGACGGCCTCAAACTGTGCTGGACCGGCAGCCTGTCCCTGGACCAGGCGGACCAGCTCTCGGCCATCTCCTCCGGCATACAGGCCCTGGCCCAGGGCGCCTCGGTGGAGTTCGGCGACGGGACCGGGGGCGTACGGCACTCGATGACGGAGTTCCACGGCGGCCTGCTGTTCATCGTCGAGGCGGGCCAGGGAGCCCACCTGGCCGTCGTGGCCGACGACACCGCGGACCCGGGCGTGGTGGGCCACCACATGGACGAGGCGGTCGAGCAGATCGGCGACCATCTGCGCGCGGAGCCCCGCAAGCCGACCCAGGACGGTGTCCCGTCGTGATCCGCAAACCCGTCGACACCGGGGACCCCCACCGGCTCTACACCGTCACCGGCGGGCGCAGCCATGCCGGGGACGTCCGGCTGGACCTGGTCACGCTCATCGTCAGCGAGTGCCGGCCGACGGAGGGCATGCAGTCCGAGCACACCCGGATCCTGGAACTGTGCCGCCACCCCACCGCGGTGGTCGAGATCGCCGCGGACCTGCAACTGCCCATCACCGTGGTGAAGATCCTGCTCGGCGATCTGCTCACCGCCGGGCGCGTCACCGCGCGGAACCCGCGCCCGGCCGCGGAGCACGGCGACACGCCCGACTCCGCCCTGCTGAAGGAGGTGCTCATTGGACTCCGCAACCTCTGAGGTCCCGGCGGCCCGCACACCGCTCGCGGACGCCGCCGAGACCGGACTGAAGATCGTCGTCGTGGGAGGGTTCGGCGTCGGCAAGACGACGCTGGTGCGGTCCGTCAGCGAGATCCGGCCCCTGAACACCGAGGAGGTGATGACCCAGGCCGGCGCCGGGGTGGACGACACCGCGGGGCTGCGGGGCAAGCACACCACCACGGTCGCCTTCGACTTCGGCCGCATCAGCCTGAACGAGCGCACGGTGCTGTACCTGTTCGGGGCGCCCGGCCAGGAGCGCTTCTGGTTCCTGTGGGACCGGCTGTTCTCCGGAACGCTCGGCGCGGTGGTGCTGGTCGACACCCGGCGGATGGCCGACTCCTGGTACGCCATCGACCGGCTGGAGCACCACCGGACCCCGTTCGTGGTGGCCGTCAACCGGTTCGACGACGACACCGCGCGCTTCTCGCTCGCGGAGATCCGTCAGGCACTGGACCTGTCGGAGGACATCCCCCTGGTCGACTGCGACGCCCGGGTCCGCGAGTCGGGCAAGAACGTGCTGATCACCCTTGTCGACCACCTCTACCAGCAGGCGCTGGCACGGGAGCTGACCCCATGACCGACACCTCCGTCCCGAACCGCGCGCCGGACGGCGCCGCGGCCCCGGCCTGCCCCGCAGCGCATCCCGACGCCGTGGCCCTGAGCGGCCTGCAGTACCAGCAGACGCCCTTCGAGCTGTACCGGGAGCTGCGCCGGAAGCACGGCGCTGTCGCCCCCGTGCTGCTGGAGGGCGACATCCCCGCCTGGCTGGTGCTGGGCTACGCCGAGGTCTCCTACGTCACCAGCCACGACGAGCTGTTCGCGCGCGACTCGCGGCGCTGGAACCAGTGGCCCAACATCCCCGCCGACTGGCCGCTGCTGCCGTACGTCGGCTACCAGCCGTCCGTGCTGTTCACCGAGGGCGCCGAGCACCAGCGCCGGGCGGGCGTCATCAGCGACGCCCTGGAGGGGGTCGACCAGCTGGAGCTGTCCCAGCACTGCCAGCGGATCGCCGACCAGCTGGTCGACCGGTTCGCCGGCAGCGGGCAGGCGGAGCTGATGTCCTCCTACGCCCATGCCCTGCCGATGCGCGCGGCGGTCCAGATGTGCGGCATGCCGCTCGACGGCGCCGACACCGAGGCGCTGGTGGAGGATCTGCGGATGTCCCTGGACGCCGCGGAGGGCGACGACCCGGTCGCCGCCTACGTCCGTGTCCAGGGGCGCATCCAGCAGCTGGTGGCGGACAAGCGCCGCTCCCCCGGCCCGGACGTCACCTCCCGCATGATCAACAATCCGGCGGGGCTGACGGACGAGGAGATCGTCCAGGACCTGATCTCCGTCATCGCCGCCGCGCAGCAGCCGACCGGCAACTGGATCGGCAACACCCTGCGGCTGCTGCTCACCGACGACCGGTTCGCCCTCAACGTCTCCGGGGGCCGGGTGAGCGTGGGGCAGGCCCTCAACGAGGTGCTGTGGCTGGACACCCCCACCCAGAACTTCATCGGCCGCTGGGCGGTGCGCGACATCCAGCTCGGCGGCCGTCAGATCAGGGCCGGCGACTGCGTGGTGCTGGGGCTGGCCGCGGCCAACACCGATCCGCAGATCTGGCCCGAGGGGCATGTCGGCGCCCAGGTCAACTCGGCCCATCTGAGTTTCAGCAACGGTGAGCACCGCTGCCCCTTCCCCGCGCCCCAGCTGGCCGACGTCATCGCCCGCACCGCCGTGGAGACGCTGCTGGAGCGGCTGCCGGACATCGTGCTGGCCGTGGAGCCCGAGGAGCTGGCCTGGCGGCCGTCGGTCTGGATGCGGGGCCTGACCGCCCTGCCGGTGGCCTTCACCCCGGTGGTGCAGTGACCGCCGTCCTGACCACCGTCGCCGCGGGACCGCGGTCCCGCGGCGACAGCCTCCGGCCTGCGTCCGGTCAGCCGGCGGGGGTGAACGTCACCCGCACGGCCTTCGGCCCGCGGGTGAAGACGCCGTCCTCGACGAACTCGGCACCGTCGGCCGGCCGTACGTCGGGCATGGCGTCCAGCAGCTGGTTGACGCCGATCTCCACCTCGGTC
The DNA here is from genome assembly GCF_036323805.1 of Streptomyces rubellus. NCBI lineage: Bacteria > Bacillati > Actinomycetota > Actinomycetes > Kitasatosporales > Streptomycetaceae > Streptomyces > Streptomyces rubellus. The sequence continues at coordinate 162,249 of NZ_JAZDCX010000008.1, forward strand.
TTGGCCAGCAGCGCGCCGACGCAGAAATGCCGCCCCAGGGCGAAGGCCAGGTGGTCGGCCGCCGCGGAGAACGCGGTGGTGGTGTTCAGGTCGTCCCGGAAGATGTCGAAGGTGTCCGGGTCGCGGTAGCGGTCGGGGTCGCGGTTGGCGGCCCCGATCAGGCAGGTGACGGTCGCCCCCGCGGGGATGGTGCCGCCGCTGACGGTCACCTCCCGCGCCGTCTGCCGCATGATCATGTGGACCGGCGGCGTGTAGCGCAGGGTCTCGGCGAACGCCCGGTCGATCAGGGAGCGGTCGGCCCGCACGGCGGCCAGCTGGTCGGGATGGGCGAGCAGGTTGGCGAACAGGGCGGCGATGGCCTTGTCGGTGGTCTCCCCGCCGGCGGCCAGCAGCAGGCTGCAGAACGCCTTGATGTCCTCGTCGCTCATCCGCACGCCGTCGACCTCGGCGACGCACAGCGTGGACAGCAGGTCGTCCCCCAGGTTCTCCCGGCGCTGCCGGATGATCGGGATCATGTACTCGGCGAACTCCACCCTGGTCCGCTCGCCGTCCGCCGCCACCTCCGGGTCGCCGGAGAGGTTGCCGAGGAAGGCGATCACCGAGGTGTACCAGCGGTGGAACCTGTCGTGGTCGGCCTTGTCCAGTCCCAGCATGTCGGCGATGACGTTCACCGGGAAGCGGGTGGCGAAGGCGTCGACCAGGTCCACCGAGCCGGTGTGGCGGAAGCCGTCGATCAGTTCGCGCGCGTTGCGCTCGATCACCGGGAGGAACTTCTCCCGCAGGTCGCTGCCCCGGAAGGCGGGTGCCACCAGCGCCCGGCGCACCGCGTGCTCGCGTCCGCTCAGCTGCAGGATCGTCTTCCCGTGGACCGGCTCGATCTGCCACTCGTAGTTGTCGGTGGTGAAGGTCGCGCCGTCCTTGAAGGCCGCCGCCACGTCCTCGTAGCGGGAGATGATGTAGCTGCGGGTCGCCTCGTGCCAGATGAGCGGCGCGTCCTTCCGCATCACCCGGTAGGCGGTGTAGGGGTCGGCAGCGAATTCGGACGAGAGTATGTCGGGGATCTGCTGCGCGGTGGTCAAGGCGGAACTCCTCGATGAGGTGACAGGCCGTGGACCCAGAGTATTGATCTTCGGCCGGGGAGAACAGACTTGCCAAAACCGTCCAGTTGTGTCTCACACCTTTCCAACTGACCGGTCAGCACATGGAGTTGGAGCCCGGGACGGCGGCGATCCCGGCCGCCCGCGGCGAGCCCCCGGCGGGCCCGTGCCACGGCGCGCCGGAGCGGGCACGGGCCCGCGTCCGGTGCACGGCACCCTCTCACTGGCACGGCCGGTACCTACTAGGTACCATGCAGGGTATGCCGTCGCTGAACATCACCTTCACCGAGGAAGAGCTGGAGGCGGTCCGCGCCGCCGCCGCCGCCGAGGGAAAGTCCCTCAAGCAGTACGTCCACGACCTGCCGCTGCGCGAGAAACAGCGTCTGCAGTTCGTCGGCTACGCGCTCACCTGGGGCGACGAGCACCGGACGGAGTTCGACGAGGCGTTCCCGGACGAGGTCCCGCCGGTCCGCCACGGCGGCCGGGAAGCCGAAGCAGCCTGATGCCCCCGCTGTACGTCGACGTCTCCTGGCTGCTGGACGTCCAGGAGAAGGCCGTCCCCGAGGACCTGTCGGTGGCCGACTACTCCGCGCTGGTCGCCGCCGTCGCCCGCCACCGCACCCGCATCCCCCATCCGGACGCCACCGACCCCGACGCGGCCTGGCGCGCGGCCTCCCTGCTGCACACCCTGGTGCGGCTGGAGCCGCTGCCCTACCGCAACAGCCTGTACGCCTGCCAGGCCGCGGTCGCCTACATGCACGCCTGCGGTGAGGGGATCGACCCTCCGTACGGAGCGCTGGTGGAACTCGTCCGCGACATCCGGGACCGCAAGGCGAGTGTCTACCGGGTCGCCGACCGCATACGCGCCTGGCGGCTGTGACCGGGTCCGGCCGCGGCGGGGCAGGCGCGGGGCCGGGAGTTCGTCCATCTCGTCCGCGCGGCAGATGAACCCACGGCTCCGAACGGTCGTCGTACGAGGCAGAAGGGTAGGCTCCGGCCTTCCTTCCGTACCGATGTGAATCCCACAGGCCACACTCCCGGACGGACATGAGCGAGCACGACACCAGACGGGCCCGGGCGACGGTCCCGCCCGCACCCGGCGAACCGGCCGAGACCTCCCACGACGAGTTGCTGCTGGCCGCCACCGCCGCCAGGCGCTTCTACCTGGACCACGCCTCCAAGGTGGAGATCGCCCAGGAACTGGGCGTCAGCCGGTTCAAGGTCGCGCGCCTTCTGGAGCTCGCCCACGCCCGCGGCATCGTCCGCATCGACATCGCCTTCCCCACCGACACCGATCCCCGTCTCGCCGCGGCGCTGTGCGAACGCTTCGGGCTGGAGCACGCCGTCGTCGTCAATCCGCCCGGCACCGACCCGGGCGGCCCCGAACCGTTCACCGACCTGCTCGCCCAGCCCGCCGCGCGGCTGGTCACCGACCTGCTGGGCGAGGACGACGTCCTGGGGCTGGCCTGGGGCCGGGCGGTGACGGCCGTCACCCACGCCCTCACCCGGCTGCCGCCGTGCACGGTGGTCCAGATCACAGGGGTCCACCCGCCCACCGCCATCAACGACCAGACCGTCCGCGCCGTCCACCGCGCCGCCGCCCTCGCGCAGGGCCCCGCCCACCCCCTGTACGTCCCCCTGGTCCTGCCCAACGCCCTGACCGCGCACGTCCTGCGCCACCAGCCCGGCATAGCCGCCGTCCTGGGCCGCTTCCCCACCGTCACCACCGCGGTGGTCGCCATCGGCGCCTGGGGGCCGGGGCTGTCCACCGTCCACGACGCCCTGGAGGAGGACGAGCGGGACCGCTGCGCCGCCCTGGGCACCGTCGCCGAGATGGCCTCCCATCTCTTCGACGCCGAGGGCGGGCTCGTCGGCGCCGGCCTGGACGAGCGCACCGTCGCCATCTCCGCCGGGCAGTTGCGCGGTGTCCCCCGCGTCATCGGTGTCGCCGGCGGCCGGCACAAGGCCCGGGCGGTGCTGGCGGTGCTCCGGTCCGGTCTCCTCACCGGCCTCGTCACCGACGCCCACACCGCGCGCCGGGCCCTGGAGGAGTCGTCGCCCGTGCCGGTACCCCCGCGGTCCCGCGCCCACGGCCGCGCCGAGCCGCCGGACCGTTTCCCGGCACGCACCCGTCTCTGACAGGACCGTCCAGGCCGGAAACGCGAAGGACCCCCGGGGCTCCTCCCGCGGTGAGGCGGAAGAGGGCCCCGGGGGCCCGGTTCACCAGGAGGACGGTGTGCTCCGGCCGCGGCCGGAGCACACCACCCGGCCCGCCGCGGGTGCTATCCCCGCGTCCAGGTCTGGTTGGCGGTACCGACGCACGGCCACAGCTTCACCGGCGTACCGTCTTCCTCCTTGCCCCACCACACGTCCGCGCACTTGTTCCCGGCCTTCAGCGAGACCAGGTCCTCGGTGGCGTTGAGGCGGAACTTCTGCGCGTCAGAGCCGTTGCAGTTCTCCAGCCTCAGGGCGGTTCCGTCCTCGATGGAACCGCCGGCCAGAGCCATGCACAGCTCGCCGTTGCGGATGGTGTCGTCGGGGTGGAAGGCCCAGTACTGCTCCTCACCCGTCCCACAAGGCGCGATCGCCAGCTCCCCGCCCACCGAGCGGGCCGTGGTGACCAGGCACTTGCCCGTGTCGGCACTGACCAGCCGGTAGGCGTAGACGGTGACGACCTTCTTCTCGACGGTGGTTCCCTCCACCGCCTGCACCTGCTCCTGCTCCCGCGAACCGTCCGGAGCATCCGTCCGCACCGGGGCCTTGGCCTCGGCGCGACCTGTCTCCAGCTCGGCAGACTCGCGGGACTGCTCCTCCTCCGACTTCTCCGGCTTGCGCTGCTTCTCCGTCTCCTCCGTCCGGACCGGGGGTACCACCCCGCGTCCGTCGTGGAGCGCCTTGATCTCCTTCTTGGTGGGGATCAGGGCGACAGCAGGCTCCGACTTCTCCTCCGGCGCCCCGGAGGGCGAGGCGGAAGGTGAACCGGAGGGCGAGGCGAGGGTCTCGAACTCGTCTCCCTTCTCCTCTTCCTCCTTGTCCTCCCCGGCCTTGGCGGCAGCGGCCGCCTTGACGGCCTTCACCGCCTTCTTGTGCTTCTCCGGCTCGATCGTGGGAGCGACGGTCACCACACGCACCATCGGCTCCCGCTCCTGCTCGACCGGCTCGGTCATCAGCGGCACCGACAGCCCTCGCTTCGCGACGGTCTCCGGTGTCGCCGGCACGGCCGGCTCCTGGGCGGCGGTGTCGGGCTCCTGCTGATCCCCGGCACGCTGGTCGACCAGGACCGCGCCCGGAGCCGCCTTCTTCACCACCGTCACCGGCTGCTCCACATCCGGCTCCCCCGACTTCGGCGGGGTCGACACGGTGGAGGAGCCGGGTCCGGAGGCGCTGCCCTCCTCGGACTTCTGGGGGGCGTAGGTGCGGGGCGAGGATTCCAGACGCTCGTCGTAGAGCGTCTCGGTCTCCGCTTCCCGCTCTCCCCCCAGGCCCTTGGAGTCGGCGGCTATGGACACCCGCTCCCGCTCGGTCCGGTCCTCGGAGTCGTCGCCGACCATGACCAGCAGCGGCACGGAGATCAGCACCGCGCCGGCGATTCCCGCCGCGGCCAGCATGGGCTTCTTCGGCCTGCCCGGCGAACCGTCGCCGGCACCGTCCGCCGCACCACTGCCACCACGGGCCGACGCACCCGCCGCGGCCGCGGTACCACCCGCGACCGCGGTGAGGCCGCGGGTGGCCCCGGCACTCCGGGACTCGCCCTCGGCTCGCGAGCGCGTATCGGCCGCACCGGTCTGTGCGTCGTTCCGCGTGTCGGCCTGTGCGTCGGCAGGTGGCTCGGCCTGCGGCCGCGGCGCCGTCGCCGCGGTGTCCGCGGAGGCCCCCGAGGTGTTCTCCGCAGTGCCCTCCGGCCGTGTCACCTCCTCCGGGCGCCTCTCCCCGTCGGTGCCGGAGGACCGTGCCGCAGGCCGCAGGGCCTGCAGCGAATCCTCCCCCACCGACGGCATCGCCACCGCTCTGCGGACCGGTGGCCCGCCCGCGGCAGCGGCCGGACGGGCGGATTCCCCGCCGTCCGGCCTTTCCTGACCTGACATCAATCGTTCTCCTTAGGAGCTCTCGCTCTGTCGGCAGTACTCCGTCTCCCGACTGTCCGGAAGACGGTTTTCCGCAGAACCGGGCACCACGGGCATACGCCGGAGAAGGCCGTGTCCGGATCCTTCTCCGGGCCGGACCGGACGGGCGGACCCGCCCGGCTGTCTCCGGCAGTCCTGTGGGCGGCGGTCCCGGGAAACCCACACAGCAGGATCACGAACCGATCCCGCGGGTTCACCGCGCCGGGCCACCGGCTGAAACGGCATGCGGCAGCGGTATACGGCGGCCGGCGGCGGAGCCGGGACTCAGCCCCGCGTCCAGGTCTGGTTGGCGCTGCCGCCACACGGCCACAACTGCACCGGTGTGCCGTCCTCCTCCTTGCCCCAGGCCACGTCCACGCACTTGTTCCCGGCCTTCAGCGAGACCAGGTCATCAGCGGCGTTGAGGCGGAACTTCTGGGCGTCCGAGCCGTCGCACTTCTCCAGCCGGACCGCCGCACCGTCCTCGGTGGACCCGTCGGCCAGTGCCATGCACAGGCTGCCGCTGCGGACGGTGTCATCGGGATGGAAGGCCCAGTACTGCTCCTCACCCGTCCCGCAGGACCGGATCGTCAGCCGATCACCCACCGAACGGGCCCCGGCGCTCAGGCACTTGCCGGAGTCCGCGCCGACCAACCGGTAGGCGTAGACGGTGATGCTCTTCTCCTGCGCCACGGTCTTCCGCGGCGGCGCCTTCTTCGCCGCGGAAGTGTCCCGTTGCGGAGTGGCCTTCGGAGATCCGGCAGAGGGAGAGGACCGCCGCACCGGCTCGGAGCCGGACTTGCCGTCCGTCTTCTTCCCTTTCTCCTCCTCGCCCTTCCCCTTGCCCTTCTCCTCGGTCTTGGGGCTCTGGGGCGCGTAGGACTGCATGGGCCGCTCCCGGCCCTGTTCGTAGAGGGCCTCGGAGTCAGCGGCCGTGGCGGTCCTGTTCTTCTCCGGCTCCTCGTCGGAGTCGTCACCGACCATGACCAGCAGCGGAACGGAGATCAGCACCGCACCGGCGATACCCGCCGCGGCCAGCATCGGCTTCTTCGGCCGCCCCGGTGAGCCGCCACCGGCACCCGGACCATGGCCGGCCGCACCGGCGACGGCCGTACCGCCGACGCCCCTCGCGCTCCTCGCGGCGGCGGTGTCAGTGTCCGCGTCGGTATCGGCTGCGGCCCCGGGGCGGGCCACGGCGGTGGCGGACGCGGTGTCCTGACCGTCCGGCCGAGGTTCCGGTGTCGGCTCCGGCTGTGCGCGAGGCGCCGCCGCGGTGCCGGCGTCACCGTCCGCGGCGGTGCCGGAGGCGGTCCGCGATCGCCGCGCCGCCGACCGGTCCGTCCCCTCGGCGGTCGTCCCGTCGGCGGCAGTCGCCTCACCCCGCATGGCGGGCCTGAGTGCCTGCAGGGGCTCCTGTGCCACCGACGGCAGCGCCACCGCCCGGCGGACTGCCTGCCCGTCCTCGGCGGCCGCCGGACGGCTCGGCTCCTCGTCCTGCGGCCGGTGCTGGTCGGACATCTGTGTCTTCTCCTCGTTGTCGCTGTCGCTGTCGCTGGTGCGGGGCTTCCGGAGGTGCCGGGAGCGCCTCCGGGCGGCGGACGCCGCTTCTCAACCGACCGGCCCCACCGGCCCGGTGCAGCGCCGCGGCCAGTGCGGGCCCCGCCCGGCGTCGGCCTCCCCCTCCAGGGCCTTCTCCAGCCGGGCCAGTGCCGAGCGGTCCAGCGCGCCGAGTTCCTCGACGCTGTCCATCCAGGTGGCCGCGGTACCGGGCAACTCCCGCAGCAGGACCACCCGCGAGCCGCGCAGCTCCCGGGTGTCCAGCACGCGGAACCCCGTCCCCGGGGTGAAGACGATCTCCTCCTGCGGCTGCGGCGTCCCGCCGGCGGTGTCCAGCAGGTGCCGCACCCTGCGGCCGGTCACCGACCAGATGGCGTACCGCACCGGAGGGCCGTCGGGCTGCTTCCGGGGCAGCACCAGCGCGCTGACCGGACCCGGTTCCACCAGCAGGGTGCCCTGGTCCGGGTCGTGGCCGGGAGCGTCCGCGCCCCGCACCACCACACCCCGGTAGGAGGGCAGTCTGCGCAGGGCCGACGCCAGGCATGCGGCGTACGGCAGCAGGTTCTCCTCGCCGGTGCGCAGCTCACGGACCAGCGCGTCGTGGTGCAGTGCCGTGTCCTCCTCGGCGGTCAGGTAGGCGTGGACGGCCATCAGGTCCTCCCGGGCCGCCTCCAGTTCCAGGCCGCGCAGCGCGGGCATCCGGGTCAGCCACCGGGCCACGGCGGCACTGTGCCGCTCCCACTCCCCGGCGGCCAGCGCACGGAAGGCGGCGCGCTCGGCGGCACTGCTGACATGTCCCGGGGCGAGCGGGGCGGACATGGCCGGGGCCGCCGATCCGGGGGCCGTCCCGGACGGGTGGGCCGGTGGGGCGGAACCGTGCCCGGGGACGGACCTGGATTCGGGCCGGGGCTCGGACTCGGGCCGGGGCCCGGGGGTACGCACCGGAGCGGGTTCGGTGTCCGGCGCGGGCACTGGTTCCGGCTCGGGTCCGGACGCCGGTTCGGGTCCGGACGCCGGTTCGGGTTCCCGCTCCGGCTCCGGTTCGGGTTCCCGCTCCGGCTCCGGTTCGGACGGGGACTCGTCCACCGGGACGGGCCCGGTCTCAGGCTCCGGCCCGTCCGTGCCCTCCGCGGTCTTCCGTGCGGGAGCGGGCGTGGTGGACACGGCGGGCGCCGAGGAGGCCGACGCCGTCGCCGCGCCCGAGTCCGGCCGTGCCGCGGACCGTACCGGCGCGCTCCCACGCGCCGGCGGTTCCTCCGCTCCGGCTCCGGCGACCTCGGTGGGGGCTGGAGAGGACATGGTGGGCGGGACGGAGAGGGCGGAGGAGACTGTGGCGGCGTTCACCGGTGGGGCCGTGTCCTCCTGCCGTGCCGCACCGTCCCGCTCCCCGTGTCCGGTCCGCTCCATCGTCTGCGCCGCGGGGTGGCCGTCGGTACGCGGAGGCGTCCGCGGACCGGGCCGCGCGGCGCTCTGGGTCGGCACCGGGGCCGGCGAGACCGGAGCAGCCGCCGGGGCGGCCGGACGCGGCCCGGACAGGGCGAGATGCGTGATGTAGCGGATACCGGCCACCCGGTGCCGGGCCGCCAGTTCGCGCAGCGCCGTCTCCCCCATGGTCAGACGTCCGCACACCACCAGGGTCGCCCTGGCACGCAGTTGGGGACCCAGGTCGGTCAGCAGCCGGGCCAGGGCCGGGAGCAGGGATTCGTCCAGGGATTCGCCCCGCACGCCGAGTTCGACGGTGAGGCTGTCGGGGTCCACCGTGCGCGCGGCCACCGGCGGTGGCGGCGCGCCGACGGGGACCACCGCCACACCGGCCCGGGTCGGCGCCGCCGCCCAGCGGTCGGTCAGCCGTACGGTGCCCTCCTCCGTGAGCGGAACACCGGGCAGGGGCGAGTCACTGTGCAACGGCCGGGGCGCGGGCGGACGGCCGTCGGCGCCGGACGGGGCGCACATCACGGCCGTCACCAGTGGCTGCCAGGTCAGCTCTCCGCCGGCGCCGATCAGGGTCGGGCGGACCGTGCCCCCGGCCACCGCCTCGCCGGTGGCCAGCGGGAGCCCGGTGAGGACCTCGATCTCGCCGCCGAGCATGTCGGCGACCGACTGGCCCAGCCGTAGCAGGTCGCGCCGGCCCCCGGGAACCAGCCGGACCTGGGAGCGCTGGGCGACGGGCAGGGCCGCCAGCACCGCCGCCACCTCCTCGGCCGCCACGTCCTCCGCGTAGGGGGCACCGACCAGCACCACGGGCCGCCGGGGGTGGACGGGGACCGCGAAGGGCAGGTCGCCGGTGCCCGGCTGGGGAGCCTCGGCCGGGCGTACGGCCACTCCGGCCGGGATCGGGTGCACCACGCAGCCGCCCGAGGTCCGCTCGGGCAGGCGGGTGAAGGCGTCCTGCCAGGCGGGCACCGGGGTGCGCAGCCCCAGCAGCCGAGGTCCCGTGCCGGGGGCGAAGTGCCACCAGCCGCCTCCGCCGGGCCGGGGGGCGTCCTGCACGAACAGCACGCCTCCAGGGGTGATGAGCACGGCCCCGTCCGGGGCGATGACCTCCATCTCCCACGCGTCTGCGATACGGCGGGCCACACTCGGCGCCCCGGGGCGGTCGTGCCCGGCCCCGGAGAGCACCAGGCGTACCCGGGTGGTGCCCTTCTCCCGCAGGGTGTCCAGCAGGGCGGCCAGCCGCCCCCAGTGGCCGGCACCGCCGTCCCCGCCCTGCGGGGGCGCGCCGACCAGCACGGTGGCGGTGTCCTCCGCGTCGCCGTCGGCATGGACGGCACGGGCGACCTCGGCCAGTTCGGCCAGTGAGGGGAAGCCGTCGTCGACGGAGCGCAGGAGCAGGACGCCGTCGACCTCCTCCACCAGCGGCGGCGCGGGCGCCTCCCGCGAGCCGCCGTCCGCCGGGAAGGTGCCGCGCGACGGACCGGACCTGCCGTTCCTGCGCGAGAAGACCGAGGCCCAGCGGCTCACGCCTTGCGCTCCTGTGAGGTGTCGCCGCTGAGGATGCGCTGTGCCTGGGCCGCGGCGTCCAGGGCCTCGTTCTCGCCGTCACCGCCTCCGGAGGCGGCGGTGTTGTCCGCGCGGGTGTCGTCGGCCTCCGTACCCGTGCCGGCCTCGGCGTCGCCGGCACTGTCGGGCGCGCCGGAGCCGGGGGCAGCGGGGACGTCGGAGCTGGTGGTGATCATCGGGACGGGAGCCGCGGCGGGAGCGGTGGGCGCCGGGCTCCCCTCCCCGGCCGGGCCGCCGGTCTCCTCGGACTTCCCGGCGGGCCCCTCGTCGGACCTCCCGTCGGTCTCCTCGGTGCTTTCAGTGCTTCCGGTGCCCTCGACGGCCTCGCGCACCGGTCCGGTCTCCAGGGTCATGGAAACCGGACCGGAGGGGTTGAGGTACAGCAGGTGGCCCTCGGGCACCTGGTCCAGAAACTCCCTGTCGACCCGCATCAGTTCGAAACCGAACCGGCCGGAGGTGTGCAGGTACACCGGCGAGGTGTAGAGCGGGACGGCCGCGGCGCCGTCGGGGGTGGTGACCGACAGCAGGCCGCCGCCGGGGGCGGTGAGGACCGCCACCTCGTAGTCGGCCAGTTCCCTGGTCACCGCCTCGCCGGGGCCGTAGCCGGTGGCGGCCAGCTGCACGGCCTGGTCCACCTCGTCCTCCGGCTCGGGCCAGCCGAGGGCGCGGGGGGAGGGCCGGTACTCGGGGTTGTCCTGCCACTCGACGATCTCGCCCTCGGGGCTGGAGCGCCAGCGGCCGACCGTCGCCCACTCCGGCGGCTCGCCCTCGCCCGACCAGGTGGGGTCGACCATGCCCAGCCAGTGGTCGGGGGCGAGCCTGGCCGCCTCGCGGATCTCGTCGGGAACGGGCGGGGTGTTCTCATCGGCACCGGCGATCCGGGAGTCGGTGGCTTCGGGGGTCTCGGGGGTGCCCGTGCCGCTCTCGTCCGCCGCCGGGCCGGACTCCGCCTCGGGAACGGCGCTGTCGCCGGTGGTGCTCTCGCTCATCGTCGTCCTCAGCTCAGTGGTGGGTCGTCACCCGGCCCACCGCCCTCACGAGGACGTGCTCACCGTTCCGGTGGACCGGTTCCGCGGCCCTTGCCCGGTGTCGCATGCGGATGCGGTGCGACGGGGAGAGGCCTGTGACCGGTGAACGGGGAGGCGAGTACGCGCCCGAACGGCGGCGGGTGCCGTGTTGCGGTGTTCTCCTGCGGTTGCGGCGCTGTCCGTGAAATGTCACGTCGGCGCCCGCCGACCGGTTCACGTCCGCCCACGGACGCACCGGCCGTGCCCGGTCCCCTGCCGCGCCGCACGGGCGTGGCGGAAGGACCGTCGCTGACGACCCGGCCGTCGATGCCGCTCACGACTCCCGGCCGGCGGAGTGCCGTCCGCGGCCGGTCGGGTGAACTGTGCCGGGTACCGGCCCGCTCCGGGCCGGACCCCGCATCGAGGCCCCACTGCGCAGACATCTTAGCCACGCCTTCCGGGCCCGCGCAGCACGCGCCGTGCTCCCGCACACACCGCCCACGGACGGCCACGGGGCGTACTCGGATGGTTCATGTCCCGGCTGCCTGCCGGGACGCCGGGACATCCGGCGGGGCGGGGGTGTCCGCCGCGGTGGGCACCGTCTGTCCGCCGTCCCCGGCCAGCACGTCGTCCACCTCGACCACGACGCTCACCGGAGCGGTGGTGCTGAGGTACAGCAGCGGCCGCTCCCCCACCACGCCGGGCAGGTCCGCCACGGGCACCGTCCGGTGGGCGGGCAGGTCGGCGTCGGCCGGATCGGCGGCGGCCTGGCGGGGCGGCACGGTGAAGACCGGGACGGCGGTGGTCCCGTCCGGGACGGTGGCGAGCGCCGGTGTGCCGTCGTCCTCCAGGATGACGGCGACCTCGGCGACGGCGGCCAGCGCGCGCGGCACGTCCGCCATGGGGCCGTAGCCGGTCACGGCCAACTGGGCCGCGGCATCGGCCTCGTCGGCGGGCCGCGGCCAGCCCAGCGCCCGCGGGGACGGCCGGTACTCGTCGTTGTCCTCCCAGCCCGTGACCTCACCGCGTTCGTCGCTGTTCCACCGGCCGACGACCGCCCAGGCCGGCGGAGTGCCCTCGCCCTGCCAGGTGGGATCGGTGATGAAGAAGGCGTTTCCGGGGGCGACCCGGGCCAGCTCGACGATGTGCGGCGGGGGCGGGATGTCCTCCTCCGGCGGTTCCTCCGCCGAGAAGGACCGGAGCCCGCCCTCGGGCAGCATTCCCTCCGGCGCGGGCCGGGCACCCCCATCGGACGCTTCCTCCCCCGGTGCCGTGTCCGCCGAGGGCGGCGCCTCTCCGGTCACCGCCCGGTCCCGGCCGTCACCCCCGGCGGGTACGGCGGCGTCCCGCTCCCGGCTTTCCCGGTCCTTCGCCGACGCGTCGGCGGAACGGTGCTGCCCCACCGGCTCCTTCGCCGCCTGGCCCAGCAGCGCCGAGGTCACTCGGTCGGCGTCTTCGTCGTTCATGCGGTGCTTCCTCTTCTCACTGCCCTCTGCCGTTCTCTCACTGCTCTCCGGACTGCTGCCTCCGGGCGCGGCCGGCAGAGCGGTCGAGTATCCGGCGCGGTGCCCTGCCCGCCGGGTACAGTCCGCCGACGGGAGCCCTCGGCCGTCGATCCACCGGACGAGTTCCTCGGCATCACCGAGCACCCGCTCCCTCAGGGCCTGTTCCGGGAAGAGGAGTCCTCCCCGCCGTCCTCCTGGCCGGAGGAACCGGCAGGCATGGCGACGGAAACCGACGTCCAGGCCGGACCATCCGCCATGTCCAGATCCTGAACCGATCCCCCGTCGGAGGAACTGGCGAAGTCCTCATCGAGGGAGTCTTCCGAATCCGAGCTGTACACCGAGTGGATCGGCGCCTCGTCGTCATCCTCCTCGATATCCGCGCCGCCTAGCCCGAAGAACCACCGACGACACCTTTCATGGCCTCCACCAGCGCCGACCACACCCCTGCCTCCTGCCATCCCTGGAAGCGCGCCCGGATGTTCCTGGCCGTGCCGTACTGCTCGGGGATGCTGGTCCAGGCACCGCCGTTGCGGGCCAGCCATACCAGCCCATCGAGAACCTTTCTGTCCGCTATGAGAATTTTGTCGCCCTTACCAAGGCGCGAGGCGTTCTTCCTGTTCGCCCTACGGTGCGCCAGCAGAACCGGCTCCACCGCCGCCCACACCCCATCGGTGATCCGCTCGTCCTCCCCCACCAGAACATCCAGATCAAGCCCGTCGAGACTCCCCCGCAACCGCTCGAACGGACCTCCATACTTGCCCCGGCCCGTACCGACCCGAGGAAGCGGTCCGGCCGCCCCCTCTCCCTGTTCCCGTTCTCTCTGCTCGGAGGAAGACGCCTGTCCAGAGGAAACCGCCATGGCCTCCACCAGCGCCGACCACACCCCTTCCTCCTGCCATATCTGGAAGCTCTTCTGGATGCTGTTGTGTTTGCCGTACCGCTCGGGAATGCTGGACCAGCGACCACCCTTGCGGACCAGCCACACCAGCCCGCCAAGGGCCTCCCTCTGCGCCCCGAGAATTCTGTCGTCCTCGTTAAGGCGCGAGGTGTTCTTCCTCTTCGCCATACGGCGCGCCAGCAGAACCGGCTCCACCGCCGCCCACACCCCATCGGTGATCCGCTCGTCCTCCCCCACCAGAACATCCAGATCAAGCCCGTCGAGACTCCCCCGCAACCGCTCGAGCGGCCCTCCGTACGATCCCCGCGACGTGTCGGGCGGGCCCGGCTGCGCACCGGACGCTGCCGGAAGGCCGGTCTCCCCGTCGTCCTCCTGGCCGGAGGAACCGGCAGGCACGGCGACGGAAGCCGGCGCCCCGGCCGGACCATCCGCCATGTCCAGATCCTGAACCGATCCCCCGTCGGAGGAACTGGCGAAGTCCTCATCGAGGGAGTCTTCCGAATCCGAGCTGTACACCGAGTGGATCGACGCCTCGTCGTCATCCTCCTCGATGTCCGCGACCCCCTGGCCCGAAGAACCACCGACGGCACCTTCCATGGCCTCCACCAGCGCCGACCACACCCCTGCCTCCTGCCATCTCCTCACCCCTTCTTCCTGCCATCTCCACACCCTTTCCCTCTGCCATTTCCGGAAGCGCTTCTCGATCTCCTCGCTCGCGCCGTACCGGTTGGGAATGTCGGTCGAGGGACCACCGTGGCGGGCCAGCCACACCAGTCCGCCGAGAACCTTCCTGTCCTCAAGAGGTCTGTTGTCCTCGTCAGCGCGCGAGGTGTTCGCCCTGTTCGCCCTACGGCGCGCCAGCAGAACCGGCTCCACCGCCGCCCACACCTCATCGGTGATCTGCTCGTCCTCCCCCACCACAGCGCCCAGATCAAGCCCCGCGAAGCTCCCGCGCAACCGCTCGAACAGCTTTCCGCGCCGTCCACCCGGGTTGTCGGGCAGAGCTGGCCGCGCGCCGGGCACTGCCGGGGGGCTGGTTTCCTGCCGGTCCTGGGGATCGAGGTCCATCTCTCCGTCATGAGGTGCGGCATCCGTGTCCGCGGTCCGCACGTCGGACGGGGCTTGGCCCTCTCCCATGCCCTCCCACGGGGAACCGATCCCGGCATCCTCCCCCAGGGCGGCCAAAGTCCGGTCCAGTTCATCCAAGTCGAACTGATCGAACTCGTCCACGTTCCCCGGCACGCCGGTCCCGTCGACCGCTCCGTCACCACCAAGCCCATGTTGCGGAAGCCCATCCGGCCCCATGAACCCGAAGTCGCCGACACCCATACCACCGGCGAGCGGGTCCTGACTCTCTCCCATGCCCTCCCACGGGAAACCGATCCCGGCATCCTCCCCCCAGGTGGCCGGGACATCACCGAACTCCCACTGGCCGAACGAATCCAACTGATCGAACGGGACGAACGGGTCGACGTCCTCCTGCGCCGCCTGCCGGGGGATGTCGCCGGAAGGCATGGACGCTGCCGCGGTATCTGCGGCCTCCTGATCCTCCATGACGATGTCGCCGTCGTCCTGCCCGAACGAACCGGGGCCCTGCTGGAATTCAACGGCCCAGTTCAGGCCCATCGAGAAGTCCTCGAGACCCAGATCGTTCTCCAGGAAGGAGAAGTCCACCGGCGCGAGAGCGTCCGCACCGGACACGGACGCTCCCGGCTCCTCCGGCAGGCCCCTGGTGGAGAGCTCGTCGAGCCACGCGAGATGGCTGCCGACCTTGCGCTTCCTGAGGGCCTCCCAGGTCCCGTTGTCCTTCCAGCGGCGGAGGTGTTCCAGGGTCTGGTCGGGGAGGGCCGAGAGGTCCCGCGGCCGTGTCTCAGGACTCTTGCCGTATCCCACCAGGGAATCCAGCACATGGAAGACATCCAGGTCCGCGTGCTCGCCCCGCGCCTGCAGCCACGTCCTCAGCCGCAGCCAGGAACGGACGGTGAGACCGGGAGACTCCTGCCCGGCCCCCTCGCCGCCACCACCCGGCCCCTCCCGCGACTCGGCGGACACCGCCCGCAACGCGGCAGCCGTCAGGCCGTTCCACAGGTCATACCGCCCCCCGTCCCGAAGGGGGGCGTGGGAGGCAGATGTGTATCCGGGTCTCTCGCCGGAGGCGATGAGTTCACCGACCACGTCACGCAGCGCCCGGACTTTTTCAGTCTGCTCGGCGTCGAGCAGCAGGGGGGCCAGTTCTCCAATCTCCGATTCCGACAGGGGCCGCCAGTCCCCGTCCGGACCGATGCTCTCCCGGCGCCCGCCGATCCACTCCTTGACGATCTCGATCCCCGGCTCGCCCAGCCGCACACCCAGGTGGGAGACGGTGCGGGGGTCCACCCTGTACCTCGGCCCCGCCTCCGCGACCGGTACTCCGGTGGCGAGGTGGTGAACCAGCGCGTTGAGCTCCCCACGTGGGGAGGCCCGGACCTCGCGAGCCAGCAGATAGAGCTCCATCGCCCGCCAGGCGGCCTCCTTCAGACGTCCCTCACCGTCCAGCAGCGGGACCAAAGGCTCCTCCACACCGCCGACGCCACGGGCCCGCGTGTTCACCCGCAGCAGCCCGGCGCCCTGAGCCGCGGCCCGGTCCACCCCCGCAGCAGCCAGCATCTCCGCCCAGACACCGTTCCTGACCCAGTTCCCCATGGTCTCGCGGATGATCGCGCCGCTCCCGTACGCCGCGGGTATGTCGCGCCAGCCCCGGCCGGGGTTGCTCAGGTACCACAGCATGCCGCTGATCCATCTGCGGTGGGCGTCCTCCATCTCCGCGAAACGGTCCTCGGTCACGTTGCCGGTATTCGAGTAGTACAGCCGCAGCGGCTCCCGCATGGCACTCCAGGCCGCGTCGGTGAGCCGACGGTTCCCGAGGTCACCTTCCGTCAAGGAAGCCAGCAGCGCGGCCGCCTCCCCGCCCTCTTCCACTTCACCGGCAGGACTGTTCGACGCCGCCTCCGACCCCGGAAAGACCGGCACCAGCTCACTCTGGCTCGGCGGAATGCCGGACGGGACTTCCGTATCAAGGGGGTTCGCCTCCGGTGTGTTCCTGGCATCCGCTGTGCTCACAGATCCGTGGACATCCCTCATGTGGGAGTTTGTCCGGGAGGTGTCGTCGGCGGATTCCCTCTCTGCGACCTTGACGAATCGGCCACCGTTGTCGACGTTGATGCCCGCGAAGTGCGGAACGATGTTTATCGTTTCGGTCGGGGCGTGGACATCCCTGGGGTGACCTTGTCTCTTCAGTCTTGCACCGAAGTCGTGCCCGCCTCCGCCGGGCCTGCTCTCCTTTCCTGATTCACAGGCCAGTAGCGCCACCAAGGAATCAGGATTCTCTTCCAGGATCCTCAGGAAATGCCGGTTGCTGAGGCACATCTCGGCCAGAGTTTCCCCGTCCACTCGGAGACTCCGCCCGCTTTTGGTTTTTATCCTGAAAGTCTCGGGGTCCGCATGCAGGAAGACGAACACCGGAATCTCACCGAGGCCGCCCTCACGCCAGTGAAGCTTGGGGTAGGAGGGCGGACTCAACACCTGGTAAGCCACCACAGGCCGTTCGGTGGTCCGCCGACTCCACCACTCAACCATCCACGTGTCGCGCGGCTTACTGGGGAAGTAAACGCCGATGGACTTTCCATCGCCGTCGGTCATCACATCAAACTCTACGTCACTCAGCTTGAATGTCGTCGGCCTCTTGAGGATGCTCAGCGCAGGAAGTTCCTTGTCCTGGATCCACGGCGAATCCGGGGTTTCCGGTGCGGCAGCCTCCCGGATCTGTTCCGAACGGACGTCGGCGGGCCCGGAATCCGCCGGTGCTCCGCCTTCTCCCGCATCACCGGCAGGGCTGTTCCACGCCCCCGACTCCGGGAAGACCCGCGCCGGTTCGCTCTCCTCCCGGGACGTACCGGACGGGCCGGACTGCCCGGCCCGCTCCTCCCCCGAAGGCTGGGCAGACGGAGGCTGAGCACTCCGCCCGCCCGGCAGCGGGCCGTCGTCCCAGGCAGCCGGGTCCAGGGCGGCGGGCAGCGGATCGGCGGGCCCGGCAAGAGCCGCGGACTGCTCAATGAACTGGGTGAGCGTCAGCCCCGGAGCATCGGCCCGCGAGTCCAGCGCCTTGCCCAGCAGCTCACGCACCACCACCAGCTCGGACCGGCTCCCCGGACCGTGCCCCTGCCGGGACTCGTACTGCCCGGCGATCTCCACCAGCAGCGCCCAGGTCAGCGGACCGCTTCGGTCACCGGCGTAGGCCGGATCGGCCAGCCGCATCCGCTCCAGCCTGCCGAACGCATCCAGCAACCGCGGCTCGGACTCGGCACGGACACCGAAGACCTCGCTGACGGCGCGCACCATGCGCAGAACCCGCTCCTGCCGCTCCGCCGGCGGCAAGTGGCCCAACCCCAGGTACTGGTCCGCCAGTTCCAGCAGCCTCTCCCCGAACGGCTCCGGGTGGAACACCCGCGGAACCGCCTCGGGGACATCGCTGTAGCTCCACAGCCACAGCACCGCCGGATCCCCGCGGTACGGTTCTTTGAGACCGACCGATGCGGGCGTGGCGCGTATCACCTCTCCGGTGGCGTTGGCCGTCTTCTGGCCGTTGCGGGGTACGACCAGCGGGTCACCGCCCGCTGCCAGCCCGCCCGCCTGGCAGAATTGCACCTGCACGGCCTGGCCCGCCCGCAGCTTCCGGAAACTGGGCCTGCGCCGCATGATCCCGCCCAGCTCCCCGTGATCCACCAGCACCTTGGTGCCGTCGTCCAGGCACAACACGACGTCCGTCGTGCTGCCGTGGCCGGCCACCGAGTACCCGATCTCCGGGCTCTCCAGATCATGGAGAGGACCAAGGGCCTTCCGGTGCTCGTAGTACCGGCGCCAGTGCCGCACAGAAGACAGGTAGGAGTAGCCCTTCTCCCTCTTGGCCATGTCTTCGGCGCTGTGGCTGGCCCAGCCGTGGATATCCGTGCCGTCCTCGGTGAGCAGCGTGTACCGCATCAGCCGGCTGTCCGGGTACACCTGGCCGTCCACCGTGGTGAAGGACCCCGGTGCCGTGCCCGGCGGAAGGACATAACCGGGCCTGCTGGGAATCCACTTGCCTACCGGGACCTTCTCCTTCTCGGAGCTGTGACGGTGCAGCAGTGGACGGAGGGCGCTCCTGCCCGGGGCACGATTGAAAGCGATGTCGCCGTCGGTGGTCCACACCGTGCGGTTCGTACCGCCCAGCCGGTCGGCCACCAGCCGGGGCAACTCCAGACCCCGCGCCCCCGCGCGGCCAACCAGGAACACCACCGGACCATCCGGCGGCATCGCCGGGTCGTGCCGGAGCAGCTCCGCCAGCTCCTCCGCCCCCACCCGGTACACGCCACTGGGACCGGTCACGGTGACGGTCCGGTGGTCCCCGTTCGCCAGCAGCACATACGGACGCTCACCGGCCCACTTGGCACCCTCCAGCCTCAGCGTGTTGCCATCGAGGACACCGACCTGGTCCAGGTCCAGGGAACCGTACGCCGGGCCGAGCCAGTTGCGCCCCGGGAGCCGTCCGGCTGGGGTGTCCACACCATCCGGTCCCGAAAGCACCCCGAGGTAACGGTCGAGATGGAACGCCGCCAGCGCCGCCACACTCCCCGCCCGGCCGGCCTCCGCAGCCTGGACCGCGACGTCGTAGAGCTTCCACAGATGGTCGCGGGTGAGCTTCTGTCCACCGGACAGGTGGAGCACCCTGCGAGCCATCTCCCCCAGCACATCGAAATCCAGCGGACGGCCGGAGAGCTCACCGTCCGCGGCCCGCGCCGCATCCAGAACGTCGAATCCGGCGGCGAAGGCGTCGAAGCCCGCGTCATCCGGCTGAACGCCCAAGGCGTAGTTCAGCAGCTCTGTCCAGTCGGTGTCGGGTGCCACCGACGACGTCTCGCTGTCGCTGTCGGCGTCACTGCCGTCGTAGGAGTGGGCATCACTGCCGGTGCCGGGACTGTTCCACACCCCCGACTCCGGAAAGACCGGCGCCGACTCGCTCTGGGGCGGGGAGACAGCGGACGGTCCGGCCTGCCCGACGGTCGTCTCCGCCGGCTCCCCGGTTCCGTCGGTCTCGTCGACCTCCTCGATCGTGGGCATGGGGGAGGAAGTGGTGGCACGAGCGGCGTCCAGCAGGGGCTGGAGCGCGTCCTGCAGCCCGCCGTCGAGGGTCCTGCCGTCCTCGGCCAGCGGCAGTTTCCCGAACAGGGCGTGGTCCACGTCCAGCCGGACGGTCCCGCCGGGGCCGTGGAGGACCAGCCGCGCGTCGAAGGCGAAGTGGCGGAAGTGGCGGGTCCCCTCCTTGTTGCTCTCGTCGGTCTCGGCGACCTTGTATTCGTGCTTCTCGCCGTCCTCGAACGCGATGAGCTCGATCGGGTTCCGCTCGATGAGGTGGCCGTTGTCGTGGGAGTCGCCGCCTTCGGGGCCGAAGGCCAGTGACCAGCCCGAGGCCTTCTCGCGGCTGCTGCTCGGGGCCTGGTCGTCCTGCTGGTAGCGGCGGGCCTTGAACCTGGCCACGGCCTCGGGCAGCAGCGGGTGGGCGGCGGTCAGCTCAAGGCCCACCAGGACGGTGTCGTCTCCCACCGGGACCGGGTAGGCGCCGAGCAGCAGCGGAGCGATGTTCGCCTTCAGCATGCCCTCGTCGGTGTAGTGCTCGAACGTCGGCCTCGTCAGGTCGTTCAGCAGGCCGGCCGTGCGCGGAGGCCGACCGCCGGTGAGGTCCGGGGCCTTGTCCTTGGCATAGCGGCGGACGGCCAGCGGGGCCCAGCGCTGGACGGCCGCGGCGGCCGGGACCGCCCAGGGGTGAAGGTTGTCGACCAGTTCCCGCGGCGGGGTGCCGGTCATGGGGGCCGGGGCGTGGCGGTTGGCCTTGGTGGTGCGCTCCCAGCGCGGGTTGGTGCCGGGGGAGGCAGGCAGGTGGGCCGCGACGCTCTCGACCTCCGCGTCGGTCACGGTCCCGGCTCCGGTTCCGGCCGGGACGGTCAGGTGCTGGGGCACCAGCAGCCGTGCCGTTCCCGTCACCGGGGAGCCGCCAGCGGCGCTGTCCTCGTGCCACGTCCAGGGGCGGTGGGTCTCCCACAGCCGGTGCAGGGTGTTGGTGCCCAGCTTCCGCCCGAGGGTGAACAAGGCCCACTTGGCTCCGCGTACGGGCAGTTCGACGATCGCGGGCGGCCGGGTGCTCATTCCCATCTCGATGCGGAACACCATCGGGTGGGTGAACTCGTGGGCGGTGTCCTTGGGCGCGGTGCGGTAGATGTCCTTGATCTCGCGGGCCTCCCCCTGGCCCCGGGAGGTCTTGGACTCGTAGCCGGCGCCGAACTCGGCACCGCCGTGCTCACCGCCGACGCCGCCGCGGGTGCTGAAGTGGAAGCCGCCGTGGAGGCGGTCGGTGACGGAGTCCTCGGTCTCCTCCTCGGTGATTCCCTCACTGCGCAGGGTCAACGTGACGTCGGGACGCGGCCGGTCGTCGGTGGCGGGCTGGGGGACGGCGGTGACCTTGATCCACAGGTAGCGGGTGGCGCCGAACAGGCCGGGGAGGGGTATCCAGCGCCGTATCCCGGAGGTGATCAGGGAGGAGTGCCGGGCTTCCATCCGCTCGGAGGAGTAGGTGTCGGCCAGCGTGCGCATCAGCAGGTTCGGTCGGTTCCCGCCGTCCCCTTCCTTGCGCAGGACGCCGCGGGCGCGCAGCAGGGACAGGATCGCGGGCAGGACGTCGTCGGCCTTGAGCAGCTCGGGGTGGGCGATGCCGGGGAGCATGGCCGGATAGGCCACGGTGCGGGGTTCCGACCGCTCCCGCGGGGCGGGCGCGGCGCCGGGCATGAGGTCCTCCATGCGGCGCTCGGGCACCAGCAGGTCCAGGGCGTCGCGCACCGCCAGGTGGCGGGTGGTCTCCTTCCAGGTGTCCCCCATCCACCGCATGGCGGTGACCTCGAAGACCGGGGTGGTGCGCACGGTGTGGGTGACACCGCCGTAGGTGGCCCGGGTGATGGTGATGTTGCCGGACTTCTGCTTGCTGCTCTGACCCCACTTGTGCTGGCGTCCGAAGAGGAAGGCGAGGATGAAGCGGCCGCCGGGTCCCTTGCCCTTCTCCTCCCGCGCCGGTGCGCCGTGGCCTTCCTCGTCGCCCTCGTCCTGTTCCTGGGCGGCGTCGCTTCCCAGGAGGAACTGCGGACCGGCCGAACCGGCGAACTCCAGGCCCTCGTTGTACTCCACGCCCAGCTGGTGGTGGTCGGCCGCCTGCAGGTAGTGCTCGATCTCCGTGCCGTCCTCGGCGGGCGTCAGCCCCAGGTCGGTGGGGTTCAGGGCTCGCAGCCGCAACCGGACGGCCTGCTTGTGCCCGTCGCGGTCGGGCAGGTCGATCACCCAGCCCGCGGCGCCGACCAGGGCGCCGAACTGGTTGGCCAGTTCGGTGGGCGTGGTGTCGTTGCGGATGTCGTCGGGCCAGTTCTTCCAGTCCTCGGACCACTTCCTGGCCTCCTCCTCCGGCATGCCGTTGATCCGGGCGTGCAGGAAGGCCGCCAGGGTCGCCAGTTGCGGCATGGTGAAGAAGGCCGGGTAGACGCCCGAGGTGCCGCCCTGCTCGAAGGCCACCTGCGGCGCGTCGGCCCCGGGCACGATGCTGCTGACGGCCCACTGCCCGGCGGCACGGAGCTGGGCCGCGGTCAGAGGCCTGGCGGGCACGTGCTGGTGGGGGACGTCGACCAGGGTGATGTTCTCCCCGGGCCGGTCGATCCACCAGGTGGTGGGGGTGCTGTCTGAGTTGTCCGGGTCGGGGTGGAGGAACAGCTCGTAGACGATGTTGTAGCCGTGCTCGTCGACGTCCTTGGTGGTCTCGGTGCGACGGTAGCTCTTGACGCTGCCGGACAGCTCGTGGCTGACGTCCTTCCCGCCGCTGCCGATCAGGCGGAACATTCCGAGCTGGACGCGGAACCAGTCGCGGATCGACAGCCGCGCCCCGCCGCCGAAACCGACCTCCCAGGCCCACTTGCGCTTGAGGTGGCCGGCGGCCTTGCGGGCCGAGGCCGCCCGGGCGTTGACCGTGCGCGGGTAGGTGGAGGAGGCGTCCTCCAGCCGTTCCTGCAGGTGCCCGCGGACTCCGGCCCGGTAGGTGCGTCCGCCGACGGTGACGGTGTGCGCGATGCCGTGGAGCAGGGTCGGCAGGTCGGACTCCAGCGCCGGGGTGCCGAAGAACGTCAGCAGGTCCTTGTCGGCCACCGTCCAGTCGGCCTTGCCGGCCTTGTCCCCGAGGTCGTTCCGGATCGCCCAGCGCAGTTGTTCGAGGACCAGCTCCGAACCGGGCAGATTGCTGAGCATGCCCAGGCCCTGTCCCTTCCGGGTGGCCAGCGCCAGGGGCTCGCGGGGGTGCGGAGGCGGCAGGGGGAGGTCCAGGCGCGGGGGACGGGTGGTGGTACGGACCGGGGCCGTGTCCGAGGCCCGCAGCAGCGCGCGGACCCACGGCTGGGCGGCCACCGGACCGGGCGGGAGCTGACCGCGCAGGTGCAGCAGGGCGGGGGTGACCACCGCGCCCAGCAGGCGGTGTTCGAAGTCGCCCGCCTCCCGCAGCGGCATGCCGAGCTCGCCGGTGACGGAGCCGGTGGCCGGGGCGACGGTGTGGCTGGTGGAGCTGGTGGTCACCGTCAGACGCAGCCGACTGCGGTAGCGGGCCTGATCGGCCTTGGTGTTCAGAACGGTGTGCAACTGCCCCTGGGTGTTGAGGGAGTGACCGTCGGAGCGCTCGGAGGTGGCCTTGGGCCCGAAGGCGGGGAAGAAGCCGTCGGCGATGTCGCCGTCCTTGGTGCCGCCCAGGAGGTTGGCCAGGAAGGCCGCACCGGCCTTGGTGCCGCCGTCCTTCTTCTGCTCCGACGACAGGCCGCCGCCCATGTCGTCGCGGATACCCACGCCCTCGGTCGTTCCCAGGTACTGGACGGACTCGATCTGGGCGTGGATGTGGAAGTGGCCGCGGAAGGACTTGGCCGCCACGGTCGCGATGTGGACGGGGTTGGTCAGGTCGCCGCTGGTGAGCAGCCAGCGGCTGCGGTTGAGCAGGGACCGCTCGTTGATCGTGGCCTGCGCCTGCGCCGTGGCCTTCAGGGCGGCGTCGGCGCTCAGGCCCGCCGCGCGCAGGGCGCCCTGCAACTGGGCGACGATGTCCGTCACCTCAAGGGCGTTGAGGGTGATCTTCGCCCGTGTGGGCGTCTGGAAGGGCCCCTCGGCGTCCCCCTCCCGCCGCGGTGCGGCAGGGGGTTCGGGGACGTTGTCGTCCGGGCGCGGGGCGCCGGGGACGGAGTAGTCGGCGGGCAGTCCGACGCCCAGCTCGCGGGGGGTGACCACGCCGTGGCGGCGCTCCTGGCCGTCGACGAAGACCCGCACCTCCACGCCGGCGTCGAAGCCCGTGGTGTCGCTGATGAACAGCTTGCGGCCGGAGACCACGTCGCGCTTCCACTTGCGGACCTTCTTGCGGGACACCTGCGCGCTGATGCTGGGCAGGCCCAGCAGGAGCACGGAGGCCGCCCTGGAGGCGGTGTTGATGGCGGTCGTCAGGGCCGACTCGAAGCCGTGCGCGACGTCCCGCGACCTCTCCCCGCCGGTGGCCGTCGCCGCGAAGCCCACCGAGTAGTCGCGCACCGCCCCGGGGGCCTTCCTGGCCTGCGGACGCGGGTCGCGCACCTGGGGGCGCAGCCACACCAGGCGGCCGTCCGCGACCAACATCCGGCCCTTGGCCAGCAGTTCGTTCCACTGCTTGGGGTCGGTGGTGAGCAGCAGGTCGACCAGCGCGGTCCGCAGTGGCGCGTACAGTGCCTCGTCGCCCGGAGCGGCGTGGGCACGCAGGCCGTCGAGGACGGCGTCGGCCCAGTCCTCGGCCACGGCCCGCGGTGCCAGGACCCAGGAGGGCATGTCGGCGCGCTGTGTGAAGGCGTGGCCGAGCGCGCCGTGCTCCAGGTACCAGGGTGCCTCGGGCGGGTCCTCCCGCGGCGGTTCCTCCTGGTTCTGGGGCTGGTCCTGGATCTGGTCGTTCTCCTGGGGCTGGTCGTGCCGCTCCTCGTCCCGCTGCCGGTCCTGGAAGCCCTCGCCGCCGGGCTCCGTCGTCTCCTCCGCGCCCAGTGCCTCGGTGATCCGGCCGTGCACGTCTCCGGTCAGGTCCGTGGCCCGGTCCAGCAGCGCCTCCCGGATCTCTCCCAGCCACTCCCCGCCGTCGAGGCTCTCCGCGAGCGCGCTGATCCCCTCGGCCACCAGCCCGTCGAACTCCGCGTCCCGCGTCAGCAGCGTGGGGAAGGTGAAGGAGCCGTCGGCCAGTCCGTCCTCGACGGCCTGCTCTATCGCCTCCGCCATCGGGTCCGGGCCGCCCTCGGCGGGAGCGGTGGAGGCGTCCCCGGCGTCGAAGGCCCGCAGCAGCCGCGCGTCGGCGTCGTTGAACCCCGGCGGCAGCAGGACGGGCACGACGGGGGCGGGGAGCTCCTCTGCGGCCGGCTCGGGCGCCTGGCCGGGTTCGAAGGACAGTTCCTCGTCGGTGGCGGCCAGCACGGCGCCCGTCTCGCCGAGCAGGGGGGCCAGATGGAGGCCGGGGTCGTCGATGTGGCCGTCCGCCAGCAGTCGTTCGGCGGAGGAGCGCGCCATGCGCAGCGCCATGGGGACGTGCAGCGGGATCTCGATGCTGCCGATCGAGGTGGTGGCCGACTTGCCGTCGGCGGGACGGCTCGTGGCGGTGTCCTCGTCGGAGACCTCCTGGATCCGGGAGGAGTCGGCAGCGGAGTCCTCGAGTTCGGTCTCCAGGCGCAGGTCCACGTCGAACTGCACCAGCACCGACTCCTCGGTGATCACCGTGATCGGCAGTTCACCGGAGACCCGGGCGGACTCGGAGACCGTCGTGCGGGCCAGCGCGCGGTTCCCGGTGCCGATGTGCTGCTGTACGGCGCTGGGGGCGGGGTTCAGCCAGCCGCCGCCGGCCGGCGGCGAGCCGCCGGACTCGACCGCGGCGTTGACGGTGGCGGCCGTCTCCTCGGACGTCCGGGGGTGGCCGGAGGTGACGCCGGGGGTGTACTCGAACGTCATGGACTCCCCCACCCCCAGGATCTCCCCGTTGGTGAAGCGGGCGTTGGCCTGGAGCCTGAGCTTCTTGCCCTTCGGCAGACCGGAGACGAGATGGTCCGGCAGGGAGCCGCCCACGGCGGCGAGCGTCGGCAGCATGCTGGTGATCCACTCGGTCGCCAGCGCGTCGTCCACCGTCAGCGACGGCACGGTGCCGGTCATGTGGAAGTCCTTCGACGCCTTCAGCCCGGCCAGCAGCCGGCGCAGCCCGGCTTGGACCTGGGGGGTGCCCGCGAAGGAGAAGACGTGCGACTCGGGCGGCACCGGGGCACCGTTCCCCCGCCACCGCGCGAGGGACGGGGTGCGGGCCGCGGACTGCCAGTCCGGGGCGGGCAGTGCCCTGGCGGGCCGCATCCTGGCCAGCGCCCGTACGTCGGACTCCAGCATCCTCTGGACCAACCGGCGGTCGTCCTCGCCCTCCGCGGGCGCGGGCAGTGGGACGACCGCGGTCGGGTCGCCGTCCTCGTCCTGGCCCGGCTTGAACAGCTCCAGGGACGCGGTGAAGGAGGAGCGCATGTACAGCGCCGGAACGTCGGCCGACGCGGTCAGCTTCTTCTTGAAGCCGTACTTGACGGAGTCGACGCGTGCGTTGGCGGCGGTCGAGCCGACCGGCAGCGCGGCGGTGTAGGGGATCGTGCCCCCCTTGTCGCCGGCGACGTCGCCGATACCGAAGACCGCCGCGTTGGCGGTGTCGGTCACCGAGCGCACCGTGCCCCGGGACCGCTCCGTACCGACCTCGGCGGCGAAGATCAGGGACTTGCGGTCGGTGGGGCGGCCGTGGAAGACGCCGGGGCCGCGCCGGCCGGTGAGGCGGGCCACGTAGGCGACCTTGCCGTCCGGTTCGTACAGCGTCACCTTCACTCCGCCGTCCGCCACACCGGCCTGCAGTCCCCGGAAGCCGACCCGGCTCAGGACCGCCATCAGGCGCTGGGTGTTGCGGTGCCGGTCGGCCACCAGGTGACGCGGCAGAACGCGGTCGGCGAACTTCTGCCCGCGCAGCCGGGCCAGTTCGGTGCGCAGGGCGGGCAGCAGCCTGCTGAGATCGGGAGTCTTCTCCAGCGCCGCGAAGATCACCGCGCCGTTGTTCTCCAGGCGCAGGCCGGCGGCCTTGTCGACCGGTGCGGTGACGGACGGACCGGCGGGGACGTCGGTGGTCTCGTCGGCGGGTGTCTCCGCGGGACCGCCGTCGGTCTCCTCCGCGGGCGTCCCGGAGGAGTCGGCCGGTTCGGTGGAGACGGTGGACGGCAGGGGCGGCGCGGGCGGCAAGGACGAGGAAGTCTCCAGGCTGGGCCGGGCCAGGAACTCCTCAAGTTCCTCCGCCATGCCCAGTTCGCGCACCTGGGTCTCGGAGAGCCACACCGACACCACACCGGGCAGCTTCCCGCCGTAGGTCTCCAGCTTCGGGGTCCTGCCGCGGACGGAGACCTCCGCCGCCATCAGCACGTCCAGATCGGCCTGTACGAGCACCATCCGCTCGCCGGGCTCGGTGGAGGTGGAGTACTTCACCTTCGCCGAGACACCCGAGGAGAACTCCCGTGCCCAGCTCCAGGTGCGGTTGTAGCCCGTCCCGCCGAGCTGCCACACCAGTTTCGCCAGAGAGCCTGCCCCGCCGAGGAAGAGCTCCGCCGAGGCCGACGGGCCCCTCATCCGGTTGCCGACCGCCTGATGGCCGCCGATGGCCACCTCGTCGGTCGGGGGGCCGCCGGCCACATGGCGGATGCGGGGCCGTACCGCGTGCAGGCGCACTCCCACCGCGCCCAGCAGATCGGAGACACGCCGGTCGAAGTGGAGGTTGTCCGCCAGCCACACATGGTGGGCGGCGATCTCGAATCCCTCGTCGATCGCGTCCGGGCCGAAGACCTCCTCGATCTTCCGCGCCGGTTCCAGCCCCGGCGTGCCCAGCGCTCCGTCGCCGCCCGAGGCCCTGACCAGCAGCTCAAGTGCTCTCTCGTACAGGAACCGGGCCACCCCGGGGTCCTCCAGCAGCAGCCACTGGGTGATCCTGCGCTCCCCCGGCCGCGGCGGCGCCCACCCAGTCTCGTACATGTCGCTCAGACCGCGCAGCGGGGGTACGGGGATGGGTGCGGCCGACGGAAGCCGCCCGGCGGCGGGCGGGTGGGCGTCCCCGGGCCGCTGCGGCCCGGAGCGGGTCATCGAGGTGGGCGAGGTCAGCCGTACCGGGGCGGGGGGAACGCTCAGGGCGGCCGTACTCCGGTCGGAGAGGGCTCCAGTGCTGGCGATGAGCCGCGTCTCCGGGGTCTGGCGGCCCGGCCAGCCGGGGGTGGCCACCCGTCGCCAGTCGCGGGGCCGGCTCACCAGGGTGACGTCGACTTCCAGGTTCAGCACGGTGTCGAACCCGCTGACGGGAGCCTGTCCCTCGGTGAGGGAACCGGTGGCGGTACCGAGCAGTGTGCCGCCCTGCCCGTCGCGGACACCGGAGTAGGCGCCGCCGAACGTGCCGTTGAGGTACAGGTGGCCGGGGACGAGCGTGCTGTTGAGCCGGAACCGCAGCGAGAAGCCGCGCCGCCTGTTGTCCCCCGCCAGCAGTTCGCTGGTCAGCTCCGGCCCGTACAGCAGCTGCCAGGAGTCCACGTCGCCCAGGTAGCGGCTCGGGCCCTCCTGCCGGGCCCGCACCCGCACGACGGCGTGGTCGGTGCTGAGCGGGCCCTTGCGCACCAGATGGACGTGGACCCCGCCGCCCAGCAGCGCCTTGCGGTGGTTGTACAGGTACGCCGGGGAGAGCTTGTTGTCCAGCTCGCGCTGGTTGGAGCGCATCCGCCTCCCCTCGTTCTCGGAGGAGCGCCACACCGGGACCTCGTCGCGCCGGCCGAAGCCGGGGAGGAACCCCTTGAGCCGCGCGTCGTCGGCGAACAGCCGCATGAGACGGTCCAGCAGCGGCGCGGTGTCCAGTCCGGACCACACCGTGCTGGTGGCCGCGGGGCCCACGGCCAGCCACCGTTCGAAGCCCGGGTGGGTGAACAGCGGTTTCGGCTCCATTCCCGGCGGCAGCGGCAGCCCCAGGTCGGCCGCCTCCTGCGCGCGCAGGTACAGCCACGCGCGGACGTGGACCACCGACGGTCCGCGCCGCACCCGGGGGGAGGTGGGGCCGGTGCCCTCCACCTCCACCCGCAGCCGTGCCAGGTACAGCACCCGGTCCCCGCCGATCGCCGCGCCCTGGAGCGTCATTCCCTCCTGGGACAGAACCGACCGGCGGGACCGGGCGAGGGACAGGCCCGGCTGGAGGAAGAACCGGACGCGGGGACCGGCCGGCGGCAGGACGAATCCGGCCCCCGGCCCCAGCTCGACCGACCCGCCGTAGGCGTCGTCGTCCTGGACCGCGTGCTTGCGTGCCGCCAGTTGCAGGGAGACCAGTGTCGGGAAGGAGGGTGAGCCGGTTTCCAGGCTCTGCTTGTCGGTACCGGGGCGGCGGATCACCGGGGTCATCTCCGTGACCGCCGCCCGGATGCGGTAGCCGCCGGTGTTCTTGCCCCAGGAACTGGCCAGGTCCTCGGAGAGGGTCCAGCCGGTGAGCATCCGCGGCAGGTCCCGGGTGAAGACGTCGATCCTCGACGCGCTGTGTGCGTCCGACCGGCCGCGCGTGCCGG
The DNA here is from genome assembly GCF_036323805.1 of Streptomyces rubellus. Taxonomy (NCBI): domain Bacteria; kingdom Bacillati; phylum Actinomycetota; class Actinomycetes; order Kitasatosporales; family Streptomycetaceae; genus Streptomyces; species Streptomyces rubellus. Next base: position 191,138 of record NZ_JAZDCX010000008.1, read on the forward strand.
GTCCGACCAGTGCGGGGTGGAGCTGGGCCGTGATGGCGTCGAACACCCCTCTGCCGCCGGAGTAGGGCGCTCCGGGGTCGGCCCACAGCGGCAGCAGGCTGGGCGCGAGGGCGATGCGCCGCGCGGTGACCGCGTCGATCCGCCTGGTCGGTCCCAGCCTGCTCGGCTCCTTCTCGGGTACCAGTTCCTCCAGCGGCACCTTGGCGATCGCGTGTCCGTCACCCTTCAGTGACCTGGCGTTCGGCACCCCGGCCTTCTGGATCCGCAGGTTCCACTGCACCCGGCGCGGGACCTCCACCGTCCCGTCCTCGCTGATCAGGACCTGCACCTGCCCGCTGGTGTGCTGCTCGGCGCGGGTGGTGACGTGCCGCCTGAGGGAGAAGTTGACGTTGAGGGCCGCTCCCGCCAGGGCGGGGACGGGGATGTCGGGGATGGGGACCAGGAAGTAGCCGTTGCCGCTCAGTACCCAGCCGCGGGTGACCTGGGTGGCCCGACCGGTCACCGCGAGGGAAGTGCGCTCGACGGCGGCCGTGTGCGCCTCCGCCTTGGTGCCCGCGGTGGTGCCCGCCGGGGCGGAGGACGTGCCCAGCACGGTGATCAGCGGGCGCGGTTCGTCGGGGTGGCGGTTCATCGCCACGGTGACGTCGTACCAGCCGTCGCGGCCCTTGACCTGGAAGGAGCGGCCGTGGTTCAGGAAGGTCTCGGGGGTCTTCTTCAGAGCGGTGAGGATCTCCTGCGGGGAACCGCCCCCGGTGCTCGTCCCGATCTGCGTCCCGATCCAGTCGGTGCCCGTCAGGTCGTGGAAGGTCGTCGTGCCGGCGGCCTTCATCGATTCCAGGTAGGCCGGCAGGTGCCACCGGGGCTTCTCCGGGGCGGGGCCGGACCCGGCGTGGAGCGGTACCGGCGGGAGGTCGGAACCGTGCTCGGAGAGGTAGATCCACGGGGTCCGGACCGACGGGCCCGGTACCGGCGAGTCCTGCGCCGGTGCCGTCACCGGGCCGGCCTTGCGGGCGGAGACCGTCAGCGCCCGCTCCCGCGACCACTTCTCGGCCGGGACGGTGTCACCGGGGACGGGCAGGGGCAGGTCGTGGACCACCGGGCCGGAGTCGGTGGCGTTCTCGATCGCCGCCAGGTAGTCGGCGGGCAGCCGGCCGTCGGCCGGGGTGGTCAGATCGGCCATCACCCCGGTGGTGAACGCCTTGTCGGGGCGGTTGCGGTACAGCGACTCGGGGTCGAAGTAGCGGTCCGGCACGCCGCTGTACTGGAACAGTTCGTGCAGGACCGTGTTGTCGTCGAGCAGCCGGTTCGCCGCCCGCGGGCCGGCGTCGGCATCGCCGTCGGCGGGAGCGGTGTGCAGCCGGAAGTGCAGTTGGTCCGAACGCCCGGGCCGCTCGGTGCGGGAGATCTCCACCGCCTGCCGGTGGTGGGGCGCGTGGATCAGCCGGACACTCATGTGCAGTTGGTCGCCGGAGGCCGGCAGGGTGAAGCCGGTGTTGACCCGCTGGTTCAGCAGCGCGTTCACCTCGGCCTCGAAGGCGGGCAGCTCCTCCGCGGTGAAACCCTCGCCCGGCCGGACCGGCAGGGCGATCTCCAGGTCCCGCACCCACCGGCCGTCCGCCGCCTGGATCCGGCGGATGCGGGCGCGTATCAGACTCTGGCGGCCGGACAGCAGTCCGCGGCGGCCGTCCGGCCGCGGGGCGTCCGGACGGCGGGCCGGGTCGTAGCTCTCGGTGTACAGCGAGGCGGGTGCGGCCTCGGCTCGGCGGGACCACCAGGCATCCAGGGGGATCGGAGCGGCGGCCGGGGTCACCATCCGCGGGGCCCGGGTGCCGGGGGCCGAGGACGGGCCCGGCGCGAAGGCGGGCGGGAACAGCGAGAACTCGTCGCTGTTGTCGGAGGGCCTGCGCTGGGAGTTGCCCGAGCCGCCGGAGGCCGCCACCGCCTCGTTGATCGTTCCGGCGAGCTGGGCCAGGTAGTCCTGCCGCAGCCGGTTCCACGACTGCCGGTCCGACCGGTCCGCGCCGTTCGCCGCGATGTCCCGCAGCCCCAGCCGCCGCCCCAACTGGAGCGCCAGCTCCACCGGCGCGGCGTTCACCGGCAGGGTCCGGGCCGAGACCGTCCCGCCGAGCGTCACCTCGGCGTTCCAGTGCGCCCCCTCCGGGTCGTTGTCGTCCACCGGCTGCACGGTCACATGCAGCAGCCGCTCCCCGTCCGGCAGCCGCAGCCGGTGCCGGGGCGCGTTGAACAGCACCTCCACCTGCTCCCGCAGCCGGTCGAGGACCGCCTCCACCTGGGACGCGGTCACCCCCGGCCCGGGACGCAATGCCACCCGCACCGTCACGTCGACATAGTTCCGGCGGGAGAAGAACCGCCGCACGTCGAAGTCCCACCCCCGGTGCCGCTGGGCCGCCCTTCTCCGGTCCGCCCACATCTGGGTGCCCGGCCGGCCCGAGTCGTTCTGGCTCTGCGCGGCCCAGGTGGTCTGCTGGGTGATCTCCTCGGGTGTCGGCCTGCGGTCGATGGGACGGCCCTGCGGGTCGAGTTCGATCGAGCGGAAGTCGACGCCCTCGTACAGGGGCCGCTCGCCCACCCGACCGTACTGGCCGTCGATCCACAGCACCTGGTCCCCGTGGTTGACTCCCACGACCGCGTGCACGTTGCCGTTGGGACGCTGGAAGGTCACCACCGCCGCCGAGCCGTGACCGCGGGACCGCAGCGTGTGGTGCACCGAGGCCCACGCGGCGTCCGAGTTGCCGCCCAGGTTCCGCCAGCCGGCGTCCAGCCACCGGGAGGTCAGCCTTCCTCCACTGCCCTCGATGCCCTGGGCCGTGGCGGCCGCCACGGTGGGAACGCCGTACCAGGACGCCAGCACGCTGCGCGCGACGTCCATGCAGTTGTCGAGGCGGCCTTCCGTACCCCGGGTCTCGCGCTGTGCGTTGACCAGGCGCACCCACTCCGCCGCGCCCATGTCGGTGGCGAAGTTGTTGCGGACGTTCACCCGGTTCAACGCCCTGATCGGCCCGGCGAAGGAGTAGCTACCGCTCCGCGGATCCGGGTACTGCTGGAACCGCCCGTCCTGGACCGGGAAGACACGCTCCAGGGCGGCCTGCTCCTCCGGCCGCGGCGGCCGCAGCCTGCCCTCGGGAGATTCGCCCTCCCGGGTATAGGGGCGGATCTCCTCCAGCGGCCGGAAAACCCCCTGCCCCGCCGAGAACACCCGCGGATCGGCGAACGTCCCGCCCCTCCAGCTCCGCACGCCCGCCGTACCCGATGCCCGGGTGTCCCTGCCGACGGGGGAGTGCCAGCCGACGGGGGCGGCCGGGGCGGCTTCCAGCTCCTCCGCAAGTGTCAGCCCGGCGGTGTCCTCGACGAGTCGCTTCAGCTGCTCGTCATCGTTCTCCAACGATTCCGTGTCGCTCTCGTCGTCCTCGAGGACGTGCTCGTCCGGATCGGTGAACCGCGAGAACCACGCCACGCTCGGGTCACCGGGCGGAAGCGGTCCGGCCCTCCGTGCCTCGGCCCGCAGCACACCGCCGGTTCCGTCGTCCTCGAAGGAGACGATCCGCAGCAGCGCGCCCTGCGGAAAGCGAGCCTCGCGCCGCTCCGGATACGCGGAGAACGGTGACACGTCCCGCGCCCCGGCACCCTCCACCTTGACCAACAACGTACGGCGGTCACCGGATCCACCCGCCAGTCTGAGCGCGGCCAGAGCCGCCTCCTCGCTCAGATGGGCGACCCCCAGCTCCGACACCGTGAGCTCCTGGAAACGGGTGGTCCGGTCCGGCACGGGCACTGCCAGCCACACCGGACCGCCCGTCTCCGGCAGCCGCTCCAGCGCCTCCGCCGCCATTCCCAGGTGCTCCGGGATCTCCCGGTACAGCCGGTCGGCCAGCTCCTCGACCCGCTGCCACACCCGGCGCGTGTCTCCCCGGAACACCGCGTCGCGGTATTCCTCGTCCCGCCACAGCAGAAACGGGTGACCGCCGTGGCCGACCACAGTTCCCAGCCGCTGGAGCAGGAGCTCGGTACCGGACTCCGGATCGACGACGGTGAAACGCCGGTCCAGCAGAGCGCCGTCAGGGCCGCCCAGCAGGTACAGCGCCAGTACATGCCCCCAGCCCACCACTGCCAGCGGTGAGCGGCTCGGGTTCTCCGGCCGGGCCGGGTGACCCGCCATCCAGGCCGCCAGCGCCTCCTCCCGGGGGGCCGAGGCCGCGGGGGCGGTTCCGGAGCCGGCCATCAGGCCCTGGTGGAGCCGGCCCAGCTCGGCCCACAGCTCGGCGGGCCTTGTCCCGCCCGCGTCGATCAGTCCTGCGGACCAGGTATGGTGCCGCTCCTCGTAGAGCACATGGTGGGGGAGCCTCAGAGCGCTCTGGAGCTCCTGGGGCACATCTCCCGTCAACAGGTGGGTCAGTGCCCATACGTACGGCTGGGTTCCCCGGCCGTACAGCAGTGCCCGCTCCGCCGGGGCGATGGCGAGCAGCCGCTGCTCTTCGACGGCCTTCTTCCCGAGATCGGCGATCACCGCCTGCTCCAGGATGTCGGTCAGGCCGTGGCTGTTGCCCGGCAGCAGCCAGGCCAGCATCGACACCAGCAACTTCCGCAGATCGTTCTCGGACACACCGGCAACGTCCCGGAAGCCCGCCAGCATGCGGAAGACGTCCCGCACCGACGCGCCGGGCGGAGCCGCGGGGGCTGTCGAGCCACGGGTCGCGCGGTACAGGGCCGCCATCAGGTCCGACAGCGACGACTCACCGGCGGGACGGAGCAGCCGCTCCATCCGCTGCCGGGGGGAGGCGGGCGGGTCCCCCGGCGCTGGAGGCGCGAGGAACTTCTCCGCGGCCCGGTCCGCATCACTGCCGTCCTGACCGGCCAGATGTTCGTAGAGCGCCCTGACCGCACCGCGCGCACTCTCCAGCCACCGCGAATCGGCTGACAGCGCCCGTCCCAGCGCGTCCTCGAACCGTTTCGCGACACTCCTCCACTCGGGAGTGCCGTAGTAGGCCGCGAAGTCGGCGGCATGGCCGGGGACGTCCCGTACGGCCGACCGCCGGGCGGCCTCCTCCCACACACTGGCATCGGGCAGTCGCCGTCCTGCGCGCGACACCAGCCGCGGTCGGCGAATGGCCGGCTCGAGCCTTCCACCGATCGAGAAACGTCCGCCGCGCATCCTGGTGACGGCCAGCGTGTTGAAAGCGTGGCCGCTGAGCTGCCTGCTGTGATCAGTGATTGTCTGGAGCGCGGAAGGCTCGCCCCGGTACTCCGAACCCATGTAGCACGAGTCCACCACGAGGTCCAGCAACTCGCCCGGTCTGGTCGCCTCGATGATCCGCCGTACGGCCTTGCCGTAACCGACGGGGGTCTTCTGCATGCTCCCGCGCCGCGTCTGCACCGTCACGGTGTGCCCGGTGCCGTGCGCGGCGGCGTACACCGTGGCGTCCTCCGACCAGGGCGCGGCCAGTTCGGGCCCGATGTCGGAGGTGCTCCGGGTGCCCGGGGCCTGAGCGCTCTGGAAAAAGTAGGTGGTACTCAGCCTGACGGGCCTGGCCACAATCTTCTTGTAGGCGTCACGGGTGTTGAAGTTCCGGTAGGCGACGGCCTGGCCGGTGTCGCGGAGGTGGACCACCTGGGTCATGACCGGGCGCCGCCACACCTCCTCCGCCAGCGGTGCGTCCTGCTCCACCACAGTGACGCGCACGTACTCGTGGACACCGGTGCTGTCGATGACACTGCTGACGGTGACGTCCATGACCCGGAAGAAGACCGACTCCGGGTAAACCAGTTGCCGTCTGTAAGGGTTGCGGGCGAAGAGCGTCACATCCCGGGCGGTGGATTCCAGGATCTCCCACACCACCGGCCGCCCTCCCCGGCCCGAAGTGTCCGGCTGCCGCACAGCACGCATCACTTGCTGCCAGTCGGACGTCACCTGATGCAGAGCCGGCTTCTCCACCACCTCCGACCTGGTCGGCTGCCAGGCGCCCTCGTACGTGATCCACCAGGCGGCGGACATTTCCTCGGGCAGCCGCTCCACCGCAGCCATCGCCATCTCCCGGTGCACGGGCAGCTCCGGGCTGAACGATGTGTCCACCAAGTCCTGGGCCAGCGTGGTGAAGTAGTCCTTCCACTGCTGCCGGAGCTCCCCGGTGGCCGCGTGGAACACTCGCCCAGCCGCGCGGACGGCCGTGCGGAAACCGTCGTCCGCCAGGAACAACAGGGGCAGCGAGAACCACGGGGTGCCGGAGTCGAACGCCTCCGTTACCACCTTCCGGGCGACTTCCCTGAGCCGTTCCCGGTCCACGGAGCCGTCCGGGAGCACCGCGCTCAGCAGCCGGTAGTCCGGCCCGCTCAGATACAGCGCAGGCAGCATCTCCAGGGAGAGGTTCTCTCCCGGCGTGGAGTGGGGGTGGCGCAGGGTCAGCGACCGCATCGCCGCTTCCCTGACGGCTTTCTCCGGGAGCTGCCCGGCCTCGGCGGTGAGGTACCGGGACTTCTCCCCGCCCATGGTGATACGCGCCAGCCGACTGATGGAGGCCATGGCCGGGAGTGCGCCGAGGGGCTCGGAGTTCATCCACTTCGAGTGGTCGACGTACCACGCCCACTGCGGAAGGACCAGGTCGCTCCACGTCACGCCGACGTTCCCGGCTGCTTCCGGCGGAAGTTTGCCCAGCCATCTGACCGGATCGACCAGGGAGTCGGTCAGCCCGTACAGGTCCGCGCCGTCCAGCTCCGAGATCTCCGGCTCCCTGTCGTCGCGCACTCCCGCGCGGTGGGACGCCTCGTAGATGTCCGCCAGGGTCTGCCGCTGCCCGGGATCGGCATGCGTCAGGAGCCAGCCCATCAGCGCCTCACGGAAGAGCAGCGGGTGGTGCCTGTCGAACGACAGCGCCTGGTAGACCCGCAGCAACCACTCCACCTGGTCCGCCGGGTACTGGCCCATCACCAGTCCCCGTTCGCTGCGCTCCATCACCCACGGCCCGGGGTACTTCACCCGCCGGGTGACCGGTCCTGGCATCACCTGGTCGTCCGAGTGCCTGCGCGAACTCTTGCCCCAGAGCCCGCGCAGCACATCCACCACGTACTTGTCCGTGGTCACGCGGTAGAGGGCGTCCATCACCTCGGACAGCGGAACATCCTCGCCCAGCATCAGACGTTCGGCCTCGGCAAACGCCTCCTTCAGATTCCGGCTGTCCCTGGACGTGAGGAGCACGGCAAGCAGCTCCTCCTGGTCCTTCTCCGCACTGATCCCCCTCTTCTCCATGTCCAGGACCAGTTGGCCGGACAGCTCCTCGAGGACTTTCCGCACCTCTGCGAGCACGAGAGGGTCCGCGGCCAGCACCTTGCCGATGTGTCGCTCGTACGTACGGCCGAACTGGTACCAGTCCGCGGTTCGGTAGACGGACGAGAGCGCTGTCCGCGGCTTCTCCGGCAGCGCTGCCGGGCCGGCGGTGCTCCCGGTACCGCCCTCGGTGACGACCGTGCCCTGGCCGTCCGGGGAGTGCCAGCCGACGGGGGCGGCCGGGGCGGCGTCCGACGTTCCCGGGTCCGGGTGGAGGCTCATGCCCCGGGTGAGGTCCGCCAGGCCGTGCTCGTCCGGGGCGGTGAACGGCAGCAGCCTCGCCACCGCCGGACCGCCGTCCCGCACGGCCTGTCCGGCCTCCACCGCCTCGATCCGTTCGATCCCGTCGGCCCCGGCTTTCCGGCGGGAGACCACCCGCAGGGCCGCGCTCTGCGGGTACCACGCCTTGCGCCGGTCCGGATCCGGATCCGGGGAGAACGGCAGCACACGTGCCGAGGAGGCCGGCACCTTCACCAGCACCACCCGCCGCCCCGGTCCGGCATCCGCGGCACCCAGGGCGTTCAGCGCCGCCTGCTCGCTCAGGTGGACGGCACCAGATTCCGGCAGTGCGAGCTCGTCGAAACCGGTGGTCTCCCCGTCCGGCACGGACAGCGCCAGCCAGACCGGACCGTCTGCCTCCGGCAGCCGCTCCAGGCCGCCTGCCGCCATCCCCAGGTGCTCCGGTATCTCCGCGTAGATCCCGGGGGCCAGTGCCTTCGCCCGGTCCCGCGCCCGCTCCCGGTCCCCCGCCTCCACCGCGGCGCGGAAGTCCGTATCCCGCAGCAGCAGGAGGGGGAGGCTCCCGGAGTCGAACGCCTCGTCGACCAGGGTTTCGAGTTCCTGTGCCAGCGCCGCGGCGCCGCTCAGCGGACCGGCGTCGGTGAACTCCCGGTCCAGCAGCGGGCCGTCGGAGCCGCCCAGCAGGTGCAGCGCCAGTACGTGCGCCGCGTTCGGCGCGGTCCCGTCCGACGGCGGGGCGACCGTGCCGTCGAGCAGACCGCGCGCCTCCTCCAGCGCCGCACGCACCTCGCCGGGCAGCGGAGGGCCCCCGGCCGCGGCCTGTTCGGTGAACCACTCCAGATGCCGTTCCAGATAGACCCGGTGGTGCGGCAGCAGCAGACCGCCCCGGAGTCCACTGGGCACCTCACCCAGCGGCAGGCCCGACAGCGCCCACTCGTACAGGTGCGTGCCCTCGCCCACCAGCAGTGCCTGCTCGGCGACGGAGTCGCCGACCCCCGCCTCCTGCGCCTGCCGCAGAACATCGGCCAGGCCGTCCCGGTTCCCCGGCAGCCGCCAGGCCAGCACCGAGACCACCAGTTCCCGCAGGTCGGCGTCGGACAACCCGACGGTGTCGCGGAGATATTCCAGCAGGGCGGAGAGCGGGCCCGCAGAGCCGGTGGTGCTGAACGCCCTGCTCGGGACCACCGAGTACAGCACCTCCATCAGCTCCGGCAGCCCCGTGCCGGGCGGCGGCGCGCTCAGCCACGCCGCCTTCTCCTCCTCGGAGAGACCGTCCAGGCGGGCGGGGAAGGAGAACTTCCGGGTGGCCGCATCCGGACCGCTCAGCCCGGCCAGCCGCCCGTAGAGCCGCCGGACCGCCTCCCGTGCGGCCTCCGTCCGTCGCGGATCGGCCGCCAGCGCCCGGCCCAGCCCGTCCGTGAACCGCCGCACGGCCTCCGCCCACTCGGGCGTGCCGTAGTACGCCGCGAAGTCGACCGCGTGCCCGGGAAGATCCCGCGCCCCCGCGCGGCCGGCCGCGTCCGCCGCCGTCAGCGGCCTCGGGGGGTGGGATCGGAACTCGGCACGCGGACCGTCCGGGGTGGTCAGCAGGGACAGCCTCATGGGCTCCTGCTTCCGGAAGCGGGTCTCCACCGTGGCGCCGTCGGCGCTCACCGCTCCCAGGTGGTCGGTCATCGTCTGGGCCGCCGTCTCCACGCCCCGGCGCCGCAGGGAGATGTCGCACGGGAGCAGGCCGGCGACGAACCCGGTGCCTTCGAAGAAGGCCCTGTGGTGGGTGCCGTACTCGGCGGGGGAGAACAGTTTCTCCCCGTAGGCTGTCATGCCCGCGAGGACGGTGCCGTCGCTGTGCCCGGCGGAAAGCACGGTTCGGCCGGTCCTGCGGGCCCATGGTGCGTCAGGCTCGGCGACCAGGCGTCCCTGCCCGTCCTCCGGGGTGACCTCCCGCACCTCATAGGTGTCCTGCTCCAGCACCGCGGCGTAGAACCGGTCGTTCTGGGCCGAGTCCCGGGTGTTGTAGGTGCCGTATCCGAGGACCTCGCCGGTGTCCGGGTGCCTGACCTCGCGGACGGCGAGGGGGGTGTCCCATCGTCCGGGCCGCGGGGGCGCCGGCTGTTCCACCAGCGTGACCCGCACGTACTCACGGTCCCCGCCGGGCCTCCGGCCGAGAGCGCGGACGGTGGTCACATCCGTCGCACGGAAGGTGGCCCGCGCCGGGTAGACCAGCAGCCCGCCTTCCGCGTCGCGGGTGACATGCGCCACGCCCCGTGCCGTGGAGCGCTCGATCTCCCCCACCACCGGGCGGCTACGCCCCCCCGCTCCGGTGGAACCGGCCAGACGCCGGGCTGAGCGCACGGTCCGCGACCGGTCGGTGGTCACCTGGTGCAGCGCGGGCACCTCCACCGTCCGGCCGGGCAGGCCCTGGTCCTGTCCGGCCCTCCGCGCCCGCGCCTCGGCCACCAGCGCGTCGGCGTCCTGCCCCTGGATGATCCACCAGGCGGTGGACAGTTCCATGGGGAGTTGCTCCACCGCCTCGATCGCCATCTCACGCTGCTCGTGCAGTGTGTCCAGCACCGTGTTCGGGAGGGTGTCCACCAGCTCCTCGGCACGGCGGAGCAGTTGCTTGCGGAGCCTTTTCAGGTCCTTGGCGCGGCGGGGCGCGTCATGGGGCACCGCGCGGGCCCGGTCGGCGGCCTCGCGGAACTCGGGGTCCGCCAGGAACAGCAGCGGCAGCGAGAAGCGGAGATCACCGGAGTCGAACGCCTCCTCCACCACCTGCCGGGCGGTCTCCGCAAGACGCTGCCGGTTCACGGAGCCGTCCGGGGAGAACTCGCCCAGCAGCCGGTAGTCCGGCCCGCTCAGGTACAGCGCCGGCAGCAGCTCCTCCTGGATGTTGGCGGCGAGCAGCTTCGGGTAGGGGTGGCGCAGGTACCAGGACCGCAACGCCCGCTCGCGTGCCGGATCCACCGCCCGTGCGGATGTCTCCGGTCCCGCGCCGGGCGGTCCGTGGAGATGTCCGTGCGTCTCCCGCTCTCCGCGCCCGCGGAGCCGCAGCAGCTCGGCGATCGACCGCAGGGATGTGCCGTCTCCCACGATCTCGGGGGTCGTCCACTCCCCGGCCAGCTGTGCGTACAGCACCCTGTGCGGTTTGACCAGGTCACCGCGGTCGACCCCCTTGAGCGGAACCCGCCCCTGCATACCCGCCAGCCACCGCCGGGGGGTGAGCAGGCCGTCGGCCAGGTCGTACAGCCGGGCACCGTCCAGTTCCGCGACGTCCGGTTCCAGTTCGTCGCGCACCCCGGCCCGCTGGGCGGCGGTGTGGATCTCCACCAGCGACCGCCGCTGGTAGGAGTCGGAGTGGGACAGCAGCCACCCCGTCAGCGCCTCACGGAAGTGCACCGCGGGCGCCTCGCTCTCGATGCCCAGCGCCCGGTGGACCCGCAGCAGCCACTCCACCCGGTCCGCCGGTCCCCGCGTCAGCCGCAGCCCCCGGGCCCGGTGACTGTCGATCACCTCGCCGGAGTGCTCCTCCTCGTCGGCCGGAGGAGCCGGCAGCACTCCTCCCGGTTGTCCGGGACTCAGCGCGCGCAGCGTCCTGATGGAGCTCTCATGGGCGGCGGCGGTGTAGAGGGCCTCCATCAGCTCCTCGAGTGAGGCTCTCCGCTCCTCGTCCAGGAGACGGTCCACATCCTGGCGGGCCTCGAAGATGTCATCGGCGTAGGGGACGAGCACCATGTCCGCCGCGTCCGGCCCGTAAGCGTCCTTCAGGACTTCGCGCAGCCGCACCAGCGTCTTCCGCGCGACATCGGCCATGGCAGGGTCGGCGGCCAGCACCTTGCCGACGCTCAGCTCGTAGCGCTGGGCGCGTTCCTGCCAGCGGGGGTCGGCGTAGTAGGACGGGAACCGCGGTGGCTGCTCCGCACGGGTGGCCGGCGACGTGCCGCCCTCGACGGTGGTGGCGGTCCCCTGGTCGTCCGGGGAGTGCCAGCCGACGGGGGCGGCCGGGGCGGCGTCCGACTCCCCCGAGGGGGCGGCCGCGGGAGTGGTGTCGGTGGCCGGTCCGGCAGGCGCGTTCCCGGGTCGCGCCAGACCCAGACTCCGGAGGAACCGGTCGAAGTCACCGGCCTGGGCGGGCTGGTTCCTCTTCTGCCCCCCTGCCCCCTTGACCAAGGCGTTGAAGAACTCGCGGGTGAGCACGGGCGCATGGCCGGTGAGCCCGCGGCTCCGGTTCTCCCACTGCCGCAGCATCTCCGCGGTGAGAGGCTGCCTGTCAGTGTGAGAGGGGTCCGCCAGCCGCAGGTTCTCCACCGTCACCAGGGTCCGCAGAGCGTTCTCCAGGTCACTACGGCGGTTCGGGTCGATCGCGACGGCGAAGCGGAGGTAGCGGAGCGCCCGTATCCAGCGCAGGACACGCTCGGACCGCTGGTCGACACGGGTATCCAGTCCGATGCGGTCGGCGATTTGCGTGAGCTCTGCCTCAGTGGGTTCCGCGTAAAAGACATCCCATACGTGCCGGGGATTGTCGGGGTCGCCCTGGACGGCGATTCTCACCTCGGGTCGGTCGGGGTCGTCGACCTCGATGACCACACCGTCCAGCGCGTGGACCGGACGGCTTTTCCCTCTCCCCACCTCGTTCGCCATGTACTGCGCATGAGGGGGGTGGACGAGAGGGTCCCGGTGAGACCGGGAACCGGCAAGGCAGCTCACCTCGATGAGCGGTTTTCCCTCGTGCAGGCGTTCCAGACTCGGCCGACGCCTCAGATACCTGCCGTACTCACCGCCGCTGACCCTGACCATGGTTCCGTTCTGCAGCCAGAGTACGACGTTCTCCCTGTTCGCGTGGGCGAGTCCGACATAGGCGTCACCGACACCGGCTGCCGTGAAGGGCAAGGGCCTGGGCGGGCTCTGCCTCTTGCCGTCGGGTGACACGGTGGCGGTGTGGGTACCGTCCAGGATCCCCTCGTGGACCCTCGCCTGGACCAGGTGTTCCAGGTCCCCATGAGTCCGGCCGATCGGCTCGTGTCCTTTGAGTACGGTGTACGAGCGCACCGCGCTCATCGGGAAGGAACGACCGTCCAGGGTGCGCAGCATCTCCTGGGACGGATCGTCCGCCGGGCGCATCACGAAGCCCGGCCTGCTGGCTATCCACCGCCCGACGGGGACCTTCCCCGGCATGTGGTCGACCACGGAGATCAGGTGATCGGGATGGAGCACCCTCTTGGCACCCGTAACCGGCGGATCCAGCCTGCCGTCGTTGCTCCAGACCGTCGTCTCCGTCCCGTCGACCGCGCTCACCCGGGCGGCGATCAGCCTGGGAAGTTCCAGGTGCTGGGCACCGGCCTCGGACACCAGCAGGACGACGGGAGCACCCTTGGGGCGGTTCGGGTCGTGGGCCAGCAGCTCGGCCAGCTCCTCCGGCTTCACCTGGTAGGGGCCGCTGGGCAGGCGCACCTCCACGTGGGTGTGTCCCCCACGAGCGACCAGCACGTAGAAACTCTTGTGCCCGTCCCTGCCCCAGGGAGCCCGGAAGGTTCCTTCTGTCTTCCCCGACGCCGACTTCACCCGGTAGTTGTCCAGGAAGGGCGGGGAGATTTTGGCACCGGTCCAGTTCAGGCCGCTGACGCCGTCCTTGGGTTTCAGCGCGTTGTCCCCCGACAGGACTCCCGACCGCTGGAGGTGGTAGGCCTGCAGCGCGGCCAGCGTCTCCGCCCGCCCGGCCGCCTCCGCGTCGTAGACCAGATCGAGCAGCTCGCGGCGCTGCCGGTGCCCCACCGCCGAACCGGACCGCAGGTGCAGCACCCGGCGGGCCAGTTCGTCGAAGTCCATCCGCCCGTGCCGGAGGTCACGGTCACCGCTCCTGGCGGCCTCCAGCACGCCGACAGCTCGTGCCAGCCGCCCGAACGACGGATCAGCGGTGACACCCGGCCCGAACACCCGGTGCAGTACCTCGGCCGGCTGCTCGGGAGCCGTGGTGCCGGACGGGGAGTGCCAGCCGACGGGGGCGGCCGGGGCGCTCGTTCCCTGCATCGCGCCGTCGGTGCCGTCTCGCGAGGAGGTGTCGGCGACCGAAGTCGGGATGATCCGGCCGACGGGGCGTGAACGCGCTCGGAACGTACTGAAGAAGGTGGCTCTGCCGCGCTCGTCGTGGTCCAGGTAGATCGTACGCTTGCCGCTTCTGTCGAGTTGTGCGCCGACCTGGCCCAGCGTCGCGTCGACCGGCAGGTCGGCGACCTCGGCGACGATCTCGGCGACGGTCTGCGCCTCGGCCGGGCTCACTCTGCAGGAGATGAGCGCGACCCCTTCGAAGTTCTCGGGGCCGTAGCGCAGAAGCAGGTCCCGGACGTGGGCGCCGAACCTCCGCGCGTCCATGATCTCGGTGCTGCCGCCGTCCAGCGTGACGTGGAAGCCCTGCTGGTCGTGATGAGCGGCCACGAAGAAGGCCCTGCCGAACCTCTTCGGTGGCGCTCCCCTCCGGTAGACGGTTTCGCCCCGGTCGTTGACGGACTTGTGGGAGACACCGGCCTCCCGCAGTTCGGAGAAGTGCGGAAGGCGCTCCGCCAGCTGCTTCTCCGGCAGGGAGGCCACACCGATGATCTGCCCACTGCCGTCGGTGATGGGACGGAAGTCCACCGGTGAGTGGTTCCACTCCGAGCGGTCCGGTGCCGACTTGGGCGGCCGGGGCGGTGCGGCGGTGAAGACCGCCCGCTGCCGCGGCGAGGGGCCCCCTGTCCGTGAGGTCGCCGCAGTGGTGGCCTCACGGCCGGGGGCCGGACCGGTCGTCCGCACCGCGGCAGCGGTGGCCTCAGGCGATGCCGTGGTCGCGGGCGGCCCGCCCGCGACCACGGGAGCGCTCCGCTCCCGGACCGGCTGGGCGTGGAAGGAGAACGGACCGCTCTGCACCACGGGCCTGGTGAAACCGGAGGTCGGCTTCGGGCTCTGCGGCGCCGGGTGCGCGGGAGAACCGACCGCGGAGTTCGCGGGAGGAGCGGAAGACCCCGGGACGGCCGGAGTCCGGGAGGTGGCAGGTGGCGGTGTGGCCGGGTCCGTGCCGGTGGTCGCCACCGGGACCGGGGCGGCGGGCGCGGGTGCGACGGGCAGGTCGGCCGGGTCGGTGTCCTGGGTGGTGGTGGGCTGCCCCACGGTGTCCGGCTGCCCCGACTCGGGGAGGCTCGCCACCCAGCTGCGGATCTGGGTGTCCCGCTCTCCCGGGGTGGGAGCGGCGGGCAGGTCGGCCGGGTTCCGCGGAGCAAGACCGGTGGTGTCCTGCCCGTCCGGCCGCTCCGGCACCGGGCGGGCGGCGGGCGGGGCGCCGGTAGTGGTGAAGGCCGAAGAAACCGGCGCGGTACCACCGAGGTCGCTCGACGTACTGACGACGCTGTGGTCGACGGAGGGCGTGGCAGGGGTCACCTGATCGGTGGTGCCGGTGGTCTGTTGCCGGGTGTCCGGCTGTCCCGCCGGGGTCGCGCCGATGTTCTGGTCGGGCGTGTTCTGGTCGAGCGTGTTCTGGTCGAGCGTGTTCTGGTCGGTGACCGGTGCGGTGGTGTCCGGTGCGGGTTGTCCCGTCGCGAGGGGAGCGGGGGCAGCCGGGTCGTCGGTCCGCCGTCCGGTGAGGTCGGTCGGCACCTGCCCCCGGTTCTGGGTCTGTCCCTGGGGTTGTACCGGGCTCTGGCCCTGCTGGTGCTGGTTCTGGCCCGGGGACGCGGTGGACGGGGCGGAGAAAGGAGTGGTGGCCGGCACGCCGGGTGTGAGGGGCAGCCCACTGCCCGTGGTGTCGGCCGAGGGGTCTTTCACTCCGGTCCCGACAGCACTGGCGTCCGGCTCGGTGATCGCCGTGTCGTCACTGGCGACCGACCATGCGTCGTTATCGTCCCTGAGATCACTGACATCGCTGTACAGCGAGACGTTGTCGTCGAAGTCGCTCGCGGCGAGGTTGTGGCCGAAACCGGAAGAAGAAGAGGACGGGGACGGGGACGGGGTGAGACCCGCACCGTTCATCCCACCGGTGCCACCCGTGCTACCGGTACCGCTGACCTCACCGGTATCGCTGAGATCACTGACGTCGCTGTAGAGCGAGACGTTGTCACCGAAGCCGCTGAGATCACTGACATCGCTGTAGAGCGAGGCGTTGTCGTCGAAGGCACCGCGGGAGTCGGCGTCGCCGGGGGTGGGCGAGGAGTACGGCGAGACATGCGGCGCGGTGGGGGAAACGCCGGGGAGGTCGGGACGGAGGACGGTGTCGCCGCCCGCATACGGCGTCTCGGCGGTGAAGTCGCCGCCGGTGCCGGGGGTGTGCGAGGCGGCCGGGACGTCGGAGCTGGTCGGCGGCGGCTGGAAGGCGGGCAATGGGCCGGGAAGATTGACAGTGGCCGTGTCACCGCCGGCACCGACGACGCCCGTCGGCCCCGGCTGGAAGACACCGGTCCCGTACGCCGCCCCCGGCTGGAAGACGCCGTTGTACCCGTCGGCGGCCAGGGGGCCGCCGACGACCCCCGGGCCCAGCACCGGCTCCGGCCCGTCGGACCCGGAGGAGACCGTGGAGGGCTGCTTGCCGCCCGAGGTCTTGTCGACGGAGAACTTGTTGTAGAAGTCGTTGGCGTTGTTGGTGTACTGCGTACCGAACTTCTGGTTGAACTTGTGGGCCAGGAGCTCCGTGACCCTGATCGTCACATCGGCGGCGGCCTCGAACAGCACACCGCTGATACCGGCCTGCACGAAGGTGCTGGGCTTGAACTCCCACTTGCCGAAGACGACACCCTTGACGAACCATTCGGCGATCGACTCCGCGGCGCCCTCGTTGATGAAGGCTTCGGGGAACTGCAGCATTTCCTTGAACCACTGCGGCTTGTTCTTGAGGAAGTCCCTCAGCCCCCAGCGGGCCGCCTGGCCCAGTGCCCCGCCGATCAGACCGGCGGTCGCGCCGAAGAAGGCCGCGATCCCGATGTCCTTCCCGTCCAGCTCCTTCCGCTTCCGGTCCGGGTTGTCCGGCGCGATCATCGAGGTCAGCTGCGCGGCCAGGGAGGTGAGGGCCTCCTCGATCGCCTCCGTGACCGTGGTGGAGAAGATCGGGACCCGGCGTGACAGACGCTGCATGATCAGCATCATCCGCAGCGCGGTACGGGCCTCGACCAGCGGGATCTGAGCGGCCGCGGCACCACCGGAGAACGCCACCTCCACGGCGATCGCGGCCAGCTCGATCTTCATGAAGATGAATTCCCAGATGATCTCGTACTTGGCCTCGGCGAGCCGTCTGGAGTACTCCACCTGCCGCTCGCCGGCCTTGTCCGCCTCGTCGGCCAGCTCGCTGAGACGGTCCTTCCCGTCGTCGGAGACGAACTGCCGCATCGCCGCGGAGAACTGCTTCCCGATGGCAGGCGGAAGTGAGGTCTCGGCCCACGACAGCACGCGCTGGGCCAGGGCGCGGTACTCCCTGACATCGGTCGCCAGATCGTGGTAGGGCATACGGCTGTCGTAGCCCAGGTCCTCGTTGCCGCGGGCGACGTTCGCCCCCAGCCAGACCTCCAAGAACTCCGCCAGTCCCGGCGGGAAGTTGATCGCCATCGGTGGCCGGTCAGCGCCTCACGTCGGCGTCGTCGTCGAAGCTGCCGCGCTGGCGGTCGATGTCCACGTGTGCGTCGTCCTTCGGTTTCCTGATGGCGTCCGCCTCGGTCGCGAGGGTCTCGACAACCCCGTCGGCCACCTGGTCGACGGTCCCGGCCGCCCTCCCGAGCGCCTCCTTCGTCTTCCTCACCTGAGGGACCACGTTGTTGGCGAACTCGTCGTCGCCCTCCACTCCCCAGCAGCCCTCGTAGTACGAGGTGCCCTCCTCGAACCGCTGAACCATCTGCTTGCCGAGGTGCATCAGCTGGCGCAGCTCCCGGCTGCTGGCCAGGATCTCCTCGACATCGGCGGAGAACTCGCTCACCGTGCACCATCCTTCGGCCGCTGCCAGTCGCCGGCGGGCTGCCCTGGCGCGGCGGACGGCAGCTCGTCGTCCTCGTGGATCTCGTCGTGGAACCGGCTGGAACGCCTCGGCTGCCGCTGGGAGTCGTCGTCGAGCAGCGAGCCGAACACCTGGCCCCAGTCGACGCCCCGCACCTGTCGCGGGCTGCCGGCCGGGGCGCGCCTGGTGATCGGGTCGAGCACCTCCACCGCCGCGCGCGCCATGGCGGCACGGGCGGCGGTGAGGGCCTCCAGCACCGCGGTGGACAGCTGGGCGGCGGCCATGGTCCGGTACTTGCCGTCGAGGAACTCCACGGCGGTCACCTCGCCCCGGCCGTTGACGGTGGCCTGCACCGACCGGTCGGACGAACGGGCGGTGTGCGCGGCACTCTCCAGCCGTGCCTGGGCGGTGACCACGTCCTTCTCCAGCCGCTCGATCTCGGCCGTGGCCCTGGTGATGCGGTCCTCCAGTGAATCGCTCAACGCCCTCTCCCCTCTTCCCGGCCGGCTCTCATCGGCCCAGTGCCTGCGGGGCGCCGCCCTCGTCGGTGCCCCAGACGTCCTCGTCCTCGGCCAGCCAGGTGGTGCGCTCGCGGTCGCTGCTCTCGGTCTGCTGGCCTCCGTTCCCGCCGCCCATCGGGCCCATGGGGGGCATGAACGGCATGCCGCTGCTGGTGGTCTGCGTTCCGCGCGGCGCCACCCGGTGCTCCTCGTCCACCCCCGGGCCGCCCGCGGCCCGGACGGGGCGGGCGATGGAGGTGTCCAGCACCTGGCGGCCCCGCTCTCCCGAGCCGCTGCCCGAGGCACCCGCGCCGCCCATGCCGCCCATCATCGGCGGCATCATCGGCGCGCCGGGCGCCCCCGGCTGCGAGGAGCCGGCGCCGACCGCGGCGTCCTGGCGGCCCAGCGCGGCGGCGGGGGCGTCGGAGCCGTAGAGGTTGTCCTCGCTGAAGGCCGACGAGTAGGGGGAGGAGCCGTAGAGGGAGGTCGCGCCGACTCCGGCGGGAACACCGCCGGGCTCGGGGACGGGGGGCAGGTCCGCCAGGCGCTGCTGGATCAGTTCCCCGATGTTCTTGTCGCCGCTGTTCAGACGGTCCTGTTCGGCCTGGATCTCGGCCATCCGCTCGTCGTAGCGGGCCCGGGCGTCCCGGCGGGCCTCCTCGGCCTCGGCCCTGGCCTCCTGACGGGCCTCGCGGGCGGCCTCCCGCTCCTGCTCGTACTCGGCCCTGGCCTGGTTCTGGGCCTCGTCGGCGGCGGCGATGGCCTCGGCCTCGGTCCGGTCGATCTCGGCGAGCCGATCCTCGTACTGGGCGCGGGCCTCCTCCTGACTGACACGCCCCTCGGCCAGCTGCCGCTCGTACTCCGCCCTCGCCTCGGCGCGCTCGGCCTCGGCGTCGGCCCTGGCCTGCTCGCGCCGCTCCTCGGCGGCTTCCTTCGCCTGCTCGTACTCCCGGCGTGCCTCGGCCTCGCGCTCGTTGGCCTCGCGCTCGGCGGCGTCCCGTTCGGCGCGGACCTCGTTCTGCTCGCGCTGGAACTGCTCCTGGGCGTCGTTCTTGGCCTGCTCGGCCTCGAACCTGGCCTGGGCCTGTTCCTTGAGGGCCTGCTGGCGGAGCTCCTCCTGGGTGGCCTTCGCCGCCTCGCGCTCCTTCTCGGCTTCGGCGCGCGCCTCCTCCTGCGCGGCCCTGGCCTCGTTGCGCGCCTCTTCCTGAGCCGCCTTGGCCTCCGCCCGGTCCTGCTCCTGCTGGGCCCTGGCCGCCTCGCGCTCCTGCTCCGCCTCGGCGCGCGCCTCCTCCTGGGCGGCCTTGGCCGCCGCCTTCTCCTGCTCGTACTCGGCCCTGGCCTGGTTCTGGGCCTCGTCGGCGGCGGCGATGGCCTCGGCCTCGGTCCGGTCGATCTCGGCGAGCCGATCCTCGTACTGGGCGCGGGCCTCCTCCTGACTGACACGCCCCTCGGCCAGCTGCCGCTCGTACTCCGCCCTCGCCTCGGCGCGCTCGGCCTCGGCGTCGCTCCTGGCCTGCTCGCGCTGTTCCTCGGCGGCTTCCTTGGCCTGCTCGTACTCCCGGCGGGCCTCGGCCTGCTCGCGCTGGAGCTGCTCCTGGGCGTCGTTCTTGGCCTGCTCGGCCTCGGAGCGCGCCTCCTCCTGGGCCGCCTTGGCCTCGTTACGGGCCTCTTCCTGAGCCGCCTTGGCCTCCGCCCGGTCCTGCTCCTGCTGGGCCCTGGCCGCCTCGCGCTCCTGCTCCGCCTCGGCGCGCGCCTCCTCCTGGGCGGCCTTGGCCGCCGCCTTCTCCTGCTCCTGCTCGGCCTTGGCCGCCGCGCGGTCCTCCTCGGCCTGCTTGCGCTGCCGCTCCTGCTCGGCCTTGGCCTCCGCCCGCTGCTGGGCGGCGTACTGCGCCGCCAGGGCCTGCTGGTTCTGTGCTTCCTGCCGCTGTCTGTCCTGCTCGGCCTTGGCCTCTTCCCGGTCCTGCTGCGCCTGCCGCTGGGCCTCCTCCTGCGCGGCCTTGGCCTCGTTGCGGGCCTCCTCCTGGGCGGCCTTGGCCTCTTCCCGGTCCTGCTGCGCCTGCCGCTGGGCCTCCTCCTGGGCGGCCTTGGCCTCTTCCTGCGCCTTCTTCTGCTCGGCCTTGGCCTCTTCCCGGTCCTGCTGCGCCTGCCGCTGAGCTTCCTCCTGGGCGGCCTTGGCCTCTTCCTGCGCCTTCTTCTGCTCGGCCTTGGCCTCTTCCCGGTCCTGCTGCGCCTGCCGCTGGGCCTCCTCCTGCGCGGCCTTGGCTGCCGCCCGGTCCTCCTCGTAGTCCTTCTTGCGCTTCTCCTGCTCCTCCTTGGCCTCCTGCCGGTCCTTCTCGTAGTCCTCTTTCTGCTTCTTGAGGAACTCCTCGTTGTCCTTCTTCTGCTTGGCCGCCTCCTCCTTGGCCGCGATCTCGGACAGCGAGCGCTGGTCCTTGTCGGTGAGTTCGGGGACGAAGCTGTCCTTCGCGTCGGCGAACGCCTGCGAGATGTTCTTGATCGCCGTGGCGGCGATCTCGTTCAGATAGGCCTTCGCGGCTTCCTCCCAGCCCGAGACGGCCTTCTCGCCGATCTTCTTCCAGGTCGTCATATCGTCGGGCGGGCCGTAGGAGACTCCGTCGATGATGATGGCGTTCTTGAAGCCCTCCGCGGCCACCACCACCGTGCGGGAGGAGCCGTACATGCCACCGGTGGTGTAGGTCTCGAAGTCGATCTTGTCGTACTGGTGGTCGAACAGCTCGAAAGTGGCCTTCTCCAGCAGGTCGTACAGCCAGCGCTGCGGGGACCGCACGGGGCTCCAGGCGTTCCAGGCTGTGATGAGGTTGTTCACCTCGTCGATGATCGTCTGCTGGATGCGGGCCAGGGCACGGCCGGGCGCGGTGCTGACGGAGTAGCCGTCGATGGTGACCTCGGTCCCCTGCTGGCCCTCGGCTCCCTCGCTGAGCTGGTCGACGTAACCGCTGTAGTTGCGGGCCAGCTTCTCGACGAGTTCCTTGAAGATGCTCGCTCCGGTGCCGGCCCAGGACTCGCTGCCGTCACCGATGTCCTTCTTCTCCCAGTCCCCGACCGTCGTGGCGCTGTCCTGGAAGAACTTCACCGCCCGCTCGAAGGCCTTGGCGGTCTCGGTGAAGGAGGCCAGATCGACGTAGTCCTTGTCCTCCACCTTCAGACCACGGTCGGCGAAGCCCACGGTGGAGTGGTTGTCACGGAGATGTTTCAGCGCCAGGACCGACCCGTGTATGTACTGGGTCATGGGCTTGGTGCTCCACTTGATGTGCTCGCCCTCCTTGTTCCAGCCGCCCTTGTCCTTGAGGACCTTGCTGGTGAGGTCGACGCCGGCCAGGATGTCCTCGCCGCTGGGGATCTTCTCGTCGATGGTGCCCAGGATGGTGATGTACGCGTAGTAGTGGTAGAGCATCCTTCCCTTCTCGATGTCCTCCGGCTGGCTGTTGGGCGGCTTCATGTAGGGGATGATCAGGTCGGTGTTGTGCTTGCGCCACCCGATCGCCGAGTAGAAGCCGGACTGGTTGCCGGAGTTGTCATCCCCCACCTTGTGCAGCCGCACGTGCATCAGGGGGATGTCCTCATTGCCCTTGAGGGTGTCGAACAGTGTGCTGCGCGTCGGCAGGACGTAGCCGGTGAGCATGTCGACTGCCTGTTTCCAGTAGTCGTCGTTGTTGTTGAAGTCGTTCTCACTGGGCACTGAGGGCTCCGCGACGCGTTACAAGGAGGAGAGGACGGGCGGGGATACGGCTACCGGTTCGGGTCAGTCGTCATCGTCGTCATCGTCGTCACCGCCGGAGTAGGTGCCGCCCCCCTCCATACCGGCGTCGACGTCGTCGAAGATGTCCATGAACGTCTCGGCGGTGATCTTGTCCAGGCTGCCCTTCTGGTTCTTCGTCAGCTCCTCAACGGTCTCCTCAAGGGCTTCCTCGATGTCGTCGAACAGCATGCGGTGGTCCTTGATGACGCGGTGGATCGCGTCCGCGGCCTCCTGGATCTGCTCGTTCAGCGCGCTGCCGCCGACTCCGTTCTCGCCCGCCATCTGCCCGATCACCAGCGGCCGGGTGGACTTGAGCGTGGTGACCTCCGGGTCACCGACGGAGGAGATGGCCTGGCCGTCCGGGGAATCCTTGAGCATCTTGCCCAGGGCGGCCTTGAACTCGACGATCTCCTCATTGATGAAGTTCTTCAGGAACTCGCTGTCGAGCACCGTGGTCTTGTTCTCGGCCATGTCCTCACCTTCTGCCTGGCGGTGTCGGGACCACCGGCGTCCGCGCCGCGGGGTTCCCGCGCGACGCGGACGCCGACATGTGCTGCGTGTGGTGGCCGAGGGCCGGCCTCTCGCCCGGCACGGCGGGAAACCGGTGCCCCCGAACGGTGTGCGCCGTGGCCTCTCCGCGCCTCCCGCCCGCTCGCCCCGGGTCGTCGGGGGGGCTTGCGGAGCAGGGGTGCGGCAGGGCCGTCCGGCGAGGAAGGAAGGTCAGCGGCTGCCGATCGTGATGCTCGACCAGCGGTCGGAGAGGGCCTTCTCGGTGTAGCGGTAGTTGTCGGAGATGTCGGTCAGCAGGTGCGAGTTGCTGGCCAGCAGGTTCTTGATGTTCTGCACGGCCTGGTTCCAGTTGGCCTGCACCTGCCGGTAGACGTCGCTGTCCTCACCGATCCAGGTGTTCTTCAGCTCGGTCAGCTCCATCTCGAGGTTCTCGATGATGCTCATGATGGCCTGTGACTGTTCGACCATGTCGTCGGCCGCGTTCTCCGCGTGCCGGTAGTCGATGTAGATGTAGCCGTCGCTCAGGTTCACGGGGTCCTCGATTCAGCGCGGGTGCGGGCAGGGAGACGGTCGCCGCCTGTGGGCGGGGCGGGGACCGGCGGAAAGGGCGGGCCGGCGGTGGGCACGCCGGCGGGGTGGGGTGCGGCGTGCGGTGGGAGCACGCCGGGGCCGGAAGGTCAGCCGCCGAGCGGCTTGAGGCGCTCGTCCGAGCTGAACTCCGAGGAGGCCGTCCCCGGTTCGCCCGCGGGAGGCGGGTTCAGCTCGTCGAACACCGTGGTGGAGCGGTTGTACTGCTCGTTGATGGCCTCGTTGGAGGAGCCCTGCGCCAGGCCGTGCTCGCGCAGGGTCTCGTTCAACTCGTCGACCATCCGGTCCAGGTTGAGCAGGATCGTGTCGACGTTGCGGTCCCACTCGTCCAGGAGCTTTCCGAAGGCACCGCCGTCGCTGCCGCCGTACGAGGTGCCGAGGTTCTGGCGGGTACCCTGGACGTCCTGCTGACAGCGCTGGACCCCCTTGAAGGCCATGCTGAGCGCCTCAATCCCGTTCCGGGTGGATTCCTCCGTGGACTGCTGCAAAGACATGGGGGGTTCCCCTTTTCTCCACTGATTCGCCCCGTCGCAACCGAGTAAACGCCGCGCGCGGCAGCGTACGGCGCCGCTCTTGCCGCGACAGGCCCGCGACAGGGAATAGGGCCATTGAGTCGGAGCAGATGATAAGCACGCCCGAACGAGCCGCGCAAACACTCCCGCACCACCACCCCCTTTACCCAATTGCTCACCTGAGCAGAAATTCCGGGAATTCCTTGCTCGAACGAGCGAATAGCGTGCGCGAAGGCGGTCACAGCGGACATAAAGCCACCGGCGGAACCGGTGGCACGGCAGCGGCCGTCACCCGGGGTTGCCCGAGTGGACCCGGCATCGTTGCCCGCCGCCCGCCTCCGCGACACGGCCGGACTACCGGTTCTCCCGGTCCGGACGCGCGCAGCGCACCGAGATGCGCGGCTCACCGGTCGCGGCGGACTCCTTGGTCAGATCGGGGCCGGTGGGCAGCATCGACAGCACGTGCGCGGGCAGGGTCCGTTCCTCCACGCCGCCGTACCCCAGCGCCTCGACGGCCTCCTTGGAGAGCAGCCGGTGTTTCACGCCGGTGTCGGTGACCAGGAACGTGGTGTCCCCCAGGGTGCTTCCGGCCGCGCTCAGCGCCCGTACCAGCACTCCGGCGCCGGGCCGCACCGAGACGGCGTCCACCGGCAGGCAGGCCGGCTCGAACTCCGGCTCGGGGGCCTGGACGGGGTCGCCCAGCACCGTCTCGGGCAGTATCGCGGTGCCCACCCGGGCACTGCCGTCGGCGGACGCGACGTCCGCGCACACCGCCTGGTCCGGGGCGGCCCGGACGGGCTCGGGCGGAGTGGGCGGCAGCCCGGCCTCGTCCCCGGACCCGGCGGCACCGGGGGCCAGATGACCGGTGAGGGCGTCGGCTCCGAGGGTGGGCACCTGTGTCTCGCCGCCCCCGTAGGCCTCCTCGGCGGTACGCGGGTCCCCCAGGACGAGCGCGGCGACGGTGTCGCTGAGCGGCACCAGCCCCTCCTTGCCCAGCAGGTGGTACCGGGGGTCGGAGCCGGGCACGTCCACCCGGAAGACCTGGCCGACACGGGTGTCCCGCCCGCCCAGGCGCGGGCCGTCCTCGCCCCGGCCGGGCACCTCGGGCGGGGCCAGGTCGGGCCCCTGGGGGAAGGCGTCCAGGAAGGCCGCGGAGACCGGGCGGGGGGTGACGGACCCGTAGCCCAGCGCCCGGACGGCCTCGGCCTTCTCGTCCAGCCGCAGCCTGCTGCCCTGCCACAGCAGGTACTCCCGGTCGTCGGGGCCGGTGACGAGCACCCCGCCGCCGTCGCCCGGCCGCCGCGCCCCGGAGATGTCCTCGACCTCCCCGGCGCCGATGGCCAGGACGGTGCGGGCCCGGGGCTCACCCGTCTCGGTGGGCTCGGTGACCGAGCACACCAGCCAGGGGCCGGTCTCCAGCTCACCACCGCCGGGCAGCGCGTCGGGGGCACCGGGGACGCCCACCGGGGTGCCGTGGGGGGTGTCACCCAGGGAGGAGGTGCCCACCGAGGAGACCTCGGGGGCGCCGCCGGTGATCAGCCGGGCGGACGCGTAGTTGCGCACCGGGCGCAGCCGGCCGTCCAGATACAGGTAGGAGGCTCCGGTCTGCTTGTCGACCACGAGCTTGCCCTCGGCCTTCCAGGTGGTGTTCCCACCGGGTTTGAGCAGGCCGAAGACGAAGGCACCGGCACACACCAGCACGGCGATGATCAGGCCGATCACGGCCCCGCGGTTGGTGCGGCCCGACGGGCTCTCGGGGTCGTCGGGGTCCGCGCGCAGCATGGCCGAGGCCAGGCGGCCCATCACGAACAGGTGGGCCTGTACTTGATCGCGTTTGTTCTGCATCGGTGAAGTCGGGTTCCCGGGTCTGGTGGACGGTGGAGTGGGCCGGGGCGGGCCGTTCGGCCGGGGTCAGCCGTTGAGGCCGCGCAGCAGGCCGTAGACGCCCACCGACCACAGCATCAGCGGCAGCATGCTGATGGCGGCCGCGGAGTGCAGCAGTTCGGCCGCCCGGCCCCAGTAGGGCACCAGCCGGCGGCCGGGCACCGTCCACGAGGCGATCGCCAGGGTGGCGGTCAGGCCCAGCAGGGCGACGGCCACCGCCAGCCGGTCGCCGCCGTCCAGCCGCTGGGCCCCGGCGTACACCAGCAGGGCCGCTCCCCAGGCACCGGCGGCGGTCAGGGACAGCCGCTGCCAGACGTTGCCCAGGCCCCGACTGTGCAGCAGCAGCAGGAGGGACAGGGCCACCGTGACACAGATCTCGGCCCATTCGGGATCGGCGGTCAGCGCGATCAGGCAGGGCAGGCACACCAGGGCGATGGCGCCGTAGAAGGCGGTCATCCAGCCGTCGGCCAGGATGGAGCGGGTCTCGACCTCGTCGGTGGGGTACGGGTCGATGCCCTCCTGAAGCTGCTGGACGTTGGTGGGCAGCGGCGGCATCCGCATCCCCGCCAGCCGGAAGGACAGCGAGGGGACGAAGCCGCCGAAGAGCACCACCACCACCGCCACCACACTGGCGGCCCGCTCGCTGGTCAGCCCCGCCAGCAGCAGACCGGCGCCGATGGCGCCGGCCACCGCGACCGCGACCACGCCCAGGAACAGCGCCGGATAGGTGCCCACCGCCGCCAGGGCCAGGACGGCCGCGCCGGCGGCGGCGGCCGAGGCGGCCAGGGGGACGTTGCCGAGGGCGGGGGCGTCGCCCGGCAGCAGCCAGCCGGCCAGTGCGAAGTACGGGACGGCCGCCATGCCCAGCACGGCCGCGGCACCGGTGTCGCCCACCGCGCGGGAGGCCGAGCCGGCCCCGGCGATCAGCAGCAGTCCGAAGACGGCGGCGGCCAGGGCCCGTATCCAGGCATCGGCCCCGTTCTGGGCCAGCAGCACCAGGCCCAGGGCGAGGGTGGCGCCGACCAGGCCGTGCAGCAGACGGCGGCTGGCCAGCGGACTCCAGCCGTGCGGGCGGCCGCGCATGGTGGTGGAGATGCCGTCCACCAGGTCGTCCAGATGGACCTCGGGCAGGGCGTCCTCGCGGGGCCGCAGATACAGCACCTCGCCGTCGCGCAGGTTGAGGGAGTCCAGGGTACTCTCGGGGTCCAGCGGTGGGCCGCCCAGGCGCTGGAGCACCCAGCCGCCGTGTTCCAGCCCGGACTCCGCCAGCTCCTCCCCGCCGTAGCCGATCACCGTGGGCAGCAGGTCGGCGACGGGCACATCGGCCGGCACGGCCAGGTCGATGGTGCGGGCGGGAGCCCGTACGGTCAGGCGGCACAGGGCTGCGGTCTGGGTGTCAGTCATGGTCGTGGTTCGCGCTTCCTGGCAGACCGCACATTGTCGCGGTGGCATGGGAAAACCGGTGAAAAGGTGAAGAAGGGGCGGACACGCCGTCCGGCGGCCGGGTGCGGGGGCCGGTGGTGTGACACGTGTCCGGTGAGTTTGACCGGCGGCCGCCCCATTGTGCAACGTCCGGTGCGTCTCACGGACCACTGTACAAAGACCCTGTGCCGACGGCCGGGCGGGGAAAAGGGCAGGGGAAGTTGCCCTTTCACCCCTCCCCGGATCGACCGGCTGCCCGAAGGTTTCCCTATTCTATGCCCCGTCCGCACCCGGTCGCCGGGTATCGGCGGACCGGCCGAGGAATCCCGGCGATATCCCGCTCCGCACTCCGGGGCGGAACCGGGCATCCTGTTCCTTGCCGGAAAGCCGGCCGGAAAACCACGAGAAAAGGACGTTTTCGTTGAGCGTGATCCTGTTCCGCAGGCCGGCCCGGCGGCGCGGCCCGGACATGCCGTCCGGGGAGCTGAGCCTCCAGGAACCGCCGACGCTCCCGGAAGTGACGCCCGACTCCTCGGCGGTGTGGACCTACCTGCCGATGGCGCTGATGTCGGTGTCGATGATGCTGATGTTCATGCGGCCGGGCATGACCCGCGGCGGCGGCAGCTTCATCTATCTGGCGCTGGGTCTGATGGTGGTGGCCTCCGCGGCGATGATGCTGGGCCAGATCATGCGCCGCAACGCCGAGCGCAAGCAGCGGCTGAAGGGCGAGCGCCGCGACTACCTGCGCTACCTCGGCCAGGTGCGGCGCAAGGTGCGCTCGGCCATCGCCGATCAGCAGAAGGCCCTGGCCTGGCGCCACCCCCACCCCCACACGCTGGAGTGCCTGGTGCGCACCACCCGGCTGTGGGAACGCCGCGCCACCGACGAGGACTTCGCCGAGGTCCGCATGGGCGTGGGCGACCAGCGCATGGCGCTGAAGCTGAGCCCGCTGTCCACCAAGCCGGTCGAGGACCTGGAGCCGCTCTCGGCCCACGCGCTGCGCAGCTTCACCCGCGCCTACTCCACCGTCCCCGACCAGCCCATCGCGATCTACCTGCGGGCCTGGTCCAAGGTCCTCTTCCGCGGTGAGACCGAGGCGGTGCGCGCCATGGTCCGCGGCATGCTGGCCCAGCTCGCGGTCTTTCACTCCCCCGAGGACGTGTGGATCACACTGTGCGTGTCCGACGAGCGGCGCGAGCAGTGGGAGTGGGCCAAGTGGCTGCCGCACAGCCTCCACCGGCACGAGCAGGACGGCGCCGGCCCGGTGCGGATGATCGTCTCGGCCTTCGGCGAGCTGGAGAACCTGCTGGGCGCGGAGTTCACCGAGCGCCCCGCCGCCGACCCGGACGCCCAGGCCGGCCGGGAGGAGCCCTTCACCGTCGTCGTCATCGACGGTGTCACCGTCCCCGCCGGCCACCGCTTCGACTCCATGGGCTTCCGCAACGCGGTGGTCCTGGACATCGACGGAACGCTGACCTGGCGTCCCGGGCGGACCACGCTCCGTCTGGAGGTCGCCGACGGCCAGGTGGCGCTGGTGCGCACCGACCGGGAGCGCAAGGAGCAGACCACCTCCCTGGGCGCCCCCGACGCCCTGGGACCGGTCACCGCCGAGGCCCTGGCCCGGCTGCTGGCCCCCTACCGGATGAGCACCGGGGGCGTGGACGCCGCCCAGCCGCTGGCCAGCGACGTGGAGCTCACCACCCTGCTGGGCATCCCCGACCTGTACCGGCACGATCCGCCCACCCTGTGGGAGCGGCACACCGGCAGCGCCCGGCTGCGGGTGCCCATCGCCGTCAGCGCCGAGGGCACCCCGGTGGAGCTGGACATCAAGGAGTCCGCGCAGGGCGGCACCGGGCCGCACGGCATGCTCATCGGCGCCACCGGCTCCGGCAAGAGCGAGCTGCTGCGCACCCTGGTGCTGGCGCTGGCACTGACCAACTCCTCCGAGACGCTCAACTTCGTGCTGGTGGACTTCAAGGGCGGCGCCACCTTCCTGGGCCTGGACGAGCTGCCCCACACCTCGGCGGTCATCACCAACCTGGCCGACGAGGTCTCCCTGGTGGCCCGCATGCAGGACGCCCTGCACGGTGAGCTGATCCGCCGCCAGGAGCTGCTGCGCGCGGCCGGCAACTACACCTCCGCCCTGGAGTACGAGAAGGCCCGTGCCGCCGGCACCCCGCTCCAGCCGCTGCCCAGCCTGTTCGTCGTCGTCGACGAGTTCAGTGAACTGCTCGCCGCCCACCGCGAGTTCATGGACCTGTTCGTGGTGATCGGCCGACTGGGCCGCTCCCTGGGCGTCCATCTGCTGCTGGCCTCCCAGCGCCTGGACGAGGGCCGCATCCACCAGCTGGAGGGCCATCTGTCCTACCGCGTCGGCCTGCGCACCTTCTCCGCCATGGAGAGCCGCGGCGTCCTCGGTGTCCCCGACGCCTACGAGCTGCCGTCGCAGCCGGGCAGCGGCTACCTCAAGAGCGGGGTGGACGCCCTCACCCGGTTCCGCGCCGCCTACGTCTCCGGTCCCTACAAGCAGCGCCGGGTCACCGCGCCCTCCCAGGTGGCCAGCCAGGTGGTGCCCTGGTCCTCCGGCTGGGTGGTGCCGCGCACCCGTACCGACGCCGACGCCGCGCAGCCGGAGGAGCCCGGGGCCGACGAGCCGAAGGACGGGGACGAGGGCGAGGAGAACGCGCAGAGTCTGCTGTCGGTCGCCGTGGAGCGGCTGCGCGACTCCGGTCCGCCCGCCCACCAGGTGTGGCTGCCACCGCTGGACACCCCACCCACCCTCGACCAGCTGCTGCCGCCGCTCGTTCCCGACCCCCACCTGGGCCTGACCACCGCCGACTGGCCGATGCGGGGCAGGCTGACCGTCCCGATCGGCATCGTCGACAAGCCCTTCGAGCAGCTGCGCGACCTGCTGACGGTGAACCTGTCCGGGGCCGGCGGCCATGTCGCCATCGCCGGCGGCCCGCAGAGCGGCAAGAGCACCATGGTCCGCACCCTGATCACCGCGCTGGCACTGACCCACACCCCCCGCGAGGTGCAGTTCTACTGCCTGGACTTCGGCGGCGGCACCCTGGTCGGACTGACCGGCCTGCCGCACGTGTCCGGGGTGGCCACCCGGGTGGACACCGAGCGGGTGAGCCGCACCGTCTCCGAGGTCACCTCGCTGCTGGCCCGGCGCGAGAAGTTCTTCCTGGACAACGGCATCGACTCCATGGCCACCTACCGCCGCCGGCGCGCGAACGGGGAGTTCGCCGACGAGCCCCACGGGGACGTCTTCCTCGTCGTCGACGGCTGGTCCACCGTCCGCCAGGACCTCGACCGGCAGATTCCCACCTTCAACGCGCTGGCGGCCCGCGGCCTGAACTACGGCATCCATCTGATCGTCACCACCGCCCGCTGGGTGGAGCTGTCCGCCGGGGTCCGCGACCAGGCCGGCACCAAGCTGGAACTGCGCATGGGCGACGCGATGGACTCCCAGGTCGGCTCGCGCGTGGCCGCCACCGTCCCCCGCGTCCCCGGCCGCGGCCTGACCCCCGACAAGTTCCACTACCTCACCGCGCTGCCCCGCATCGACGGCGTCGAGGACGCCGAGGACCTCGCCGAGGGCATCGAGGGGCTGGTGGCCGCCGTCACCGAGAGCTGGACGGGCCCGGCCGCCCCGGCGGTGCGGATGCTGCCCGCCACCCTGCCCGTGGCCGAACTGCCCCCCGCCGCCGAGGGCGAGTACAACCTGCGCATCCCCCTCGGCCTGGAGGAGAACCAGCTGTCGCCGGTCTGGCACGACTTCTCCGAGAGCCCCCACCTGCTCGTGGTCGGCGACACCGAGTGCGGCAAGACCAACCTGCTGCGGGTGATCGCCAAGGCCATCACCGGCACCTACTCCCCCGCCCAGGCCCGTGTCATGACCGTGGACTACCGCCGCGAGCTGGTCGAGGCCGTTCCCGAGGAGTACCGCCTGGGGCACGCGGTCTCCATGGACGCCCTGAAGGAGTTCGTCGACGGGGCGGCCCGCGCCATCAAGCAGCGCATCCCCGGCGAGGACATCGCCCCCGCCCGCATGCGGCGCTCCGACTGGTGGCACGGGCCGCGGCTGTTCATCCTGGTCGACGACTACGACATGATCGGCTCCGGCCCGATGAACCAGCCCTTCGCGCCGCTCTACGACCACCTCGCCCTCGGCCACGAGGTCGGTCTGCACGTGATCGTCTCCCGTTCCGCCGCCGGTGTCGGGCGCGGCCTGAACGATCCGCTGCTGCGGCGCATGCTGGAGGTCAACACCCCCGCCCTGCTGATGTCCTGCCCGCCCGGCGAGGGCTACCTCTTCGGCAACATCAAGGGGCGCGAGCTCATCCCGGGGCGGGCACTGCGGATCGCCCGCCGCAAGAGCCTGCAGATCCAGACACCGCTGCTGGAGGAGGCCCGGTGACCGGGGCCCGGGCGGGCAGGTGCCCGGCGGGCCCCGCGGAGCGCCGCCCGGGCCCGGCCGCCCGGGGGCGCCCGGGGCAAGGACGGCCCCCCGCCGCACAGCCTCTCCCCCGTTCCCGGCGGGGACGCCCCGGGTACCGGGTACCACGGTTCCTCCGGCGTTCCTCCCCGGCCATGGCGGCCCGGGGGCGCTCCGGGAGGCACCCCCACCCCGGCTGCGACCGGGGAACGCCTCCCTCCGGTGCCACCGGAACCGCCCGGGTGCGCCCGGAGCGAGGACGGCCCCCCGCCGCACCGGCGGGCGGGGCTCCCGAAGACGCGCGGCCACGGGGCGGAAGGGGAGCCGTGCGCCCCCGCGAGGACACCATCGGCGCGGCGGTGCCGGAGCCCGTCCCGGCCGCGCCGCTCCGAGGGGACCGCGAAGCGGGCGGGAGCCGCCGAGCGGGGCCCGGCAGCCGGTCCGTGGCCTCCAGTGGGCCCGCGGCGCCGGCCCCCGTGTCCCACCGTGTCGTCGCACCGCCCGGACACCCCCCGGTGCGGGCGCCGGGGACCGGCCCGCGGCGGGGCGCGGGCCGGGTCTCAGCCCGAGCCGGGCAGCCCGGGCGGTGTCCAGCGGCGGGCCCGCCCCCGGGGGAGCACCACCGCCAGGGCGGCGAGCAGCGCCACCACCCCCGCCGAGACGGCGGCCACGGTCAGCGCCGTGACACGCGGCCCGGGGTCGGCCGGCGGCCGCACCCGGGCGGCGGGCGGAGCGGCGTACTCGTCCATCTCGGCCGTGGTCAGGGAGAGCGCGGCGTAGGGGTCCACCCGCTTCGGGTTGGCCGGGTAACCGGTGGCCGTCAGCCGCCGGCCGACCTCGGCGGCGCTCAGTTCCGGATGGCGCTCGCGCACCAGCGCCGCGGCCCCGGCGACGCAGGCGGCCGCCAGCGAGGCGCCGGAGGCGATGTAGTGGCCCTCGCCGCCCGGTCCGGCGCTGACCATCGACGCCCCCGGTGCCGCCAGATCGGGGTCGTGGGAGGGCGGCGCGTCGCGCTGCCGCAGCCCGTCGGGGCCGAACTCGACCACCGCCAGCACCTCGGGCACCGCCGCCGGCCAGTACGGCCCGCGCGGGGGCTGCCCGCCGTTCGCCTCCACCTCCTCGCGCGATACGGCGTCGGGCGCGGCCGGGGCGACCACCAGGGCGTCCTTGTCCGCGGCGTGCTCGACGGCGGCGGTCAGCTCCGCGCGGCCGGTGCGCAGCGTGTGGCCGACGTAGATGACGTCCGCGCCGCGGTCGGCGGCCTCCCGGATGCCGGCGGCGACCAGTTCCGGGGAGGGCACCCCGCGGTCGTCGGTGCCCTTGAGGGCAAGGATGTCTGCCCCGGGGGCCACCCCCGTGACACCGCTGTCGGAACGCACGGCCCCGGCGATGAGCGCCGCGGCGAAGCTGCCGTGTCCCGCGCAGTCCTGTCCGGCTGCCCCCTCGGCCGTCACCCGGCCCTTCAGCCCGGGGATGCCGGGTGCCACGCCGGTGTCGACGACCGCCACCGTCACACCGCTGCCGTCGGCCAGCCGGTGGGCCCGGGACAGGCCCAGGACCGGGACGGCCCACGGGGCGCCGGTGGCCTTCTGCGCGGAGGGCCCGGTGCACGGCTGCCCCTCCCCCAGCCGCACCGGCAGCGGCGGCAGCAGCGTCACGTCCCCCTCCCCGGAGGAGGGCCGCGACGCGCCGGGCGAGGGCTCGGCCCGCGCCACCGGGGCGGTTCCGGCCGCGGCCACCACGGCGGCGGCCAGGACGGCGGCCAGGAGGGGCGTGCGCTTGGCGGGGATGCTCGACATGGCGCGCATGATAGGCACGCCCCTTCGGCGCGCGCCGGTGGCCTCGGCGGCCGCCGGGACGGGGGGCCGGGTACGGCATACTCCGTCCTGAGCCGCCATCGGGCCCGCCCCGCACGGCGCCGTCCACCCACCCGTTCCCCGCTACCGGTTCTCCCCCCGCACCCTCTCCGCGCACCCGCACACCCCGCGGCGGGCGGCAGCGACGATCCCCAGGAGGTTCAAGGCGCGTGTCACGGCAGTTGCTGACGGTCGGCTCCCAGGGGCCAGGCGCTTTCGCCACCATCGGTGAAGCCCTGACCCAGGCCCGTACCGGGGCGGTCATCCGCGTCGGTCCCGGCCGCTACCCCGAGAACCTGGAGATCACCACCCGGGTGACCCTGGTCGGCGAGGGTTCGCCGGACCAAGTGGAGATCTGTCCCCGCCGGGGCAGCGCGGTCAGCCTGCGGGCCGACACGGTGCTGCTCACCGGGCTGACCCTGCGCGGGTTCGACAAGGACAACCCGGTGCTGGACGTCCCCGCCGGCCAGGTGGCGCTGGACGGCTGCACCGTCAACGGGGCCGGCTGGACCGCGCTGCTGACCCGCGGCTCCGGCTCCCTGGCCGTCCGCGGCTGCCGCATCACCAATCCCGGCGGTGCCGGGATCGTGGAGACCTCCCAGTCCCCGAGCACCATCGAGGACTGTGTCTTCGACAACTTCGGCACCTCCGCGGTGGTCATCGGCGAGCAGGGCCGCCCCACCGTGCGCGGCTGCCGGATGCGCGGCGCCCGGGGCAACGGCATCCTGGCCAACGGCGAGTCCGCCGGCGTGATCGAGGACTGCGACATCTCCGGCAGCGACAAGCCCGCCATCGCCCTGGAGGGCCACAGTTCCACCCGCGTGGTGCGCACCACCGTCCACGACACCGCCGTCGGGCTGCTGGTCACCAGCGTCGCCCGGCCCGAGGTGGAGGACACCGTCTTCGAGGCGATCTCCACCAACGCCGTCGTCATCACCGGCGGCGCCGACCCGTACCTGCGGCGCTGCACCACCCGCCGCACCCAGCAGAGCGGGCTGCTGGTGATGGACCGCTCCCGGGGCGTCCTGGAGGAGTGCGTCTTCCAGGACGCGCGGAACGAGCCGGCCGTCCGCGTCACCGAGGGCAGTTCCCCGCTGCTGCGCGACACGACGGTGCGCGACTGCGGGCACGAGGCCGGCGCGGTGGTCCTCGAACAGGACTCGGTGGCCGAGTTCGACCGGCTGACCGTCACCGGCGCGGCCGGGGTGGGCGTGGCCGTCCGCTCCGCGGCCGACCCGCTGCTGCGGCACGCCCGCATCACCGGCACCGGCGGCCACGGCTTCGAGGCCGCCGACGACGGGCGCGGGCGCGTCGAGCACTGCGAGATCGAGAACGCCGGCGCGGCGGCCGTGCACATATCCGACGACGCCCGGCCCCGCATCAGCGACAGCGTGCTGAGTTCCCCCGCGGCGGCGGGCGTGGTCTTCGGCAAGGGCGCCCTGGGCGAACTGCGCGACTGCCGCGTCACCGGCAGCGGCGAGGCGGGCGTCACCGTGGACGACGGCGCCGAGGCCGTCCTGGAGCGGCTGCGGGTGGAGGAGGCCGGCGCCCACGGCATCCACCTGCTGCGCGGCGCCCGCGCCGAGATCACCGACTGCACCGTCACCGGGGCCCGGGGCGACGGCGTCCGCGCCGACACCGACCAGTCCCTCACCCTCACCGGCTGCACCGTGCGCGAGAACCGCGGTGCCGGGGTGAAGCAGACCCGCCCCGGCGAGCACGTCACCGTCGAGCACCTGATCAGCGCCGACAACGGCGCCGAGGACGCCTGGGGCGAGAACGCCGCCGTCGGCGCCGCCGACACCGGCTCCGGCTCCGGCTCCTCCGGCGGCTCCGCCGGACCGCTGGAGGAGCTGGAGACCCTCACCGGTCTGGAGAACGTCAAGCACCAGGTCCGCACCCTGGTCAACCTCAACCAGCTCGCCGAGCGCCGCAGGCGGCTGGGCATGCCCGTCGCCTCGATGAGCCGCCATCTGGTGTTCGCCGGGCCGCCCGGCACCGGCAAGACCACCGTCGCCCGGCTCTACGGCGCCATCCTGGCGGAGCTGGGCGTGCTGCGCTCCGGCCACCTGGTGGAGGTCTCCCGCGCCGACCTGGTCGCCCAGGTCATCGGCGGCACCGCCATCAAGACCACCGAGGCGTTCAACAGCGCGCTGGGCGGGGTGCTGTTCATCGACGAGGCCTACACCCTCACCCCCGAGGGCGCGGCCTCCAACGACTTCGGCCGCGAGGCCGTGGACACCCTGCTGAAGCTCATGGAGGACCACCGCGACGACGTGGTGGTCATCGCCGCCGGCTACTCCGAGCAGATGGCGTCCTTCCTGTCCGCCAACCCGGGCATGGCCTCCCGCTTCACCCGCACCGTGGAGTTCGCCAACTACTCGGTGGAGGACCTGGTCACCATCACCGAGAGCATGTGCGCCCGCCACCAGTACGTGCTGGGGCCGGGCACCCGCGAGGCGCTGGCCGAGCACTTCGAGCAGATGACCCGGGACGAGACCTTCGGCAACGGCCGCGCCGCCCGCGGGGTGTTCGAGGAGATGATCGACCGACAGGCCTTCCGGCTCGCCACCATGGCCGACCCCGGCGAGGACGACCTGACGCTGCTGCTGCCGCAGGACATCAGCGAGGCCGCCGCCGCGGCCGCGAGCGGCACCGCCGACGGCTCCGGCGGCGCGGAGGAACCCGGCCCGCTGGAGCGGCTGGAGGCCATGGTGGGTCTGGGGGCGGTCAAGCGCGAGGTCACCGACCTGGTCAGCCTGCTGTCCACCGCCCGGCAGCGGGCCGCGGCGGGGCTGCCCGCCCCGAAGCTCAGCAACCACCTGGTCTTCACCGGCCCGCCCGGCACCGGCAAGACCACCGTCGCCCGGCTCTACGCCGAACTGCTGCACTCCCTGGGCGTGCTGCGCTCGGACCGCCTGGTGGAGGTGGCCCGCGCCGATCTGGTGGGCCAGTACGTCGGCCACACCGCCCAGCTCACCAAGGAGGTCTTCACCAGCGCGCTGGGCGGGGTGCTGTTCATCGACGAGGCCTACACCCTCACCCCCGAGGGGGGCTCCGGCAACGACTTCGGCCGCGAGGCCGTGGACACCCTCCTCAAGCTCATGGAGGACCACCGCGACGACGTGGTGGTCATCGCCGCCGGCTACACCGCCGAGATGGACCGCTTCCTGGCCTCCAACCCGGGGCTGGCCTCGCGGTTCTCCCGGACCGTGGAGTTCGAGGACTACAGCACCGACGAGCTGGTCACCATCATCGGCCACCACGCGGCCGCCTCCGGTTACGAGTGCGCCCCGGACACCCTGGCCGCGCTGCGCGCCCATGTGGACGCCATCCCGCGGGACCGCTCCTTCGGCAACGCCCGCCTGGCCCGCCGCCTGCTGGAGAACATGATCACCCGGCAGGCCCGGCGGCTCGCCGGCCTGGACCTGCCCAGCGTCACCGATCTCAAGACGCTGCTCCCGGGGGACCTGCCGGACGCGCCGGTGGCCGCGGCGCAGCGGGCCGCCCGGTGAGCGCCCGGTGAGCACTCCCGGCGGCCGCGGGGACACGCCGGCCGGGGGCGCCCCGGACCCCCCTCCCGGCGCGGTGTTCCCCCGGGTCCTGCGCTCCCGGGCCGCGCGGGACTGGCTGCCGCCGGCGGCCCTGGCCGTCGCCCAGCTGCTGTGGTGGCCGCTGGACGCGCTGCGGCACCCCGGTGCGGCGGGTGCGGTGCCGGTGGGGGCGGGGCTGCTGGCGGTGGCACTGACGGCGGTGCTGCTGGCCCGCCGACGGCGGGCACCGGTCCATGTGCTGGCCGCGGTCACGGCCGTGGCGGCCGTCGCGCCGTCCGTGTCGTTCCCCGGCGCACTGGACGTGTTCGCCGGGGCCGGGGCGGCCCTCGCCCTGTACACGGTGGCGGTGCGGTACGACGCCCCCACCGCCCTGATCGCCGGTCTGACCCAGCTGTGCTGGCAGCTGGTGTGGTCCGCCGCCCTGCACGGCACCGGCGGGGGCACCGCCTTCCTGCTGGTCATGGTGCCGCAGGTGGCCGCCCTCGGCGCCGGGCTGAGCCGGCGCCGCCTGCTGCTGGCGCGCCGCGCCGCGGCGGCGCGGCAGGCCGAGGCCGAGCAGGCCCGGCTGCGGGCGGCCGACGACGAACGCCACCGGCTGGCCCGCGAGCTGCACGACGTCAGCGCACACCATCTGACCTCGGTGGTGGTCTCGGCGGAGGCGGCCCGCCGGCTGGGCGCCTCCCGGCCCGAACTGACCGCCGAGGCGCTGCGGGCCTCGGCCGACGACGGGCGCGCCACCCTGTCCTCGCTGCGCGAGCTGGTGGCCGTGATGGACACCCTCCAGCAGGGGGAGCCCTCCCGGGTGTGGCGGCGCAGGATCGGGGAACTGGCCGCCGGTTTCGCCAAGCTGGGCCGGCCGGTCCGGGTGGAGCTGGCGGCGGAACTGCCCGGACCGACGGGCGAGACGGTCTTCGGCATCGTGCGCGAGGCCCTGACGAACAGCCTGCGGCACGCCCCCGGGAGCGATGTCCGGGTCACGGTGCGGCCGCACCGGGGCGTGCTGGAGGTGGTCGTCGACAACGACGCCCCCGGCGGCGCGAGCGGCGACCGCGCGAGCGGCGGTACGGGCGGCGGCGCGGTG
This sequence comes from Streptomyces rubellus, assembly GCF_036323805.1. Taxonomy (NCBI): domain Bacteria; kingdom Bacillati; phylum Actinomycetota; class Actinomycetes; order Kitasatosporales; family Streptomycetaceae; genus Streptomyces; species Streptomyces rubellus. The sequence goes on from NZ_JAZDCX010000008.1 coordinate 228,762, forward strand.
CGCGGTCTGGGGTCCGGACGCGGTCTGGCGGGGCTGCGCCGGCGCGCGGCGGAGGCCGGGGGCCGTCTGGAGGCCGGACCGCGGTCCGGCGGCGGGTGGCGGGTGCGCGCCGAACTGCCCGTCCCCGGCACGGCCCCGCGGGGCGGGCGGCTGCCCCTCCCGGCCGGCCGGCGGGTGGCCCAGGTGGTCGTCGCGCTCCTGGCCTTCTTCAACCCGCTGGTACCCGTGCTGATGAGCGTTCCGGAGGAGCGGGGCCCGTACGACCCGGCGGCCGACGCCCTGTACCTGCTGCTGCTGTCCGTCCACGCCCTGCCGCTGCTGTGGCGGCGGCGCGCCCCGCTGGCAGCACTGGCGGCCGCCCTGGTGTCAGCGCTGCTGTGGCCCGCGGCCGCCGGTTACGGGGCGCTGCCCGCCCCGCTGCTGCCGGCGCTGTGGGCGGGCGCGGCGGTGGAGGGCGCGGTGGTGTACGCCGTGGCGGCACACGGCCGCCACGGCGGGCGGGCACGGTGGACCGTCCCCGTCGCCGGCTGCGTCCTGGGGGCGGTGGTGGGCGCGACCGCGGCCGCCGGGGAGCTGCTGCCGCACCGCTTCGGGCCGGCGGCGTACCTGCTGCTGACCGCGGTGGCGGCCGGTGTCCTGACCCTGCTGTTCGCACTGGTGTGGCGGACGGGGGCGGCCACGCGCGACCGGCGTTCCCGGACCGCGGCCCGGGAGCGGGCCGAGCTCGACGCGACGGTGCGGCAGGCGGAGCGGGCGGTGCGGGCCCAGCGGGAGCACGTCGCCGCCGGGCTGCGGGAGGCCGTGATGGCGCGGGCCGAACGGGTGGTGCGCCACGCCGAAGAGGGGCGGCTGGCGGAGGTGGCCGCCGAGGCCCGCGCGGCGCTGGCCGCCATGCGGGAGTTGCTGGCCACCCTGCACGAACCGGACCGGGAGGGTGCGGGCTCCGGCACCGGAGACGCCGGGAACGCGGTGCCCTCCCTCGCCGGCACCGCCGCCGGGGCGGCGCGGAACGAGACGGCGAACGCCGGGTGACCGGGCCGCGCGAACGGCAGGAGTGCGGGCCGCGCGGTCTCAGTGGACCCCGGTGGTGCTGCCGGACCGTCGCACCGCCCGCACGCACCAGTTGAGCACGGCGGCGTTGACCAGCGCGGCGACCGAGATCAGCAGCACGTAGCCGGCCAGGTTCCCCGCCGGCGGCAGGAACATCAGCAGAACGCTCGTCGGGGCCGTGGCCAGCAGCGGCCACAGGGCGGCGAACGAGGCGTCCTCGTGGTCGACGAAAGCCGTGTCGAAGGCCGCCCAGATCAGCAGGGCGCCGCACAGCGCGAGATAGCCGCGCGCGGTCCACGTCCCGGCCACCGCCGTCAGGACACGCCGTACGACGTTCATGCGTCCCTCTTCCCGTTCCCCGGCGCTCTGCCGGTCCCCGCCCCGCTCCGGTACGCCGCTCAGGCTACCGGTGACGGACCCCGTCCCCCGCCGCGCCGGGACGGCGGGCGACGGGGGACGGGAGTGGTGGGGGTAGGACGGGAGCGGCGGGGGCGGGGCGGGGAACCGGGACGGGGCCGCTCAGCCCAGGAACCGGGTGGCGGCGGCGAAGAGCATGGCCGCCGTGGTGACCACCGCGGGCAGCAGGCGCGCCGGCCGGTCCCCGGCCCAGTGGTGGTACTGCAGGGCGGACGCGGCGAGGAGGAACAGGCCGGAGGCGGCGAAGCCGCTCAGGACGGGCGCGTAGTGGCCCAGCAGCAGGCCGGCGCCGCCCAGCAGCTCCAGCACCCCGACGCCCTGGCGGCCCCGGGGTGAGAAGCCCAGCCGCGCGGCGGGGGTGCGCGGCAGCAGGCGGCCCAGTATGTTCCCCGCTCCGCTCACCGTGAAGAAGGTGCCGTACAGCACGGTCAAGGCTGTCAGCGTGACGTCCACTCGAGTTCTTTCCGTTCCTGTTCGTCCACGTGCTTCGGTGCGTTGCGGGCCGGACACGGGCGCGGCGGCGCCGTCAGCGGAGGCGGCCGGAGCGCGGGTACCGCCGCCGGCCGCCGGGCACCGGTCCGTACCGCGGCGCTCCGGGTACGACCGTCCCCGCGGCGGGTTCCGCATGGCGGATGGTCTCGACGGCCCGCCCCGGGTCGGGACGGGGGACGCCGTCCACCTCGTACGGCCGTACCGCCGCCAGCAGGGCGGCCGTCTCCGCCAGCGCACGCCGCTCACGGCGGCAGGCCGGGCAGCGGATCAGATGCGCGGCGACCGGGCCGCCGCCGGGACCGTCCCCGCCGGAACCGTCCCGGTCACCGCCCAGCGCCCGGAGGGCCAGTCGTTCTCTCACCTGCTCGCAGTCCACGGACCCTTCCCCTCGTCGACCTGTCGGAGTCCACCACCGCAGCTACGCCGCCACCGTCGTGGCGGTTCACTCGCGGCACCCCGGGATTCGGCCGACGGGGCGGGAGGTGTCTCACGCCTCCGCGAGACCGCGCTCCCGCAGCGCCCTGCGCAGTGCCCGCATGGCGTAGTAGGTGCGGGACTTGACCGTGCCGGGCGGGATCCCCAGGTACTCGGCGGTCTGGGCCACGCTGTACTCCAGGTAGTACACGAGCCGGATCACCTCCCGGTGCTGCCCGCTCAGGTCCTGCAGCGCCTCGACGACGACCTGGGAGGTCAGGGCGCGGTCCATGCCGTCCTCGACCGTCGCGTCGAGCTCCTCCAGGGCCATGAACTCCACCGGCCGGAGCCGGCGCGACCGGTGATGGTCGATCACCAGGTTCCGGACGACCGTGAACAGCCAGGGCCGTGCCTCCCGGGCATCGCCGTCCAGGACGGCGGAGTGCCGCCAGGCCCGGGCGGCGGTCTCCTGCAGGATGTCCTCGGCCTTGTGCCAGTCCCCGCCCAGCAGCCGGGCGGCGTACCGCAGGAGCAGCGTGCCGTGCCGCGCGTACAGGTCCCGGACGAACTCCTCGCAGTCGGCGTGCGGGGGCCGGGTGGGGGCGTGTGCCCGGCCGCGGGTGGCTGTGCCCCGGCCGGCTTCCGTGCTCCGCCTCATCGAAGGTGCGTCCTCATCCGTCGGTCGAGCAGCGTCGGGTGCCGCCTCCCGCGCCTCGATGTCCCGGTGCGGGGGCGGGATCACGCTCGCCGGGGTGTCTTGGCCAAACCTTGTCGCCGTCTTGTCGCCGCCGCGGCCCGGCGCCGGTACCCGCTCCCCCGTCACCACGTCGTACGCGCGCCGCGGTTCACCGGTGCTTCCGCTTCCGCGGTGACATGGCCGGAAAGGGCCGGTGCGTGGGAGGATGGCCCGGTGCCGGACGGAGGGGAGACCGGCCCGAGCCGAGGAGTAGGAGCCATCACCGTCCGTGTGCTGATCGCCGACGACCAGGCCGTGGTCCGCGCGGGTTTCGCCGCCATCGTCGACGCCGAACCGGATCTGTCGGTGGTCGGCCAGGCCGGTGACGGCGCCACGGCCGTGGCGCTGGCGACCGAACTGAAGCCCGATGTGGTCCTGATGGACATCCGCATGCCCGGCATGGACGGGCTGACGGCCACCCGGCTGATCATCGAGGGCGCGGGGACGGCCCGGGTCCTGGTGCTGACCACCTTCGACCTGGACTCCTACGTCTTCGAGGCGCTGCGCGCCGGGGCCTCCGGTTTCCTGCTCAAGGACTCCGAGGCCGACGGCCTGCTGTCCGCGATCCGGGTGGTCGCCTCCGGTGACGGTGTGCTGGCCCCGACGGTGACCCGCCGGCTGATCTCCGCCTTCGCCCACGGCGCCCCCGTCCGGCCCGAGGCCGCCGGCACGCTGGACCGGCTCACGCCGCGCGAGCGGGAGGTGCTCTTCCTGGTGGCCTCGGGGCTGACCAACGCCGAGATCGGCGAGCGGCTGAAGGTGACCACCGGCACGGTCAAGAGCCATGTCAACGCGCTGCTGAGCAAACTGGGGCTGCGCGACCGGGTCCAGGCCACCATCCTCGCCTACGACACCGGCCTGATCAGACCGCGCGCCACCCCGACCGGGTAGCGTTCCCGGGCCCGCGCCACCGGGCCGCCGGCCGGTCCGGCCCGGTCGGCAGCCGCACCCGCACCACCCCGGCGGGGTCCAGCTCGGCGTGTCCGCCCGCCGCCTTCGAACGCAGCCGCAGCAGGTCGGCGACCGGCCCCGCGGCGGCCGAGGGCACCCCGGTGACGGTGACGGTGAACTCCTCCCGCCCGTGTCCCAGCACGACCCGGGCGGCACCGGTGTCCCCCGCGCCCAGCGCCGCCTCCACGACCCGGAAGGCCGACAGCCCGACCACCGCGGGCAGACCGGCCAGCGCGGCGGGCGGGGCGTGCAGCGCCACCCGCCGTCCGTCCGCCCGCCGGGCACCGCACAGGCCGCCGATGTCCTCGGCGGTCGGCAGGGGCGCGGGCCCGGCGGCCGGTTCCGGTGCCGGGCCCGGCCACGGATCCGGCGGCCGCAGGGCGGCGGCCAGTTCCCGCAGGGCGGCGAGCGCGGACCGCGCCTCGGCCGCCACGCCGTCCAGCCGCTCCTCCTCCGCCAGGGACACCATCCGGTCCGTCGGGCACCGGACGGCCTCGTACGCGGCACCTCCGGGACGCCCGGGGCGGTCCCCCGTACCGGACGGGCCGTCCGGCGGGAGGACCGCCACCAGCCGCCGCAGCGCCGTCAGCATCTCGCGGCCGGTGCGCACCGCGAGCGTCCGGGCCTCCCCCCGCAGCTCCGGCCGCCGCCCGCCGAGCCGCCGCGCGGCGTCGGCACTCACGACGACCGCGGCCAGATGATGGGCGCACAGGTCGCACCACTCCCGGACCAGCCGCCCGTGCGCCTCCCGCACCGCCCGCCGGCGCGACGCGCGCCGGGCACGCCGCAGCGCGGCCCCGGTGCCCAGCGCCGCCGCGGCGGCGCACAGGAGCACGCACAGGAACACGTACGGGGCCGGACTCGGAACCGCGCTCAGCGCCGCGGCGGTGGTGGTCTCTGTCATGTCGGTACGAGCCTACGAACAGGGCGGCGCCAAGCGGATCCCCCGGTGGTACGGGGCCTTCTCCACCCAGGGATAGAGGCGCCTTTCGTGCCGTCGGCCGAGGAACGGGCCACGGACGGCCGCAATGCTGGTCACATGACGTTTCCGCAGCCCGCCGGGGCAACTCCGCACCGCCGGTCCGGCCCGTCGGCCCGGGTCCCGACCGGCCGGGGGGCCTTCCCCCCGCCGCCTTCCGCACCTCCGGTCCGCGCCCGGCACCGCACGGCACCGGCGGACGTCTGCCGGATGCGTGCGGAGGCGGCGCACCGCGTCCCCGCCGGGGAACGGGGCCGGACCCGCGGTCTGTGGTTCGGCCTGCTCGGGCCGCTGGAGGTCCGCAGGGCGGGTGGCCCGGTCGACCCGGGACCGCCGCAGCGGCGCGTACTGCTCCTCCGCCTGCTGCTGGAGGAGGGGCGGTTCGTCGGCGTGGACCGGCTCTGCGAGGACCTGTGGGCGGGCCGTCCGCCCGCCAAGGCACAGGCCGCGCTGCACGCGCACCTCAGCAGGCTGCGGTCCGCGCTGGAGCCGGACCGCGCGGCACGGGAGCGGGAGCCGCTGCTGGTCCGCGGCCCCGGCGGGTACGCGCTGCGCGCCGACGTCTCCGCCCGGGACTCGGCCGGTTTCGAGCGGTCCCTGGAACTGGCCCGCGCCCTGCTGGCGGACGGGCGGCCGGCGGCGGCCCGTACGGAGGTGGACCGGGCGCTGGGGCTCTGGCGCGGTCCCGCGCTGGCCGAGGCGGGCGACCACCCCTTCGCCGCCGAGGAGGTCCGGCGGCTGGAGGAGGCCCGGATCGCCGGTCGGGAACTGCACGTGGAGGTGCTGCTGGCCCAGGGGTGCCAGGGGCAGGCGGTCGCTGCCGCACGCGCCCTGACCGACCGGGAGCCGCTGCGGGAGTCCTGCTGGGACCTGCTGCTGCGCTCGCTGCGGCAGGCCGGACGGCCCGCCGAGGCGGTGCGGGAGTACGAGCGGTGCCGCCGGCTGCTGCGGGCCGAACTCGGGGTGGAGCCCGGACCGGCGCTGCGCCGGCTGAACGAGGCCATCCGGCAGCACCGGCCCGTGCTGCCGCTGGCGGGCTGAGGAGCCACCGGCGGGGCGCACCCCGCCGCGACAGACGACAAATTGACACAACTACACAGAGATTCGCCGACACGGCGACTCGACGGCACGAACACGACGAGAGGCAGACCGAGTTGACTTCCTCCCCCGCCTAATGGCGGGGGGTTCCAGCGGTCGCCCGCTGGGGTTCCTGCTTCACCGACGACCGCCCCGTCCGGGAGGACTCCCGTTGAGGTCTTACACCGTCTCCACAGGCAGACGCCGCCAGCCCGGCGGCCAGGATGTTGCATGCCGCGTTCACATCGCGGTCATGGGTGGTGCCGCAGTGGTCGCACGTCCAGGTACGGACGTTCAGCGGCAGTTTCTCGCGGACCGTGCCGCAGGCCCCGCACAGCTTCGAGCTGGGAAAGAAGCGGTCGATCACGACGAGGTCGCGCCCGTACCAGGCGCACTTGTACTCCAGCATGGAGCGCAGGTCCGTCCACGACGCATCCGAGACGGCTCGCGCGAGCTTGCCGTTCTTGAGCAGATTGCGGACGGTGAGATCCTCGATCACGACCGTTTGGTTCTCACGGACGAGCCGAGTGGTCAGCTTGTGCAGGAAGTCCCGACGCCGGTCGGCGATCCGCGCGTGCACACGGGCGACCTTACGCCGGGCCTTCTCGCGGTTGGCCGAGCCCTTCGCCTTCCGCGACAGCTCGCGCTGCGCTTTCGCCAGCTTGGCGCGGTCCCGCCGCTCGTGCTTCGGGTTGGTGACCTTCTCCCCGGTGGAGAGCGTCACCAGCGACGTGATGCCCGCGTCGATACCGACCGCCGCCGTGGTGGCCGGTGCCGGCGCGATGGTGTCCTCGCACAGCAGGGACACGAACCAGCGCCCGGCCGCGTCGCGGGACACTGTCACGGTCGTCGGCTCCGCCCCTTCGGGCAGGGGCCGCGACCAGCGGATGTCCAGCGGTTCGGACATTTTCGCCAGGGTCAGTTGCCCCTCGCGCCAGGTGAAGGCGGAGCGGGTGTACTCGGCCGACGCGCGGGACTTCTTCTTCGACTTGAAGCGCGGGTACTTCGCTCGCTTGGCGAAGAAGTTGGCGAACGCGGTCTGAAGGTGCCGCAGTGCCTGCTGGAGCGGAACGGAGGACACCTCCGCCAAGAAGGCCAGTTCCTGGGTCTTCTTCCACTGCGTGAGCATCGCCGAGGACTGTGTGTAGGAGATCCGGCGCTGCTCGCCGTACCAGGCCCGGGTGCGCTCCTGAAGCGCCTTGTTGTACACCAGGCGGACGCAGCCGAACGTGCGCGACAGCTCCGCCGCCTGCTCGTCCGTGGGGTAGAAGCGGTACCGATACGCCCGCTTGACCTGCTGCGTCACGCCTCACACCCTGTCAGTTCCCGTGTGAGTGCCGGGTGTCGGCCGGCGGACGGCGCACGCCGGTCCGCCCTGGCGGCGAACCGGCTTCCCCTGCCCCGCTACGCGGGAGCTCCGTTTCTCCCCCGCAAGCGGGAGGTACCCCCACCCCGGCCCGAAGGCCGGGGCATCCACGAAGGAGAGGCTCGATGAACGACAACCAGCCCAGCACCCTGCGGCGGATCGCCGACAGCGTCGCGGACAACTGGATCGCCCGGGGCTATCTGGCGGTCTGTGCCGCCCTGCTGCTGTGGGTGGCCTTCGACGCGGCCTTCGTCCAGCACGAGGACGCCTCGTTCGCGGGGATATGGCCGATCCTGTTCACCCTCCCGACCGGGCTGATCAACACCCTCGGTCCCGATGAGGGAACGGCCGCGGCGGTGTCCTACTTCGTGCTGACCCCGGTGGCCGCGGTGGTCAACGCCTGGCTGTTCAGCGCCCTGCTGCGCAGGCTGCGCGGCCGGGCCGTCCACGCCTGACCCCCCGCGGCCGGCTGCTCCGGCCGGTGCGGCGCCGTCGGTGCCGCACCGGCCGGAGCAGCCGCGCGTCCGGGACCGCGGCGGGGAAGGCGGGAGGCGCCGGGGGAAGGACGGGAAAAACCGGGGAGACGGTCGAACCGGTGCGCGGGGCTGGCTACCGTAGGGGCGTGATCGATGCCGACGACGTCCGCCGTATCGCGCTGTCCCTTCCCGAGACCGTGGAGAAGGAGGCCTGGCGCATGCCCACCTTCCGGGTGGCGGGCAGGATGTACCTCACCGTTCCGGACGACGAGACCTCCATCGCGGTGCGCTGCCCCCGGCACGAGCGCGAGGAACTGATGGCGGCCGAGCCGGAGAAGTTCTGGGTGCCGCCGCACGAGGCGTCCTCCGCGTGGGTGCGGGTACGGCTGGCGGCCCTGGAGGATCTGGCCGAACTGCGCGACGTCGTCGTCGACTCCTGGCGGCAGGCCGCGCCCGACCGGCTGCGCGAGGCCCACCCGGAGCTGGTGCCGGGCGCGGAGGCCGTCGGCGGGCGGTGAGCCCGCGGTCGGCACGGCCCGGAAGAGGACCCGGCAGAGGGAGCAGTCCCGTCCCCGCTAGTCGTGGCCGGGGAACGCGGCGGCGCTGACGTTGGGGGCGGCGGCACTGGTGACGCGGTAGCGGCCGTTGGGCAGCGGTTCGGAGGTGGTGACGACGCGGACGGTGAGCGGGCCGGCCCACTCGTAGCCCTTGCGCTCCCCGTAGCGCGCCAGGTTCTCGGTCAGGACCTGGCCGCCGTGCCGCGCCAGTTCCCCGGAGACGCCCTCGGGGAGTTCCACCTCGTAGAGATTGGGGGCCACCACCCGGCTGTGGCTGCACACCACGGCCCGGGCGTCGCACTCCCGGCGCAGGGCGGTGAGCAGTTCGGCCTCGGCCGGCTCCCGGCGGAGGATCCTGTCGAGCAGCGCCCGCTCCCAGCGTTCCATCCTCTGTTCCCAGCGGCTCAGCGTTCCCATGGAGGAACGACTGCCCCCGGCGCTTCGTCCCATACGTCCGCCTGGGCGGGTACGGCCCGGCGCCCGGTGCCCTCAGGCCGCGCGCCCGGTCCGCTCCGCCGCGGAGGAGGCCGCCGGGGCGGGCGCCTGGGCGGGCTCGTCGGGCACGGCACGCAGATGGCGCCTGCGCGAGGCGTGCCGCGGCGCCCCCGGGTCACCGCCGAGCATGCGTTCCTCGTAGCGTCCCAGGACGACCAGGACACACAGCATCAGGGGAGGTATGACGAAGGCTGCGACAACCACGGACACTCCATTCCGAAAAGGGCGTTACGTGCGTCGCGTTGCCTCGCGCCTCCGGCTGAAACCCTGTCGTGACCTCGCCGTTACAACCATCCGCTGCGGCGGAAGGCCCGGTACAGCAGACCCGAGAGAAGGGCCATGCCGCCCACGGTGAGCGGATATCCGTAGGCCCAGCCCAGTTCGGGCATGTGCTGGAAGTTCATGCCGTACACACCGGCGACCATGGTGGGGACGGCCAGGATCGCGGCCCACGCGGAGATCCGGCGCATGTCGTCGTTCTGCCAGGTGCCCACCCGGGCGAGCTGGGCGTCGAGCACGGAGTTGAGCAGCTCGTCCAGGGAGCGGACCTCGGTGTCGGTGCGGTGCAGGTGGTCGGCCACGTCGCGCAGGTACGGCAGAAACTCCTCGGGCCACCGGGCGTGCGGGCCGTCGAACAGCTCCCGCACCACCGGGACCAGGGGCTGGACGGCGTCGCGGAACTCCAGCACCTCCCGTTTGAGCGAGTAGATCTCCTCGGTGACGTCGTCGCGCGAGGACGAGAAGACGCACCGCTCCAGTCCGGTGAGCTCCCCGCGCACCTTGCCGGCGGCCTCGCCGTAGGCGTCCACCACCACGTCCAGGACGGCGTGCAGGACCGCGGCGGGGCCGAAGCGCAGTGTCGTGGGGTCGGCCGCCAGCCGGCGGGCGGCCTCGGCGGCCGGATCGGCCCCGCCGTGCCGGACCGTCACCACGAAGCGGGGCCCGAGGAAGACCATCATCTCCCCCGTCTCCACCTCGACCTCCGCCGGCAGGTACCACAGCGTCTTCAGCGCCACCGCCAGCAGTTGGCCGTACCGCTCCCACTTGGGGCGCTGGTGGGCCTGGACGGCGTCCTCGACCGCCAGCGGATGCAGTCCCAGGCCCGCGGTGAGCCGGTCCATGTCGCGTTCCGAGGGGGCGTCGAGGCGCACCCACCCGAACTCCTCGCCGGCCAGGTCCCGCAGGTTCTCCAGCACCGCCCGCCCCGCGTCGGCGGCCTGCCCGCAGTCGACCTCCCGGGCCTCGCCGGATCCCTGCCGGTAAATCACACACCTCATGTCACCCGGATGCTTCGACGGGCCGGATTCATGCCTGGCCGACCTGACAGACACCCCCGGCACGGGGCGACGGCCGGGGTGGCGGGCTGTCAGAATCCGAGCCATGCGTGCTGCCTACATCGAGGAGCTCGGTGGGCCGGACGTCATCCGCCACGGCGAACTGCCCACCCCCCGGCCGGGCCCCACCGACGTTCTGGTGAACGTCGAGGTCACGGCCGTCAACCATGTGGACACCTTCGTGCGCTCCGGAGCGTGGCGCACCCCGGTGGCCTTTCCGTTCGTGATCGGCCGCGACCTGGTCGGCACGGTGGCCGCCGCGTCTCCCGGCGCGCCCGGGTTCGCGGCCGGTGACCGCGTGTGGTGCAACAGCCTGGGCCACGCCGGGCGGCAGGGCGCCGCCGCCGAGCAGGTGGTCGTACCGGCGGACCGGCTCTACCACCTGCCCCCGGGCGTGGATCCCGTCGCCGCGGTGGCCGTGGCCCATCCCGCCGCCACCGCCCATCTGGCACTGTTCACCCACGGCCGGCTGCGTGCCGGGGAGACCGTCGTCGTCATCGGCGGCGGCGGCAACGTGGGCAGTGCCCTGGTCGCGATGGCCTCACGGGCCGGTGCCCGGGTCGTCGCCACGGCGAGCGCCCGGGACACGGAGCGCTGCCGCGCCCTGGGCGCCGCCGAGGTGGTCGACCACCGGGACCCCGGTGTCCTCAAACGGCTGCGGGAGGCGTGCCCGCACGGCGCGGACCTCTACGTCGACACCTCCGCCGGGAACGACCTGGAGGGCGCGGTCGACCTGCTGGCGCGGCGCGGACGTGTGGTGCTCCTGGCCGGGATGCGGACCCGGCCGGTGCTGCCCGCCGGGCCGCTCTACCTCAAGGACTGCTCGGTCGTCGGCTTCGCCATCTCCCAGGCCACGGTCACCGAACTGGCGGACGCGGCCGCGTCGATCAACCGGCTGCTCGCCGAGGGGACGCTGCGCCCGCCGGCCGTCGAGCCGCTGCCGCTGAGCGCCGCCGCCGAGGCGCACCGCCGGCTGGAGGCGGGCACGGTGCGCGGGAAAATCGTTCTCCGCGTGGCCGGTGCGGAGGACTGAGCACAACGACTTGACGGACCATTACGGCGCCCGTTGACCGGCCCCGGTGATTCTCGCAGCATTTTCGACATGAGCGAATCAATCATCGACACCTCTCCCCTTTTCGAACTCCGCGCCGATATCCATGTGTCGGCCTCGCCGCTGGAGGTCTACGACGTCGTCAGCGATCTGGGCCGCAGTGGTGAATGGAGCCCGGAATGCCGGGGCGGTGAGTGGATTTCCGGAGAACCCCGCACGGTGGGGGCCGTCTTCCGCGGCGAGAACCTCCGCAGCGAGGACGTGGTCGGCTGGGCGCCGCTGGTCCGCGGCACCTGGTACACCGAGGCCAGGGTGGTGGCGGCCGAGCCGGGCCGCACCTTCCGCTGGATGATGCTCTCGCACGCCCGCGAGGACCAGGAGAGCGTCTGGGGCTTCGACATGGCGCCCGCGGCCGGCGGCTGCGTACTGACCCACCATTTCCGCATGGGCCGGGCCACCGCCGGAATTCACAAGATAGTGGCCGACCTGGACGAGACGGACCGCAAGAAGTTCGTCCAGGAGTGGACGGAGAAGCTCGAGAAGGACCTCGACGAGACCCTCAAGCGCATCAAGGGCGTCATCGAGAAGCAGTGAGAAGAAATCTCCCGCCGGACGCACGAGAGAGCGAAAAATGCTTCTGCAGCGTATAGGAAACAGGGGGATCCGACTGGGCACGCTCTTCGACCGGGCGGCGGCGCGCCACCCGGCGAGCCCGGTGATCCTCGACCACGATCTCGACATCGCCCCCGAGCGCGGCCGCCGGCTGACCCTGACCGAGGTCGCCGATCTGGTCGACGACTTCGCGTCCCGGCTGTGGGCAGCCGGGATCCGGCCCGGCGAGTACGTCGTGGTCCACAAGACCGACGGCTTCGACATCTCCCTCCTGGCCTGTGCCGTGGCGCGGATCGGCGCGATCCCCGCGCTGCTGTCGCCCAAGCTGGACGGCGGGACCGTCGCCGAGCTGGTGCGCCGCGTGAACCGGCCGTACCTGGTGACCGACCAGGCCAAGCTGGACGGCGAACTGCCGGAGAGGGTCTTCGAGCTGTCCGAGCGGGTGCTCCTGACCTCCGGCGACCACCCGCGGGCCACCCCGCTCGCGGAGTTCGCCGGCGTCCGGCGGGTCTCCCCGGTACGGATGGCACCGGACCATCCGACCCTGATCACGCACACCTCCGGGACCACCGGTACACCGAAGCTGGCCGTCCACACCGGCTTCACCTTCCAGGCCCGCTACCGGCCGCAGGCGACCGTGGTCTTCTCCGCCGTCCGCAGGCGCGAGCCGGTCGCGATCCACGTGTCCTTCGTGCACTCGCGGATGTTCACCGCCATGCCCATCTCGGTGCTCCAGGGACACCCGCTGATCATCCTGCGGGACGACGACCCGGAGAGCGTGGGCACGCTGTTCGCCCAGTGCCCGCCGGGGCTGATCGAGGCGCACCCCAACACCTTCCTGCGCTGGGAGGTACTGGCCGACGACCCGCGCGAGCCGCTGGCCAACGTGAAGTACTTCTCCAGCACCTTCGACGCCATCCACCCCCGGACGGTGCACCGGCTGCTGGGCGCCTCGCGGCGCCGGATGCCGCTGTTCGCCCAGGCGTACGGGCAGAGCGAGGTCGGCCCGATCGCGGCCCGCACCTACACCCGCAGGCGCGGCGCCGAGGCCGACGGCCGGTGCGTGGGGTCCCCCTTCCCCGGCATGACCGACGTGCGGGTGGTCAGCCGCGACGGCAATCCGCCCACCAAGGAGAACCCCGGGTACATCGAGGTCAGGAGCGACGGACGGATCGTCACCTACCTCGGCGAACACGAGCGCTGGAAGAAGCAGGTCAACGACGGCTGGTGGCGCATGGGCGACCTGGGCTACCGCACCAGGTGGGGCTGTCTGCACCTGCTGGACCGCGAGGTCGACCGGATCCCCGGCGTCGACAGCACGCTGGAGATCGAGGACAAGCTCTTCGCGCGGCTGCCGGAGCTGGTGGAGGTCATCATCGTCCCCGACGCCGACCGCCGCCCCGTGCCCGTGGTGTGCACCCGGGACGACAAGCCGCTGGACCCGGTCGCCTGGCAGGCCGCCACGGTGGGTCTGCCGGCGATGGCCGAGCCCGTCCACTGGCGGCTGGAGGACCTGCCGCAGACCGCCACGACGAAGATCAAGCGGCTCGAGCTCGCCCGCCTGCTGACCGCGGGAGGCGATCGGGCGTGAGCCGCGTCCACCGCGTGGTCCGCCGGCCCGGTGCGCGAAGGGCCGCGCGGGGAGTCCGCCGGGACCTGCCGCCGTGCGGGTCCGGCGGCCTCCCGCCGCTCCGGGCGGTGCGGCCGTGACCGCACGACGCACCTCCCGCTGGCTCACCGGCTGGGACCCGGAGGACGAGGAGGCATGGCAGCGGGGCGGCCGGCGCGTCGCCCTGCGCAACCTGGCCCTGTCGGTCCTCGCCGAGCACATCGGGTTCTCGGTGTGGACGATGTGGTCGGTCCTGGTGCTGTTCCTGTCCCCGGAGATCGGCTTCGCCTTCGGACCGGACGAGAAGTTCCTGCTGGTGGTGGTCCCGACCCTGGTCGGCGCGGTGCTGCGGCTGCCGTACAGCCGGGCGGTGACGCGGTTCGGCGGCCGGAACTGGACCGTGTTCTCCTGTCTGGTGCTGTTCGTGCCCACCCTGCTGACGCTGTGGGCCGTGCGGCGGCCGGGCACCCCGCTGTGGGTGTTCCTGCTGATCGGCGCGGTGGCCGGGGTCGGCGGCGGCAACTTCGCCTCCTCGATGACCAACATCGCCGCGTTCTTCCCGCGGCGGCACCAGGGCTGGGCGCTCGGGCTCAACGCGGGAGGCGGCAATCTGGGGGTCGCCGCGGTCCAGCTGGTCGGACTGCTGGTCATCGCCACGGCGGGCGACACCCACCCGTCGTACGTGGTGGCGGCCTACCTGCCGCTGATCGCCCTGGCCGCGCTGCTGGCCGCGTGGAAGATGGACAACGTGGACGCCGTGCGCGCCGGCCCCGGCACCCTGCGCCGGGCCGTCGCGTGCGCCGACACCTGGTGGATCTCACTGCTGTACGTCGGCACCTTCGGTTCCTTCATCGGCTACGGTTTCGCCTTCGGCCTGGTGCTGCAGACCCAGTTCGGCGCCACCCCCCTGGAGGCGGCCGGCCACACCTTCCTGGGGCCGCTGCTAGGCTCGCTCTCCCGCCCGCTGGGCGGCTGGCTCGCGGACCGCTTCGGCGCGGGCCGGGTGACCCTGTGGAACTTCGCCGGGATGGGGGCGGGCACCGTGGTGCTGCTGGTGGCCGCCGGACAGAACTCCCTGCCCCTGTTCACGGCCGGCTTCACGGCGCTGTTCGTGCTCAGCGGGCTCGGCAACGGCTCGACGTACAAGATGATCCCGGTGGCCTTCGCCCGGCGTGCCGAGGAAGCCGTCACCGCCGGGCACGACGCGGCCGCTGCCTTCGCCGAGGCGCGCCGGCTCGCCGGTGCCGCGATCGCCGTCGCCGGGGCGGTCGGCACGCTCGGCGGGGTGGCCGTCAACCTGGCGTTCCGCGCCGCGTACGGCGACGGATCCGGGTCCGGGGAGCCGGCCTTCGTCGCCTTCCTGTGCTACTACGCGCTGTGCGTACCGATGGTCCTGGCCCTCCGGCCGCGGCGCGGGCGGTCCGGTGCCACCCCGGCCGCGCCCGTACGACGGGAGGTCACCCGTGCCTGAGACGACCGCCGGGGCCACCGCGCCGGTGGCGACGCACTGCCCGTACTGCGCCCTGCAGTGCGGCACACTGCTGGGCCGCGAGCACGGCGCGGTGACGGTCCGTCCGTCCGCCTTCCCGGTCAACTCCGGGCGCCTGTGCCAGAAGGGCTGGACCGCCCCGTCGGTCCTGAGCGCCCCGGACCGGCTCCGCGCCCCGCTGGTGCGCGGCGGCGACGGCCGCCCGCGGCCGGCGGGCTGGGACGAGGCACTGGACCTGGTGGCGGAGCGACTGCGCGCCGTCCGGGCCGAACACGGCGCGGACGCCGTCGCCGTCTTCGGCGGCGGCGGGCTGACGAACGAGAAGGCGTATCTGCTGGGCAAGTTCGCCCGGCTGGCGCTGGGCACCTCGCAGATCGACTACAACGGCCGGTTCTGCATGTCCTCGGCCGCCGCCGCGGCCAACGCCGCCTTCGGCGTGGACCGGGGGCTGCCGTTCCCCGTGACCGACCTCGGCGAGGCCGACGCCGTCCTGCTGGCGGGCGCCAACCCGGCCGAGACCATGCCGCCGCTGATGCGCCTGCTGGACCGCGCCGACCTGGTGGTCGTCGACCCGCGCCGCACCCGCACCGCCGAGCGGGCCGCCCTCCATCTGCAGCCCGCGCCCGGCACCGACCTGGCCCTCGCCCTGGGCCTGCTGCACATCGCGGTCGCCGAAGGCCACCTCGACAAGGAGTACGTGGCCGAGCGCACCACCGGCTTCGACGCCGCCTGGCGCCGGGCCGCGGCCTGGTGGCCCGAGCGCGCCGAGCGCGTCACGGGCGTACCGGCCGCGGAGCAGTACGAGGCGGTGCGCAGGCTCGCCCGGGCACCGCGGGCGTACCTGCTCACCGGCCGGGGCGTCGAGCAGCACAGCAAGGGCACCGACACGGCGGCCGCCTTCGTCAACCTCGCCCTGGCGCTGGGCCTGCCGGGCCGTCAGGGCAGCGGCTGCGGCACCCTGACCGGGCAGGGCAACGGACAGGGCGGCCGCGAACACGGCCAGAAGACCGACCAGCTGCCCGGCTACCGGAGCATCACCGACCCGGAGGCGCGGGCCCGGGTGGCGAAGGTGTGGGGCGTGGACCCCGGCTCACTGCCCGGTCCGGGCCGCAGCGCGTACGAGCTCCTCGACGCGCTCGGCACCGCCGGCGGCCCGCGCGCGCTGCTGGTCTTCGGCTCCAATCCCGTGGTCTCCGCGCCCCGCGCCGCCCGTGTCACCGAGCGGCTGGCCGCCCTGGACCTGCTGGTGGTGGCCGACTTCGTGCCCTCCGAGACGGCCGCCATGGCCGATGTGGTGCTTCCCGTGGCCCAGTGGGCCGAGGAGGAGGGCACGATGACCAGCCTGGAGGGGCGGGTGCTGCGCCGCCGGGCGCTGCTGCCGCCCCCCGCCGGGGTGCGCACCGACCTGGAGGTCCTGCACGGCCTGGCCGTCCGCCTGGGCGAGCCCCGCCACCGCTACCCCACCGATCCCCGGGTGGTCTTCGACGAGCTGCGCGCCGCCTCCGCCGGCGGCCGGGCCGACTACTCGGGCATCACCTACGACCGGCTGGAGTCGGGCGAGGCGCTGTACTGGCCGTGCCCGCGGACGCCCGGCGCCCCGCACCCGGGCACCCCGCGGCTGTTCCTGGACCGCTTCGCCCACCCCGACGGGCGGGCCCGGTTCGCCGAGGTGGACCACCGCGAGCCCGCGGAGCCGGTCACGGCGGACCGCCCCCTGTACGCCACCACCGGGCGCGTCCTGGCCCAGTACCAGTCCGGTGCCCAGACCCGGCGGGTGCCGGAGCTGAACGCGGCCGCGGGCGAGGCCTTCGTCCAGGTGCATCCCGACACCGCCGAACGCTTCGGCCTGAGGGAGGGAGAGCTCGCGCTGGTGTCCTCGGCGCGCGGCGGCACCGTCGCGCGGGTGCGCCTGGACGGGACGCTGCGCACCGACACCGTCTTCCTGCCGTTCCACTTCCCGGGGCGGGGGCGGGCCAACCTGCTGACCCACCCCGCCCTGGACCCGGTCAGCCGGATGCCGGAGTTCAAGGTGTGCGCCGTGCGCGTCGAGCCCTGGACGGAGCCGTCGTGAGCGGCGTCCTGGTCGTCGGTTACGGACCGGCCGCGCACCGGCTGGTGGAGCGGCTGCGCCACCACGGCCACCACGGTCCGGTCACGGTCCTCGGCGCGGAGCCGGCCTGCCACCGCCCCCTGCTGACCTCCGTGCTCGCGGGCGAGCTGCCGCCGGAGGCGGCCGTGCTGCCGCCGCCTCCCGGGGACACCCGGGTGCTGCTGGGGGTGCGGGCCGTCCGCGTCGACCGGCGGGCCCGCGCGGTGCACACCGACGACGGGGGCGTCCACCCGTACGACACGCTGGTACTGGCCACCGGGGCGCGCCCTGACGTCCCCCGGCTGCCGGGCGTCCCGGGCGAGGGGGTGCGCACGGTGCGGTCCCCGGCCGACGTCACCGGACTCGGCGGCGGCTCGGGCGGCGGTCCCGGTGACGGCCCGGTGGCCGTGCTGGGCGGCGGGGTCCTCGGTGTGGAGACCGCGTTCGCGCTGCGCCGCGCCGGACGCGAGGTCACCCTCGTCCACCCCGGTCCGCACCCGATGGACCGCCTGCTGGACGCCCGGGCCGGGGCCGTGCTCACCGCCCGGCTGGCGGAGTGCGGCGTCCGGCTGTACTCCGGGCGGCATGCCGCGGAGTACACGCCCGGGAAGCTGACCCTGGCGGACGGCCGGATGGCCGAGGCCGACACGCTGCTGCTGTGCACCGGGGTGGTCCCCGACACCCGGCTCGCCCGGCAGGCCGGCCTGCCGGTGCGCCGGGGCGTGGTCGTCGACGACCGGCTGCGCACCGGCGATCCCCGCGTCCACGCGATCGGGGACTGCGCCGAGTACGCCGGGCAGGTGCCGGGGCTGCTCTCCTGCGCCTGGGAACAGGCCGAGACCCTCGCCCGGCTGCTGGCCGGGCAGCGGGTCCGCCACCGGCCGGCCAGGACCGTCGTCCGGCTCCGGGCGCCCGGGACCGACCTGGCCGTCCTCGGTCCGCCCGGCGCCCCGGGTGACGAGTCGGTGACCCTGTCCGACCCGGCCCGCGGCCGCTACGCCTCGCTGACGCTCGACGGGGGCCGGATCGCGGGCGGGGTGCTGCTCGGCCTGCCCCGGGCCATCGCCGCCGTCAGCCAGCTCCACGACCGCGACCAGCCGGTGCCCGCCGGACGGCTCGCCCTGCTGCTGGGCAGTGCCGCGCCCGAGCCCGGCCGGGTCGAACTGCCGGACGACACGGTGCTCTGCTTCTGCAACAACGTCACCAGGGGCGCGCTCGCCGCGGCCTGGCACGAGGGTGCCCGCGACCTGCCCGCGCTGGCCGCCGCGACCCGGGCGACCACCGGCTGCGGCACCTGCGCCGACGACGTCCGGCGCCTGTGCGAGACGCTGCCGACCGCCGCGCGATGACGTCCCGGAAGCGCGCCCCGGCGGATCGCCGCGGACCGGGGAACGCGAGAGAACGCGAGAAATCCGAAGGACCGCCACCCATGACCCGCACACTCGTCGTCGTCGGCCACGGCATGGTGGGCCACCACCTCGTCCGGAACCTGCGATCCCGCGACCCGGCCGGCACCTGGCGCGTCACCGTCCTGGCCGAGGAACCCCGCCCCGCCTACGACCGGACCCGGCTCTCCTCCTGGCTGGCCGGCCCGGGCGGCCACGGTGCCGACGGCGCCGACGGGCTCGCGCTGGCCGGGCCGGACCCGGCGGCGGACCCGCGGGTGGAACTGCGGCTGGCCACCCCGGTCACCGCCGTCGACCGGCACCGCCGCACGGTGCGCACCGCACACGGCGACCTCGTCGGCTACGACGCGCTGGTGCTCGCCACCGGCTCGCGCCCCCTCGTACCGCCGGTGCCCGGACGCGAGCTGCCCGGCTGCTTCGCCTACCGCACCGTCGAGGACCTGGAGGCCGTCCGCGCCGCGGCCGCCCCCGGCCGTCCCGGTGTCGTCGTCGGCGGCGGCCTGCTGGGTCTGGAGGCCGCCGGGGCGCTGCGGCGGCTGGGCATGCGCCCGCACGTCGTGGAGCTGGCGCCGCACCTGATGCCGGCGCAGCTCGACGAGGCCGCCGGACGGCTGCTGGCCGGGTACGTCACCGAGCTGGGCCTGACGGTGCGCTGCGGTACGGCCCTCCGGTCCGTCGAGGCGGGTCCCGGCGGCCGGGTGCGCGCGGTGGTCCTCGGCGACGGCACCGAACTGGAGGCCGACCTGGTGGTGTTCTCCACCGGGATCCGGCCGCGCGACGAACTGGCCGGGCCGGCGGGCCTGGAGACGGGTCCGCGCGGCGGCTTCCTGGTGGACCGGCGCTGCCGCACCGCCGATCCGCGGATCTGGGCGGTCGGCGAGTGCGCGGCCGTGGAGGGCCGCTGCCACGGGCTGGTGGCGCCCGGCTACCGGATGGCGGAGGCCGTCGCCGGCCAGTTGCTGGGCCTGCGCGACGCGTCCTTCCCCGGCGCGGACCTGTCCACCCGCCTGAAACTGCTCGGCGTGGACGTCGCCAGTTTCGGCGACGCCCACGCCTCGGCGCAGGGGGCGATGGAGCTGGTCTACGCCGACCGGGCCGCCCGGACGTACGCCAAGCTGGTGCTCGCCCCCGACGCGGTCACCCTGCTGGGCGGGGTGCTGGCCGGGGACGCCACCGCCTATCCCGTGCTGCGCTCGCTGGTCGGACGGGAGCTGCCCGCGCCTCCGGAGCGGCTGCTGTCACCGGCGCGGTGCAGCCGCCGCAGCAGTTCCTCGGCCCACTCGGGACGGTAGTCGTCCAGCCGCGGGAAGCCGTCGCCCTTCAGCGGGTCGCCGTGCCAGGCGTACACCGCCCCGGGGTTGTGTGCGCGGTAGCCGCCGGGGGCGAACAGGTGCGGGCTGCCCTGGATCTCCGGTCCCCGCGCCGTGCGCCACTGCTCGTACACCTCGGCCCGCCCGGCGCCCCGGGCCAGCGCCTCGGCCAGCCTCCCGGCGTCCACGTGCGGGCACTGCCCGGCGACGTCCAGGATCACCGCGGGGACGCTGACGCACCGGCTGTCGGTGTAGTACGCCCGGCGCAGCGCGGCGTCCAGTTCGTCGCTGCCGCGCAGACCGCCGATTCCGGGGTCCTTGGCGGCCTGGACGGCCTCCATGGCGGGCAGCAGGGTCACCGGGTAGGTCCACTCCGGCGCCGACCAGCGCCGCCAGCCCAGTTCGGGCAGCCGGCCGGCGATCACCGCCACCTCGGCGTCGACGATGTACTTCGGGTTGGGCACTCCGTTGAACAGCTCCAGCGGGAAGGCCCGGTGGTCCACCAGCACCGGCAGCGCCAGGCGCTCGGCGGCGCGGTGCAGCGTGTGCAGGGCGAGCGTCGCCCACGGGCAGCTGATGTCCGACCAGACGGTCACCACCGGCGTGTCGTCGTCCCGCGCGGTCCCCAGGACGGTCATGGTGTGCGGTCTCCCTCTCTGCTCCTGCGGCCGGGCCCCGACGGGCCCG
Source organism: Streptomyces rubellus (assembly GCF_036323805.1). Lineage (NCBI taxonomy): Bacteria > Bacillati > Actinomycetota > Actinomycetes > Kitasatosporales > Streptomycetaceae > Streptomyces > Streptomyces rubellus. Next base: position 249,359 of record NZ_JAZDCX010000008.1, read on the forward strand.
GCCCGGTGACGGACACGGTCGTCGCGTACCGGCACCGTACGCCGCCCGGTACGGTCCCGCCGTACCCGACCTGACACAGTGCCGCCGCGACCTGACACAGATGCCGGGCGGTGTTGGAGGCCGCCGCGGCACCGGTTGCACGATCGTTGCGGTTCCCCGACTGTCACCGCGTCCACCGTGACCGCGTCCCCGTCGCACCGTCCCGTCGCAACACGCTGAAGCGAGGATCGGCGAATGTCCCGACGAGAGCAACACCCACCGCGTACCTCCTCCTCCGCGGCGGCGGGGCGGGGCGGCACGGTGGTCACCGAGACCACCGCCGGCCGGATCGCCGGACTGCGCACCGGCCGGGTCACCGTGTTCCGGGGGGTGCCCTACGCCGCGCCCCCGGTGGGGCGGCTGCGCTTCGCCTCGCCGCGCCCTCCCGAGCCCTGGGGCGGGGTGCGCGAGGCCACCGCGTTCGCCCCGCCGTCCCTGCAGGGCGACTACCTGCCCGGCAGCGCCGAGGACAGCCTGTACGCCAACGTCTGGACCCCCGGCCTCCGGGGACGCCGTCCGGTCCTGGTCTACGTCCACGGCGGCGGCTGGCTGCTGGGGGCGGGGAGCGAGCCGGACTACGACGGCGCCCGCACCGCGGAGCGCGGCGATCTGGTCGTGGTCACCTTCAACTACCGCCTGGGCGCCTTCGGCTGGGGTCTGCACGAGGACCTCGCGGATCCCGCCACCGGCTCCTTCGCCAACTGGGGCCTGCAGGACCAGGCGGCGCTGCTGCGCTGGGTGCGGGACAACGCCGAGGCGTTCGGGGGCGACCCCGGCAACATCACGCTCGCCGGCACCTCCGCGGGCGGTTCCAGCGCCTGGCAGCTGAGCCTGCTGCCCGAACTGCGCGGCATCGTGCGGCGGATCGTCGCCGTCAGCACCAAGCACGTGTGGGCGCCGGCGAGTTCGACGACCCCCGAGGAGTCCCGCACCGTCTTCGAGCGCCTGGCACGGCGGTTCGGCACGACGGTGCCGGGTCTGCGCCGGGTGCCGGCCGCCGCGCTCCGGGACGCCTGGGACGGGACGTTCTCCGGCGATCCGGCCGGGCGCGCGGTGGAGGGCTGGCGCGAGTACCGGGGTCCGGTGGTCGACGGGCGGTGGATGCGCGGGTACGACCACGCGCTGCCCACCCCCGCCGTACCGGTGATGTGCGTCTTCGCCCGCACCGAGGGGTCGTTCTTCACCACCGGTCCGGGCTACCCCTTCGACGGCCCGCTCCCGGCCGACGAGCCCGGGCTGCGCGCCGCGGTGCGCGCCGTGCTGGACAAGTGCGCCGCCAAGGTCGGCGACGAGCAGGTCGACGAGTGCCTCGCCCACTACCGGGAGGCCCTGCCGGCCGCGGGCCGGGCCGCCGACCCGGTGTCGCTGTGGACCGAGGTGTGGGGTGACGCGCTCTTCCGGTACCAGATCGTCCGGCTGGCCGAGCGGCACGCGCGGGAGGGGAGGTCGCCGCAGTACGTCATGGAGTTCGCCCACCCGGTGCGCCCGCCCTACGCCGGCACGCCGCACGAGGCCACCTCGAAGTTCCTCTTCGGCACCCACCGGCTGCCGGTCCACGCCCCGGTGTACGGGGACGGACCGCTGGAGCGGCGGATCTCCGACACCCTGATCGACCTGGTGGCCTCCTTCGCCCGGGACGGGAGACCCACCAGCCGGTACGCCCCCGCGTGGCCCGTCTTCGACCCCGCCGGGCCCACCGCGATGCTCCTCGGCGGCGCCCGGGCGGCACACACCGGCCCGCTCTCCGCCCTGCCCCAGCTGCGGTACTGGGACACCGCCGGTCTGGTGCCCCGGCCCTGAGCGCCCGGGGCCCCTCCCCCCACCCCGTCGCCCGCCCTCACCATCTCTCATCGGAAAGGAGCCCACCTTCCATGTGCGGACTCGCAGGCTGGGTCGGATACGACCGCGACCTGACACGGCACGCCGACACGGTGTCGGCCATGGCAGGAACACTGGAGTGCCGAGGACCGGACGACCACGGCACCTGGGTGTCGCGCCACGCCGCCCTCGGACACCGCCGGCTGTCGGTCATCGACCTGGCGGGCGGCCGGCAGCCGATGCACGTCACCGGCGCGGACGACGGCCTGCCGGTGATCGTCTACACCGGCGAGGTCTACAACTACCGGGAGCTGCGCCGGGAGCTGGCCGGACTCGGACACACCTTCCGCACCACCAGCGACACCGAGGTCGTCCTGCACGCCTACCTGGAGTGGGGACAGGAGTTCGCCGAGCGCCTCAACGGCATGTACGCCCTGGCCGTCTGGGACCCGCGCGGCGAGGAGCTGCTGCTGGTGCGCGACCGCATGGGCGTCAAGCCGCTGTTCTACTACCCCACCCGGGACGGGGTGCTGTTCGGCTCCGAGGCCAAGGCGATCCTGGCCCACCCCGAGGCCCGGGCGGCGGTCGACCGCGAGGGGCTGGCGGAGATCTTCGCCATCATCAACACCCCCGGCCACGCGGTCTTCAAGGGCATGCACGAGGTGGTGCCCGGCACCGTCGTCCGCTTCACCCGCGGCGGCCGCACCACCCGGACGTACTGGGAGCTGCGGGCCCGGCCGCACACCGACGACCTCGACACCACCGTCGCCCGGGTCCGCGAGCTGCTGGAGGACATCGTCGAGCGCCAGCTGGTCGCCGACGTGAAGGTCGGCACGCTGCTCTCCGGCGGTCTGGACTCCAGCGCCATCACCGCGCTCGCGGCGAAGGCGCTCCGGGACCAGGGCGCCGAGGAGCGCATCAAGGCGTTCTCCGTCGACTTCCGCGACAACGAGCGGGACTTCAGGGGCAACGGCATCTGGCTGGACCCCGACACCCCGTACGCCGTGGAGGTCGCCCGGCACTGCGGGGCCGAGCACATCGTCGTCGAGCTGGAGAACAACGACGTCCTGGACGAGGACGTGCGCCGGCGCGTCCTGCTCGCCCAGGACCTGCCGATCTCCACCGGCGACATGGAGCACTCGCTCTACCACCTGTGCAGGGCGCTCAAGGAGCGGGTGACGGTCGCCCTGTCCGGTGAGACCTCCGACGAGCTGTTCGGCGGCTACAACTGGTTCTTCGACCGGGAGGCGGTGGAGGGCGACACCTTCCCCTGGTACGACGCCTGGCGCAGGCTCGGCGGCCTGGCCGCCATCCGGGAGATCGGCCTGTGGGACCGGCTGGGCATGGAGGAGTACGTCAAGCAGCGGTACGCCGAGGCCCTGGCGGAGGTGCCGCGGCTGGCGGGCGAGTCCGGCACCGAGGCGCGGATGCGCGAGCTGTCCTACCTCAACATCTCCCGCTGGGAGAAGTTCCTGCTGGACCGCAAGGACCGCATCAGCATGGCCACCGGCCTGGAGGTCCGGGTGCCGTTCACCGACCACCGGCTGGTGGAGTACGTCTTCAACGTCCCCTGGGAGATGAAGAACTTCGACGGCCGGGAGAAGAGCCTGCTGCGCGCGGCCACCGCCCACGTGCTGCCCGAGTCGGTGCTCAGGCGCAGGAAGAGCCCCTACCCCTCCACCCAGGACCAGGGGTACGTACGGGCGCTGCGCGACAAGGTGGCCGCCCTGCTGCGCACGGACTCGCCCGTTCTGGAGCTGGTCCCGGCCGCCGGCCTGCGCGCGCTGCTGGACAAGCCGCTCGAGTCCTACGCCGGGCTGGGCGGTCTGTGGGGGACCCGGGCCGTCATGGAGCGCCTGGTGGAGTACGACGCCTGGGTCAGGGAGTACGGCGTGCGGGTCGAGGACTGACGGGGCCGGGCCCCGCCCGGTCCCCGGCCCGGCCGACGCCGAGAAGGGACACGATGCGATGGTCAACTCCGAACCCGCCGCCGTGGTCGACGACTCGCCGGAGTGGGGCAGCGCCGGGCTCGATCTGGACGCCTACCTCGCCCGGGTCGGCTACGACGGGCCGCGCGACAACTCCGGGGAGACGCTGCGTCGGCTCCACCGGGCGCACATGGGCACGGTGTGCTTCGAGAACGTCGACATGGTGCTCGGCAGAACGGTCTCGATCGATCTGGAGAGCATCGAGCGGAAGGTGGTGCGCGCGGGCCGCGGCGGCTACTGCTACGAGTCCAACCTGCTGTTCGCGGCGGCGCTGGACCGCCTCGGCTTCCCCGTCACCCGGTTGCTGGCGCGCATCCGCGAGGGCGACCGCAAACGCCGGTTCCGTTCCCACACCTGTCTGCTGGTGCGGGCCGACGACACGGTGTGGCTCGCGGACCCCGGCTACGGCTACGCGGGCCTGATCGAACCCGTCCCCTGGCGGGAGGGCGCCGTGCGCACCGTCGACGGCTGGACCTGGCGGCTGGTGGTGGACGAGGGCCACTGGGTGCTGCAGTCCCGGCGGCCCGGGGACTGGTTCGACCTGTACGCCTTCCGTCCGGAGCCCCAGTTCGCGGTCGACTACCAGGCCGCGCACTACATCAGCTCGACCAGACCGGGCTCGCCCTTCGTCGGCCGGCTGGTGGTGCAGCGCGGTCTGGCCAAGGCCCGGTACCTGCTGCGGGACAACGTGCTGGTGACGGAGTACCCCGACGGGCGGGAGGAGCGCGAGACGCTGTCCGCGCGGTCCGTGGTGGACGTCCTGCGGGGCGTCTTCGACCTCCCCCTGGACGAGGAGGACGAACGGCTCCTGCTGCGTTTCCTCGCCCGCCTCTGACCCGCCGTCCGCGGACGGGCAACACAAGGGCGCGCCCCCGGCCGGGGGCGCGCCCCGCGCCGTTCCCGGGGGCTCACCGGTCCGGGGGCGCGGGGCGGTGCGCGGCACCCCTCGTGCCCCGGCACGCCGGGGAGCCCGGCGTAAATCCTGGACATTATTCATCCGGAATCCGATCGCGCAAGCTCCGGCCGGTCCCCGGGGGCCGCGACTTGACGGAGTCCCCGCCAGGTGACGAAGTGCCGCCACCGGCGTTGGCAGGCTCCGCCGCCCGGCCCAGGATCGAGGTGACGGCCGAGGACCGCGGCCGGGACCGCCCGGCACCACCGCCGGCACCGGCGCCGTCCGTACCGCCCGCCCGCCGTCCCGCCGCGACCGGACGGACGGCCCGGCGGCCGAGCGCACGAGGAGTCCCCGGGGCGGCGCCCCGACGGGCCGGTCCGCCGTTCCGGCCCCTTCACCCCTGGAGGCACAGTGGAGACCCTTCTGCCCGATGTCCGGCGAAAACCGGCCCTGCAGCAGCCGGAGTGGGAGGACACGGCACTGCTGAGGCGGGTCCGGAAGGAACTCGCCGCCCGGCCGCCGCTGGTGCGGCCCCGGGACCTGCGCAGGCTCCGCGCCCTGCTGGCCCGGGTCGCCGCGGGAGAGGCCCAGGTCGTCCAGGCGGGCGACTGCGCCGAGGACCCGGCCGAGAGCACCCCCGGATACGTCGCCCGCAAGGCCGCCGTACTGGACCTCCTGGCCGGCACCCTGAAGATGATCACGCACCGGCCGGTGGTGCGGGTGGGCCGTATCGCGGGCCAGTTCGGCAAGCCCCGCTCCAAGCCGGTCGAGCGGGTCGGCGACCTCGAACTGCCCGCGTTCCGCGGCCACATGGTCAACAGCCCGGAGCCCGAGCCGGAGGGCCGGCGCCCCGACCCCGGGCGCCTGCTGGCCGGGTACGAGGCGGCCGCCGCCGTCATGCGCCACCTCGGGTGGTACGGCCCCGGGCGGCGGGCGGTCGTCGAGCCGCCCGTGTGGACCAGCCACGAGGCACTGCTGCTCGACTACGAACTGCCCATGGTCCGTCCCGACGAGGACGGCCGCCCGGTGCTGGCCTCGACGCACCTGCCCTGGATCGGCGAGCGGACCCGGCAGCCCGACGGCGCCCATGTCGCCCTGCTCGCCCGGGTCGGCAACCCGGTGGCCTGCAAGGTCGGCCCCGCCATGACCGTTCCCGAACTGCTCGACCTGTGCGAACGGCTCGACCCCCGGCGGGAGCCCGGCAGGCTGACCCTCGTCGTCCGGATGGGCGCCGAGCTGGTCGCCGACCGGCTGCCCCCGCTGGTCGAGGCCGTACGGACCGCCGGGCATCCGGTGGTGTGGCTCTGCGACCCCCTGCACGCCAACACCGTCACCACCCCCGACGGTCTCAAGACGCGCTATCTGGAGACGGTCGAGCGGGAGGTGCGGGACTTCCAGGCCGCCGTCCGCTCCCGGGGCGGTGTCGCCGGGGGGCTCCATCTGGAGACCACCCCGGACAACGTCACCGAGTGCGTGTCCAACGCCTCCTACGCCGACCGGGTCGGCACCAAGTACACGACCTTCTGCGATCCGCGGCTCAACCCCTCGCAGGCCGTCTCCGTCGCCTCCGCGTGGCGCGGCTGACACACGTACGGCACACCCGGCCGGCACACCCTGCCGGCACCGTTCCAGCACTCTGGGAGGAACCGCACATGGACAGTCAGGTGGCCCTCGTCACGGGGGCGGCCGGAGGCATCGGAGCGGCCGTCGTCCGGGCCCTGGGCGAGCGGGGCGCGGTGGTGGCCGCCGTCGACCGGGACGGGCCGCGGCTCACGGAGCTGACGGAGAAGCTGGCCGCGGACGGGCTCCGGGTGCGGGCGTTCCCCGCCGACGTCACCGACGGCAGCCGGGTGAAGGCCGCGGTCGACGAGGTCGAGCGGGTCCTCGGCCCGGTGGAGTACCTGGTCAACGCCGCGGGGGTGCTGCGGCTGGGCGAGGCGCACACCCTGACCGACGAGGACTGGGCGGCCACCTTCGCGGTCAACGTCGACGGCGTCTTCCACGTCTGCCGGGCCGTGGTCGACCGCATGATCCCCCGTTCGCGCGGCGCGATCGTCACCGTCACCTCGAACGCCGCGGCGGTCCCGCGCACCGGGATGGCCGCGTACGGCGCCTCGAAGGCGGCGGCAACCATGTTCACCAAGGCCCTCGCCCTGGAGGTCGCCCGGTACGGCATCCGGTGCAACCTGGTGGCCCCCGGCTCCACCGACACCCCCATGCTCCGGTCGATGTGGCACGACGAGTCCGGCCCGCGGGCGACCGTCGAGGGCCGGCCGGACGCCTACCGGGTCGGCATCCCGCTGAAGCGGATCGCCCGGCCCTCGGACATCGCGGAGGCCGTGGTGTTCCTGCTGTCCGACCACGCCGGACACATCACCATGCACGACCTCACGGTGGACGGCGGGGCCTCCCTGGGCGCGTGACCGCCCCGGTACTCCCCGCCCCCACGGCACAGGCACGCACCGGCCCCGCACGGGGCGGACGGCAACCATCCGCTTCAGGGGAGCGACCCCACCGGCCGAAGCCGGTGGTCCCCTCGCTAGGAGGATTGATGGCAGGCATAGGGGTCATCGAGCCCTATCCGATGCCGGCAGCGGGCGACCTGCCGGACAACACCGCCGGGTGGAGCGTCGACCCCGCCCGGGCGGTGCTCCTCGTCCACGACATGCAGCGCTACTTCGTGCGGTTCCTGCCCGAGGGGCTCCGCGACGAACTGCTGCGCAACATCGCCGCGCTGCGCGAGCACTGCGCCGCCCGCGGCGTCCCCGTCGCCTACACGGCGCAGCCCGGCGGCATGACCGCCGAACAGCGCGGTCTGCTCAGGGACTTCTGGGGGCCGGGCATGCGCGGGGAGCCCGGCCAGCGGCGGATCGTCGAGCCGCTGGCCCCCGCCCCCGGGGACTGGGTGCTCACCAAGTGGCGCTACAGCGCCTTCTTCCGCACCGATCTGGCCGAGCGGATGCGCGCGCACGGCCGCGACCAGCTCGTGGTGTGCGGGGTCTACGCGCACATCGGCGTACTGGCCACCGCCGTCGACGCCTTCACCCGCGACATCGAGACCTTCCTGGTGGCCGACGCGGTGGCCGACTTCTCCGCGGCGGACCACCGGATGGCACTCGACTACGCCGCGCGCCGCTGTGCCGTGGTGCTCGGCACCAAGGAGGTCCTGGGATGAGCGGCGAGATACTGGACCGGATCCTGGCGGCGGACCCGCCCGCCTTCGCCCTGCTCCACCGCCCCGAGACGACCGGGGTCGGCGTCCTGGACGTGCTGGTCGGCGAGGTGTCCACGCCGCGGACGCTGGCGGAGATCCCGCTGCCCGACTCCCCGGGCTCCGACCCCGGCGGACCGCGCCACGACGTACTGGCCCTGGTCCCCTACCGGCAGATCGCCGAGCGCGGCTTCGCCGCCCCCGACGACGGGACGCCGCTGGTCGCGATGACGGTCACCGGGCAGGAGCAGCGGTCGGTGGCCGAGGTGCTGGCCCGCATCCCGGACGACCCGATCGAGCTGTCCGGCGGCCGCTTCGACCTCACCGACGAGGAGTACGCCGAGACCGTCCGCCGGATCGTCGCCGACGAGATCGGCACCGGCGAGGGCGCCAACTTCGTGTTCCGGCGCTCCTTCACCGCCGACATCACCGGCTACACGCCGCGCGCCGCCCTCACCTTCTTCCGGCGCCTGCTGGAACAAGAGTCCGGCGCGTACTGGACCTTCGTCGTCCACACCGGCGAGCGGACCCTCGTCGGCGCCACCCCCGAGCGGCACGTCAGCCTGCACGGGGGCCGGGCCGTGATGAACCCCATCAGCGGCACCTACCGCTATCCGCCGACCGGGCCCACCCTGCCGGAGGTGATGGAGTTCCTCGCCGACCGCAAGGAGGCCGACGAACTGTACATGGTGGTCGACGAGGAACTGAAGATGATGGCCCGGATCTGCGAGTCCGGCGGCCGGGTGGTCGGCCCGTTCCTCAAGGAGATGGCCCGGCTCGCCCACACCGAGTACTTCATCGAGGGGCACAGCACCCGCGACCCGCGGGAGATCCTGCGCGAGACGATGTTCGCGCCCACCGTCACCGGGTCCCCGCTGGAGAACGCCTGCCGGGTCATCGCACGGTACGAGCCCGCGGGGCGCGGCTACTACAGCGGCGTCCTCGCCCTCGTCGGCCGCGACGGACACGGCGGACACGCCCTGGACTCCGCCATCCTCATCCGCACCGCGGACATCGACCGCGGCGGCCGGCTGCGGATCGGGGCGGGCGCCACCCTGGTGCGCCACTCCGACCCCGGCGCGGAGGCCGACGAGACCCGGGCCAAGGCGTCCGGCCTTCTCTCGGCGCTGGAGACCCGCGACACCGAGCGGTTCTCCGCACACCCCGGCGTCCGCGCCGCCCTGGAGCGGCGCAACCACGGCATCGCCGACTTCTGGCTGGCCGGGACCGAGGCGCGCGAGCGGCACGATCCCGCCCTCGCCGGCCGCCGGGTGCTGGTCGTGGACGCCGAGGACACCTTCACCGCGATGATCGCCCATCAGTTGCGCGCCACGGGGCTGGAGGTGACGGTGCGCCGGTTCGACGAGGAGTACTCCTTCGACGGGTACGACCTGACCGTCATGGGCCCGGGTCCGGGCGATCCCCGCGAGGAGGAGCACCCCAAGATCGCCCGGCTGCGGTCGGCGGTGCGGAGCCTGCTGGCGCGGCAGCGGCCCTTCCTGGCGGTCTGCCTCAGCCACCAGGTGCTGTGCCGGCTGCTCGGCCTCCCGATGGTCCGGCGCGAGGTGCCCAACCAGGGCGTGCAGCGGGAGATCGACCTGTTCGGCTCCCGCGAGCGGGTGGGGTTCTACAACACGTTCGCCGCCCGCTGCGGCGAGGACAAGATCGACTGCCCGGGAGTGGGCGTGGTGGAGGTGAGCCGGGACGCGGCCACCGGCGAGGTGCACGCACTGCGGGGCCCGCACTTCGCCTCGACGCAGTTCCACGCCGAGTCGGTGCTCACCCGGGACGGCGTGCGCATCGTCCGCGGACTGCTCGCCGGGCTGCCGGGCGTCTGACGGCCCGGCGGGCCGGGTCCGGGACGGTGGTACGGCCCCGGACCCGGCCGGCCGCCGGTGCGTAGCATCTGTGCCATGCGGATGAGCGAAGGCGTGGAGTGGGCCCTCCACAGCATCCTCAACCTGGCCTGGGCCGGGCCGGAGCACGCGGTGTCCGCCGCCCGGCTGGCCGCCTACTACGACCTTCCGCCGGCGTACCTGAACAAGCAGCTCCAGGCGCTGGTCCGGGCGGGCCTGGTCTCCTCCGGCAGCGGGCCCCGGGGCGGCTTCCGGCTCGCCCGGCGGCTGGAGGACATCACCCTGATGGACGTGGTGGCGGCCGTGGAGGGCCCCGAGGAGGCGTTCCGGTGCGCCGGGATCCGGCTGCGGGCACCACGGGGCCGCCCCCACGAGGACGACCCCCTGCCCGAGCCCGCCGAGGACTGCCAGATCCACCAGGCCATGCGGGAGGCCGAGCTGGTGTGGCGGCGGGAGCTGGCCGGACGGACCCTGGCGGACGTCAGGGACCGGGTGGAGCGGGTCTCCCCCGGTGTGCCGCGGCGCGCCCGCCGCTGGTTCGCCGCGCCCCGGGCCACGTCCTGAGTTCCCGGTCCGGGCCGGCCGGCCCGGACCGGGAACCGGGCCCCGGCACCGGCGCCCTCAGTCCAGCTCCAGCCGGGCCAGCTCCCGGCGGGACCCGACACCGAGCTTCGGATAGGCCTTGTAGAGGTGGTGCTCGACGGTCCGGGGGCTGAGGAAGAGCTGCGCGGCGATCTCCCGGCTGCTGCTCCCCCGCGCCGCGAGCCGCACCACCTGGAGCTCCTGGGGGGTCAGCCGGTCGATCAGGTTCGCCGCGGCCGTCCGGGCCGCCGTGCCCGGTTCGCCGGTGGCCCGCAGCTCGGCCCGGGTCCGCTCCGCCCAGGGGACGGCGCGCAGCCGTTCGAACGTCTCCAGGGCCGACCGCAGCGGTGCGCGGGCGTCGGTGCGGCGCCGGGAGCGGCGCAGCCACTCGCCGTAGAGCAGCTGGGTGCGGGCCCGTTCGAACGGTCTGCCGTCGCGCGCGTGCAGCCGCAGCGCCTCGGTGTAGTGCTCCTCCGCCTCCCCGGTCGTCCCCCCGGCAGCCTCGTCGGCCAGGGCCCGGCAGCGCAGGGCGACCGCCCGTGCCCAGGGGCGGCGGCCGGCCGCCGCCCAGGTCTCGAAGCGGCGCAGCGGCTCCTCCACGCGTTCCCGGCTGCCCAGCCGTACCGCCGCCTCGACCTGGTCCGCGGCCGAGGCGACGAGCAGCGCCGGGTAGCCCCCGGCCCCGGACTCCCCGGGCATCTCCAGCCGCCGCAGCGCGGCCTCGTGGTCCCCGGTGCCCAGCTCCAGCAGGGCCAGGACGCCGTCGGCCGCCGTCCGGTCGGCCTCCGGCGCCTCCCGGGCCAGCCGGCGGCACCGCTCCGCGTCGCCCTCGACGGCCGCGACGCGGGCCGGTACGTCCCCGAACCAGTCGGTGCGCCGGTGCGGGCCGGTGTCGCGGGCGATCTCCGCCGCCTCGGCGGCCGACGCCTCGGCGTCGCGGTGCAGTCCGGCCAGCACCTGGGTCCGCGCCAGGATGTGCAGCACCTGCGGCAGTGCGCCGATCAGCCCGTGCTTGCGGCGGCGTTCCACCTCGGCGGCGGCCAGGGCCAGCACCGCGGTGTCGTCGCCCAGGATCACGGCGCTGTGCAGGACGCGCATGCGCTCCGCCTCGTCGTCGGTCTCCTGGGCGGCCACCCGGTGCCGTTCCAGGAACTCGGCCACCAGCGGCAGCCCGCCGGTGTGGTCGCCGTCGGCCAGCCGGGCCATGCCCCGCACCAGGAGGTCGGGGCGGCCGACGGCCGCCAGGTGCCGGGCGGCGGTGCGCACCGCGGACTGGTCGCCGCAGGACCAGGCGTAGGTGGCGCCGGTGCGCAGCAGGGCGGCGGCCCGTTCCGCGTCCGCCCCGGCCGCGCGCTCGATCAGCAGCCGGGCGGCCCGACGCTGGTCGCCGGTCTCGAACACGACGGCCGCGCGGATCGGGGCGAGGTCGGCCAGTGCGGCCGGCTCGTCGGTGCACGCCTCCGCCTGCTCCGCCAGTTCCTCGGCCGGCCCCGCCTGTCCGGCCGCGAGGGCGAGACCGGCCGCCTCGCCCAGCCACCCGGCCCGGGCCGCGCGGTCGGTGGCGAGCCGGGCGGCGTGCCGGTACAGGCCGGCCGCGGCGGCGTAGGCGCTGCGGTGGCGGGCCCGCTCGGCGGCGGCGGCGAGTTCGGCGGCGATCTCCGGGTCGGGTTCCATGGTGGCGGCGGCCAGGTGCCGGGCGCGGCAGTCGGGGTCCGTCGCCGCCTCGGCCAGGGCCCGGTGCACGGCGACCCGCCGGGCCAGTACGGCCCCCTGGTAGGCGGCGGACGCGATCAGGGGATGGCGGAAGGCGACGCTGCTCTCGGTCACGAGCACCAGCCGCTCCCGTTCGGCCTCCTCCAGGTCCTCCAGACCCACGTTCATCAGCTGTGCGGCCTTCAGCAGCATGGGCAGGTCGCCCCGGCCCTCGGCGGCCGCGATCAGCATCATCAGCCGGGTCCGTTCGGGCAGCCGGCCGATCTGGGCGCGGAAGGAGGTCAGCACCCGGTCGGCGACCGGCAGGGGCATCGCGCGGTCGGGGTGCTGCCGCTGCGCGGCGGCGAACTCGATCAGCGCGAGCGGGTTCCCGGCGGACTCGGCGATCACCTGCTCGCGCAGTGCCGGGGCGAGCCCCCGGTCGGCCAGCAGCCGGGCCGCGTCCCGGGGATCCAGCCGGGACGGCCGCAGTTCGGTGAGGCCGGGGGCGGTGAACCCCTCCTCCCTCGTCGCGAACACCATCGCCACCCGCTCCGCGGACAGCCGCCGGGCGGCGAACAGCAGCGCCTCGGCGGTGGCCCGGTCGAGCCACTGGGCGTCGTCGACCAGGCACAGCAGCGGTTCCTCGTCGGCCAGTTCGGCGAGGAGGGTGAGGACCGCCAGACCGGTGAGGAAGCGGTCCTGGCCGGACAGCCGGCCGGCGCCGAGCACCGCCCTGAGGGTGTCGGCCTGCGCGCCGGGCAGCGCCGCCAGCCGGTCCTGGACCGGCCACAGCAGCTGGACCAGGCCGCCGAAGGCCAGGTCCGCCTCCGGCTCGACGCCCCGTACCCGCAGCAGGCGCAAGCCCCGCCGGGGCGCGGTCCGGGCCAGCCAGTCCAGCAGCGCCGTCTTGCCGATGCCCGCCTCGCCGCGCAGCACCAGCGCGCCGCTGCGGCCGGAGTCCACGGCGGCGAGCAGCCCCTCGAGCTCGGCCTGCTCGGTGGACCTGCCGTATAACACGAATCCGACCTCCGCTCGCCCTCGGTGATCCGGTGGACCGCCTCCGTAGGTGCCCTGCCAAATCTACGTAAGGAACATCAGAAAACCTACTGATTCGGTGGGCCTGACCTGCTCCTACCTTCGTTCTCAGGTTGTTCGGTACCCACGGAGGAGACCATGGAAGAACTCTTCGAGCCACTGCGACTGGGCGGCCTGACCCTCCCCAACCGGCTCGTGATGGCCCCGATGACCCGCAGCCGGGCGTCCAAGGGAGTGATCAACGACCTGGCGCCCGAGTACTACTCCCAGCGGGCCGGCGCGGGCCTGATCATCACCGAGGGCACCCAGCCCAGCGTGATCGGGCAGGGCTACATCGACACCCCGGGCCTGCACTCGGCGGAGCACGTCCAGGCCTGGCGGAAGGTCACCGACGCCGTCCACGGCAGGGGCGGCCGGATCTTCGTGCAGCTGATGCACTCCGGCCGGGTCGGCCACCCCAGCCTCTACCCGGACGGCGCGCTGCCGGTGGCGCCCTCGCCGATCGCCTCGGGCGAGCGGATGTACACCCCGCAGGGGATGCTGGACCACCCCGTGCCCCGGGAGATGACGCTCGACGACATCGCGGCCACGGTCGAGGACTTCGTCTCCGCCGCCCGTCTCGCGGTCGAGGCCGGCTTCGACGGTGTGGAACTGCACGGCGCCAACGGTTACCTCATCCAGCAGTTCCTCGCCGACGGCTCCAACACGCGCACCGACGGCTACGGAGGGTCGGTGGAGAACCGGATCCGTTTCGCCGTCGAGGTCGCCCGGGCGGTCGGCGACGCGATCGGCCCGGAGCGGGTCGGCATCCGCCTGTCGCCGGGCAACACCGCCAACGGCATCCGGGAGAGCGACCCCGCCGGGCTGTACCGGGCCCTGATCCGGGCGCTGGCGCCGTACCACCTGGCCTATGTGCACCTCATGGAGTTCGGCCACCGCGAGGTCACCGAGCTGATCCGCCGGGAGTGGCCGGGGACGCTGATCCTCAACCCGCACGCGACCGGCACGGAGGAGCGGGTGACCCCGGAGGCGGCCGCCGAGGTGCTGCGCGGCGGGCTGGCGGACGCGGTCGCCCTCGCCTCGCTCTGGCTCGCCAACCCCGACCTGCCCGCCCGCATCAGGGCCGGCGGTCCGTACAACGAGCCCGACCCGTCGACCTTCTACGGCGGCGACCACCGCGGCTACACCGACTACCCCACGCTCGGCGGCTGATCCCGGCGGTCGCACCCCGGCACAGCCTCCATTCCACGAAGGAGGAACGATGAGCGAATCACTGGCCGAGTCCGGCGTCGCCCCCTCCGCCGGGCGCGGCCGGGCGGCGGCACCCGGTCCGGCCCGGACCGGAGCCCTCTGGCTGGCCCTGCTGGCCGGGCCGCTGTCCTTCGGCATCGCGGGCCCGGCGCTCGTCCTGGACGACGTGGCCGCGGCTCTCGGTGTCCGGACCGGGGCGGCGACCTGGGCCGTGACGGCGTTCGGCTGGGGCATCGCGGTCGGCACACCGCTGCTGGCCGGGCTGCTGGGCCGCCGCGGGCTGCGGGCCGCCCTGACCGTCTGCGGCCTGCTGGTGGCGGCCGGGGCGGTCCTGGCCGCGACCGTGCCGGTGCTTCCCGCCGTGGTCCTGGGCACCGCACTGCAGGGGCTGGGCACCGCCGGGCTGACGGCGACCGCCATGAGCCTGGCGGTGACACCGCTGCGGATGGGCTGTGTCACCGCCTCGCTCGCCGTGGTCGGTTCGACGGCCCCGCTGGTCGGGTCGCTGGTGAACGACGTGTTCTCCTGGCGGGCCACCCTCGCGCTGCCGGTGCTGAGCCTGCTGGCGCTGCCCGCCGTGCTGCGGGGCGCGCCGCCGGACACGGTGGCGCGGGACCGGTTCGACGCGGCCGGCGCCGTCCTGATGACGGCCCTGGTCACCGCGCTGGTCTTCGTCCCGCACCAGCCGCCGGCCGCGGGGGTCTGCGCCGTCGCCGCCGCCGTGCTGCTCGGGCTGCACCTGCGCGCGCGGCCGGACGGCTTCGTCCCGGCGGTGCTGGTCCGTACGCCCGCGTTCCTGTTCTCCGCGGGGACGGCGTTCGCCCTGGCGGTCGTCAACTTCGGCCTGATGTACGCGATACCGGAGCGGCTGTCGGAGCACACGGACTGGACGAGCAGCCAGATCGGGGTGGCCATGGTGTGGCCGCTGCTGCTCGGCGGCACGCTCTCCTGGTTCGTCGTGGCGGCCTCGGCCCGGGTGGGCCGCGTCCCGGTGGCGGCCGTCCTGGCGGCCATGGGCGTCGCGGGCGCCGTGACGGCGTGGCTCGCCACCGCGCCGCCGGTGCTGCTGGTCGCCCAGGGGCTGGCGTCGATCGCCGCGGCCTCCGGGCAGGGTGTGCTGGCGGTCCACGCCACGTCCGCGGTGCCCGACGGCCACCGGCCGGCGGCGATCGGGCTGTTCAACCTCTGCTATCTGCTGGGGGCGGCGTTCGGTCCGGCCGTCGTGGGGCTGCTGGCCCTGTGACCACTGCCGATCCGCGGGGCGGACCGCCGGCCCGGGCCGGCGGTCCGCCCCGCGGCCCGTTCCGGAAGGACCTGAGAGGACCTGAGAGGAGTCGCATGCGCCCATGGCTTCCGAGCAGGCGGCACCGTACGAGGAGCACCCGCTGGAGGAACTGGTCGCGGAAGGGGTCTCCCCCTGGGTCGAGGGGATCACCCGCGACCGGATCGCCTCCGGGTATCTGGCACGTCTCGTCCGGCGGACCGGGGTCCGCGGTGCCACCACCGATCTCGCCGCCCTGCTGCGGGCCCTGACCCGTACGACCGCCTACCGCGAGCAGCTGGTCCGGTACGGCGCGCGGGACGCGTCCGCCGAGGCGGTCCTGCGGGAGATCCTGGTCCGGGACGCCCGGTCGGCCTGTGACTGCCTCCGGGGGGTGTTCGAGGAGACCGGCGGCGCGGACGGGCTGGTGTCGGTGGACCTGGACCCCCGCCACGCCCACGACGCCGCGGCCGCGGTGGCGGACGCCGTGGCCGTGGCCGGTGCGGTGGACCGGCCCAACGCGCTGGTCAAGATCCCCGCCACGCCCCAGGGCCTGCGGGCCGCCGCCGACTGCCTCGGCCGGGGCATCGGGGTGCAGATCACGGAGATCTTCTCGGTGCGCCGCTACGAGGCGGCCGTCGCGGCGTACTTCGAGGGGCTGGAGCGCGCCCTGGCGGCAGGCCGGCGGCTGTCGGCGATCGCCTCGGTGGCCGCCTTCCCCGTGGCGCGGCTGGACGCCGGGGCCGACGCGCGGCTGGCCGCGCTGGGCACCCCGGACGCGGAACGGCTGCGCGGTACGGCGGGGACCGCGACCGCCCGGCTGGCGTACGAGGTCTACGAGGAGTGGCTGGGCCGGAGCCGCTGGCGTCCGCTGCGGGCGGCCGGGGCCCGGCCGCAGCGCCTGATGTGGACCGACGCCCTCGCCGCGCCGCCGCCCCGGGCCCGGTACGTCGACCGGCTGGTGGCCTGGGGCACCGTCAGCGCGATGTCCCCTCCGGTGCTCGAGACCGCCGTCCGTTCCTGCGCGCTCCGGGGCGACACGCTCTCCGGGCAGGCAGAGGCGGCCCGTACCGTCTGGGAGCGGCTGGAGCGGGCCGGTGTGCCGTCCGAGGCGGTCGCCGCGGAGCTGTCGGCCGACGGCGTGCGGCGGCTGGCGGACCGGTGGCGGCGGCTGCTCGCGGTGGTGGCCGACGAGCTCGCCGCGGCGTAGCGACCGGGCCGGCCCCGGCGGGGACCGGCCCGGTACCGGCACCGGGAGAATTTCTGCGACGCGCTCGCATATGACACGGACACCGGAATCACACATTCCACACGGCACGCGGTACGCCGCTTATGGCCTCGAAGTGTGAAATCACAGCGCCCGTCCCACCGGGAATCCCCGGGAGTGAACGTTACAGCTCCTCTTCCGAAAATAGCTGCTGCGACCATCCTTTTCCCTCCGCGTCCCTTCCGCCACCGTCCCCGGCAAATCCGCCGTCGAGCAATGTTTCCCTTCCCCGCAATGACGCGGCGGGCGGTGCCCTCCCAACACCTTCGGAGACCTCCGGCGGTGGCCCCGTCACCCCTCCGGCCGCCCCCGGACCAGTGCCTTACCGTTCTTGATCATGACCGGTTGACTAGTTCGTCATGTGGTGCGTAACTTCCAATTCATGGCCGAACAGCCAAAGACTCGAATACGGGGGAAGGGCTATCGTGGCTCAGCAGCAGCCCGCAACAGGTCCCAATGCCTTTGCCGTACTGGAGCTGTTGGCCAGCGAGGCGCCGGCTGACCGTTTCGATTCCCTGGTCTCCCAGGCCCGGGACGCGGGGCTTTCCGAGGCGGATGTGGCGCAGTTGGAGAACGCCCGCCGACTGGCCCTGCGCGTCCAGTCGCAACTCGACAGGAGACAGCAGCGCGAGGCGGACCTGTCCGCCCTGGTCGACACCGCGCGCGAGCTCGCCGCCCCGTACGACCTCGACACCGTGCTGCGGATCGGCATCCGGCGCGCACGGTTACTGCTGGGCACCGACCTGGCCTGTGCAGGCCTGCCCGGGGATGAGCGGGAGACCCTCCGCGTACGGGCCTGCGAGGGCAACATCTCGGCGCTCCCCCTGGAACTGCGGCTGCCGCGGGGGCCCGGGGCCGACCACGGCGCCCTGACCGGTCCGGCCCCCGCCTGGACACCCGACTACCTCGCCGACACCAGGTTCCGGGACGGCGACGCCTTCGGCGAGATGGTCCGGGCCGAGGGACTGCGGGCCGTCCTGGCGGTGCCGCTGAGCCACGGCCGTGATCCGTTCGGCACCCTGTACGTGGCCGACCGGGACGTCCGGCACTTCACCACGGACGAGATCTCCCTGCTGACCTCCCTCGGCGACCTGGTGGGCGCGGCCGTCGAGCGGGCCCTGCTGCTGGAGCGGGCCGCCGCCGAGGTGGCCGCGCTGGAACGGTACGCCGCGCGGACCGAGGCGGGCCTGCGCGAGCTGCGCGAGACCGGCGACCTCCAGGACCAGCTGCTCGACCGGGTGCTCCGCGGCGGCAGCCTGCCGGCCCTGGCGGAGGAGGCGTCCCACTGCCTCGCCGGGCCGCTGCGGGTCCACGCCGCGGACGGCACCCTCCTGGCCGGCGCCGGGGAGCTGTCCGAGCCCGGCGGGACCGACGTGGCCGCCGCGACGCTGGACGCCTGCGCCGCCCGGGAGCCCGTGGAGCTCGACGACGGCCTCCAGGTGGCCCCCGTCTTCGCGGGCGACGATTACCTGGGCAGACTGCTGTTCCGGCCCACCGCCCCGGTCACCGACCACACCCGGCGGCTGCTCGGCCTGGTCACCCAGGCGGTGGCGGTCCTGCTGACCCTGCAGAACGGCAGGTCCGCGGCCCTGGCGGACCAGGGCCGCGACGAGTTGCTCGGCGATCTGCTGGCCGCCGCCGGCCGCCCCGTGCCGCATCTGGAGAAGCGGGCCCGCCGGCTCGGCCTCGACCTCCACAGGCCGCATGTGGTGGCCGTGGTCCACCCCGAGAACGGCGTCCGGGACAAGGAGCCCGTGTGGGCCGTCTCGTACGCCCACCGCCGGAGCGGGCTCGGGAACACGCACGAGGGCCACATCGTGCTCCTGCTCCCGGGCGAGGACGCCGGAGCGGTCGCCCGGGAGGTGTTCGACGAGCTCTCCCCGCTGCTGCGGAAGGCGGTGACGGTGGGCGCGGCGGGCCCGGTGTCGTCCCCGGAGTCGGTTCACCGGGCCTTCCTGGAGGCACGGCGCTGCCTCGCCGCCATGTCCGCGCTGGGCATCACCGGGCGGTCGGCCTCGGCGCGGGAACTGGGCTTCCTGGGGCTTCTGCTGTCCGAGAAGCACGACGTGGAGGGCTTCATCGAGTCCGCCGTCGGACCGGTGCTCGACTACGACCGGCAGCGTCTGACCGAGCTCGCCCGCACGCTGGAGGTGTACTTCGAGGCCGGGGGCAGCCCGACGCACGCCGCCAAGCGGCTCCATGTGCACCCCAACACCGTCGCCCGCCGTCTGGAGCGCATCGGTGAACTCCTGGGCGCCGACTGGCAGCAGGCCGACCGGTCCCTGGAGATCCAGGTGGCCCTCCGGCTGTCCCGGCTGCGGCATGTGCTGCGGGTCCCCGGTCCCCCGCCGGCGGTGAGGGAGTGACGCGGCGGCGGGGGAGGCCGGGAGCGCGGGTCAGCATGCCTCCCGGTACTCGGGAACCCCGCCCAGCGCGGCGACGGCGTGGGCGGCCGACGCCAGGGTGATGTGCCGGTGCCACCCGCCGAAGGAACGGCCCGTGTAGTCCCGCAGGCCCACCCGTTCGGCGATCTCGGAGAAGTCCCGGTCCACCCGGCGGACGGTCTTCGTCAGACGCAGCAGTTCGGCGGGGGAGGCGGACACCAGGTCGGTGAGCCACAGTTCCCCGGGCCAGGACCGTCCCACCCCGCCCACCGCCAGCAGCAGCAGTTCGCCCCGCGCCGCGGGACGGCCCGCGCGCACCGGACACGGGGAGGTGCCGACCCGCACCGCCGCGGCGAAGCCGTGGCGGGCTCCCCCCGGCAGTCCGGGGTCGCGCCAGATCACCGGACGCCGCATGTCCCTGGCCTCCCGCATGATCTGGTGGCACGGCAGCCGCCGGCCGCGCACGCGCAGGGCGGGGTCGGCCGCCCACAGCCGGACACCGCCGCCCACCCGGACCAGGAACGGCGCGCGGGCCGCACGGAACAGGCCGACCAGGACCGGCGTGTCCACGTCCTGGAGGTCCGCCACGACGGGCCGCACCGGCAGGCCCCAGCTTCCGGCCATCTCCAGATAGGCGCGGGCCGCGCAGTCGGCCGGCGTCTCCGGGGAGAGGTCCTCGGGGATGGCGGCCCTGCTGCGCCGCTCACCGTCGCCCAGCCAGGCCGGGGGGAGGTGCAGGCGCCAGTTGACGGGCACGCTCACCCGGTCGGAGACGGCCCACACGCCGAAGGCCTGCTGCGCGTTCATGATCTGGCCCAGTGAGGGGACGTAGCGCCGTTCCACACCGACCGAGTTCTCCCCGGCCTTCGGAATCGTCATGGAGCGCACCACCCATGCCGTCGGCGGCGCGGTGTCCGTCACGTGGCGGGCCAGCGCGCGGCGGACCGGGGCCCAGTCCCAGGGGGAGCCGGAGACGAAGTGGTGCAGGCTCTGCTCGGCCGCCCGGCCACCGGTCACCGCCGCTATGTTGCGGATGGTCTTGCGCCCCCGGGCGCCCAGCAGCCCCTGGAGGTACTCCATTCCCCTGCGCCGCTGGTCGCTGCGGGGAAGGGAGACGAACAGCGCGGAACCGAGTTCCGCGAGCACATTCTCATGAGCCGCCACCAGGCGGCTGACCTGCGCGTTCCGTGCGTCGTTGCGCGTCGCGTGCAGGACGGCGCTCATCCTCTCTCCTTGGGGTAGTCGGCTTCCGGCACTGGGACAAGCGTGCGGAAGCGGTCCCGGACCGGCCAGGTGCGCCGGGCACACGGTCCGCGGGCGGAGCGGGTGGTGTACGCACCTCCCCCGCTTCTCCGCACCACCCGGATGCGCCGCGCACGGCGCTGTGCGACGGCGGCACCCGGTGCCAGGACCACCGCGGGGAGCATCCGCGCGTACGGCGGACCGCCGGATTCTCCCGTCACCGCCCCCGGGGCACCCGTTCCGAACAGCCCTTTCGGGAGGTCTCGCGGCATGCCCGGTTCACCACCGCCCCTTCGGGACGGTTACGGGCCGGACCGCCGACCGCTCCCCCGGGAACCTCCGCCCCCATTGACAGGAAACCTAACTGACGGTTACCTGCTGGTCTGACCGAAGCACCTCCCCCACAACGCTCGGCCAAGGAGCAGTCAGCGATGCCCGCTTCTCCCCGATTCCGTGTCAGGTCCCTGCCGACCGCCATGGCGGCGCTCACCTCGACCGCCCTGCTCGGCGCCCTGCTCGCCCTCGCCCCCACCGCCGGGGCCGGCACCACCGCCGCCGCCCCGCCCGGCGCCGGTGCGGCCACCGCGCCGCCCGGCTCCCCCGTCGCGGCCAACGGCCCCCTGGAGGTCTGCGGCGTCCGGCTCTGCAACAGCCACGGCACCGCCGTCCAGTTGCGCGGCATGAGCAC
Organism: Streptomyces rubellus; assembly: GCF_036323805.1. Taxonomy (NCBI): domain Bacteria; kingdom Bacillati; phylum Actinomycetota; class Actinomycetes; order Kitasatosporales; family Streptomycetaceae; genus Streptomyces; species Streptomyces rubellus. Next base: position 270,571 of record NZ_JAZDCX010000008.1, read on the forward strand.
CCACGGCACCCAGTGGTACGCCCAGTGCGTGACCGACGGATCCCTGGACGCCCTGGCGACCGACTGGCGCGCGGACGTGCTCCGGGTGTCCACCTACGTCCAGGAGGACGGCTACGAGACCGACCCCCGGCGCTTCACCGACCTCGTCCACCGGATCGTGGAGCAGGCCAGCGACCGCGGGCTGTACGTGATCGTCGACTGGCACATGCTCAGCCCCGGCGACCCGCACCACAACCTGGAGCGCGCCCGGACCTTCTTCGCCGAGATCGCCGAGCGCCACCGGGACCGGCCCAACGTCCTCTACGAGATCGCCAACGAGCCCAACGGGGTGGGCTGGAACCGGATCCGGGACTACGCCGAGCAGGTCGTCCCGGTCATCCGCGACCGGGACCCGGACGGCGTCGTCCTGGTCGGCACCCGGGCCTGGTCCTCGCTCGGCGTCTCCGAGGGCGCGGACGAACAGGAGATCGTCGACGCTCCGGTGCGCGCCGACAACATCATGTACACCTTCCACTTCTACGCCGCCTCGCACCGGGAGGAGTACCTGGCGACCCTCTCCCGGGCGGCCGACCGGCTGCCGGTGTTCGTCACCGAGTTCGGCACCCAGGACTACAGCGGCGAGGGAGCCAACGACTTCGCCATGGCACAGCGCTACCTGGACCTGATGGAGCAGAAGAAGATCAGCTGGGTCAACTGGAACTTCTCCGACGACCACCGCTCCGGGGCGGTCTTCCGGCCGGGCACCTGCGCCGCGGACTCCGGCTGGGCCGGGACGTCGTCCCTGAAGGAGGCCGGGGTGTGGATCCGGGACCGCATCCGTACGCCCGACGACTTCTGACCGCGGACGCGCGGTACGCACACCGCGCCCGCGCGGGCCGGGGAGCCGGGCCCGCGCGGGCGCGGCGCGGGCGGAAAGCGGGACGGGAGGTGAGGGAGGGCCGCTGCGGGATACCCGGGTACCCATGAGCGAATACCACACCAACGGCACCCGCCCCCTGGCCCTGGTCACCGGGGCCTCCAGCGGCATCGGCCTCGAACTCGCCCGGCAGTTCGCCGAGCACGGCTTCGACCTGGTGGTCAACGCCGAGGACGACCGGCTGGCGGACGCCGCCGAAGAGCTGCGCGTGGCGGGTACCGACGTCCTTCTCGTCCGGGCGGACCTGCGCGGCTACGACGAGGTCGAGCGGCTGTGGTCGGCCGTCACCGCGACGGGACGGCCGGTGGCCGCCGCCGCCCTCAACGCCGGAGTGGGACAGGGCGGCGCGTTCACCGACACCGATCTGGCCGACGAGCTCGACATCATCGACCTCAACATCACCTCCACCGTGCACCTGGCCAAACGGCTGCTGACCGACATGGCCGCCCGCGGCGAGGGCAGGCTGCTGATCACCTCGTCCATCGCGTCCACCATGCCCGGCCCCTTCCAGGCGGTCTACAACGCCTCGAAGTCCTTCCTGCAGTCCTTCGCCGAGGCCGTCCGCAGCGAGCTGAAGGACACCGGGGTGACGGTCACCTCGCTGATGCCGGGGCCCACCGACACCGACTTCTTCCGCCGGGGCGACCTGGAGGACACCAAGCTGGCCGAGATGGCCACGGACGATCCGGCGCTGGTCGCCCGGCAGGGCTTCGAGGCCCTGATGGCGGGCGAGGAGAAGAAGCTCGCCGGCTCGGTGAAGTCCCGTGCCCAGGCCCGGGCCAACGCCGTCCTGCCCGACCGGCTCAAGGCCGCCGGCCACCGGAAGACGGCCGAGCCCGGCTCCGGCGACGCGTCGGACCGGTCCTGACCCGGCCGCCGGGCGCGCCGGCGGACCGGACGGGCCCGGCCCGGCGGCGGGACGCCTCAGCAGACGGGACATGGCGGGAGGCCGGATGCCTGACCGCGGAGAGGCCGAAGTGGGGTTCCCTCCGGTCGGAGACGAGGACGGCGCCGGTCTCCGGCGCGGCGTTCCGGATCAGGCCGCAGGCCGGGCGGAGCAGCTCCGCCCGGCCCTCGAAGCCGACCCGTCCGCCGCCTCCGGGGCTCCCGCGTTCCCGGGACCGCGGACGGCGCCGGCGGTCAGCCCAGCAGCTTGTCCAGGGTGATGGGCAGCTCCCTGACACGTTTTCCGGTGGCGTGGTGGACGGCGTTGGCGACCGCCGCCGCCATGCCCACGGTGCCGATCTCGCCGGCCCCCCGGATGCCCAGCGGGTGGTGCACCGTGTCGGGGTGGTTCAGGAAGTGCACCTCCACCTCGGGGATGTCGGCGTTCACCGGGATCAGGTAGTCGGCGAAGGAGGCGTTGCCCCAGCGTCCGCCGCTGTCGGCGCGGAGGCCCTCGTGGAGCGCCGCGGACACCCCCCAGATCATCCCGCCGAGGATCTGGCCGCGGGCCGTCTTGGGGTTGACGACGGTGCCCACGTCCATCACCGACAGCAGCCGCGACACCCGGATCTCGGAGGTCCACCGGTTCACCCGCACCTCGCAGAACTGGGCTCCGAAGGAGGCGGAGGCGTAGCGCTGCGCCTCGGGCCCCGGGACTCCCGAGGACCCCTCGGCCTCGACGCCGTCCCGGCCGACCGCCGCGAGCAGCGAACCGAAGTCCTCGCTGCGGCCGGACGCGGTGAGCCTGCCGTTCTCATAGCGCACCTGGCCGGGGTCCATGCCGTTGAACGGGGAGCGGGCGTCCCGCACCGCCAGGTCGATCAGCGCCTTCCTGGCGTTCTCCGCCGCCGCCAGGATCGCGGCGGAGACGGTGGCGGTGCCCGAGGAGCCGCCGACGAACCCGGCCGCCGACAGCTCCGAGTCGCCCAGGTCGGGCCGGACGCGCTGCGCCGGGATGCCCAGCGCCTGCGCGCCGACCACCGACAGCACCGTCCACATGCCGGTGCCCAGGTCGGCGGTGGAGCCGGAGACGGCGGCGGTGCCGTCCGCCCGGAAGCGGACCTTCATGGTGGCCTGGAAGCGGTAGGCCGGGAAGGAGGCGGTGGCCATGCCGGTGCCGACGTACCAGTCGCCGTCGACCGTCCCGCCCGGTGTGCGGTCGCGGCCGTTCCAGCCGAAGCGCTCGGCTCCGGTGCGGTAGCACTCCAGCAGGTGCTTGCTCGACCAGGGCCGGCCGCTGCCCGGCTCGGTGTCCGCGTGGTTCCTGACGCGCAGCTCCACCGGGTCCATCCCGAGCTTCACCGCGAGCTCGTCCATGGCGCTCTCCAGCGCGAAGGAGCCGGGGGCCTCCCCCGGGGCCCGCATGATGGTGGCCTCGGGGACGTTCAGCGGCACGTACTTGGCACTGACCTCGATGTTCGGCGAGGCGTACCAGCGGCGCGAGGTGGTGTGCGCGGCGGCCTCGACGGTGGTCGACCCCGGCGACGCGCTCGACCAGGAGTGGTGCTTGACCGCGGTGAGGGTGCCGTCCCGGCGGGCCCCCAGCGCGACCGTCTGCCGGGTCTCGGGGCGGCCCGCGGTCGCGGTGAAGACCTGTTCGCGGGTGAGGGCCACCTTCACCGGGCGGCCCAGCTCCCGCGCGGCGGCCGCGGCGAGCCTGGTCTGCGCGTAGGTGTAGAACTTCCCGCCGAAGGCCCCGCCGATGTACGGACTGACGGCGCGCACCTGGGAGGTCTGCAGCCCCAGTGCCGCGGCGATGTCCCCCGCCAGGAACGCCGGTCCCTGGGTGCTGCTGTGGACCGTCATCCGGTCGTTCTCCCAGACGGCCACGGCCGAGTGGGGCTCCATCGCCGCGTGGTTCTGCGCGGCGGTGCGGTAGGTGGCCGAGACGGTGACCTCGCTGCTCTCCAGGGCCCGGTCGATGGTGGGGACCCCGTCGGCGAGGATGGTGACCACGGCCGGCTCCCCGCTGACGTTCCGGGGTGCCTGCGCCCGGGAGAGGTCGTCCTCCAGGGAGTGGGCGGGGGCCCGCTCCGCGTAGTCGAACCTGATCGTCCCGGCCGCCTCCCGGGCCAGTTCGAAGCTCTCCGCGACGACGAAGCCGACCGGCTGCCCGTGGAAGGCGACCTCCTTGTCCTGCAGGGGTGCCCACGCCGGGCCCATCGCGCCCTGGGGGAGGATGCGCAGCGGGTTGAAGGGCGTGTAGACGCCCAGGACTCCCGGGGTCCCGGTGGCCGCCCGGGTGTCCACGGCCGTGATGGTGGCGCTGGCCACCGTGCTGACGACGACGTATCCGTGGGCGGTGCGGGCCGGGAGCCGGTCCATGGCGTAGTCGGCCGCGCCGGTGACCTTGAGCCTGCCGTCCACCCGGTCGACGGGGGCGCCGAGCGCCTTCCTCCTGGCCATCTCAGCCTCCCAGGGTCAGCAGGGCCCGTACCAGGGCGCGTTGGACAAGGGTGGTCTTGAAGCGGTTGCCGCTCAGCGGCCGGGCCCCCTCGACGGCGAGCGCAGCCGCCCGCGCGTAGCTCTCCTCGGTGGCCGGACGGCCGGTGAGTTCCGCCTCGACCGCCGGCAGCCGCCACGGCCTGGTGCCCACCCCGCCCACCGCGATCCGGGCCCGGGACACGGTGTTCCCGTCCAGTTCCAGGGCCACGGCGGCGGAGGCCAGGGCGAACGCGTACGACTGCCGGTCACTGATCTTGAGGTAGGCCGAACGGGTCGCCCACGGCAGCGCGGGGACGACGATCTCGGCGAGCAGCTCGCCCGGCTCCAGCACGTTCTCCAGGTGGGGGGTGGCGCCGGGCAGCCGGTAGAAGTCCGCCAGGCGCACCGTGCGCTCCCCGCCCCGGCCCAGCAGCCGGACCGAGGCGTCCAGGGCGACGAGGGCGACGGCCGCGTCGCTGGGGTGGGTGGCCACGCAGGCGTCGCTGGTGCCCAGGACGGCGTGGGTGCGGTTGGCGCCGGTGACGGCCGGACAGCCGCTGCCCGGCTGCCGCTTGTTGCACCGGGAGCCGGTGTCGCGGAAGTAGTCGCACCGGGTCCGCTGGAGCAGGTTGCCGCCCATGCTCGCCATGTTGCGGATCTGCTGGGAGGCGCCCCGCAGGGCCTGGGCGAGCACCGGGTAGTCCGCCGTCACCCGCGGGTGTCCGGCGACGTCGGCCATCCTCTCCAGGGCGCCGACGCGCAGCCCGCCGTCGTCGGCCCGGATGCCGCGCAGCGGAAGGGCGTTGATGTCCAGGACCCGCGCCGGGGACGTCACCCCGAGCTTCATCAGGTCGACCAGTGTGGTGCCGCCGGCGAGGAACGCGGTGTCCTCCCCGGCCCCGTCGAGCGCCTGCTCGGTGGTGGCGGGCGCCGTGTAGACGAACTCCCTCATCCTCGCCCGCCTCCCCGCTCCATGGCCTGCCGGACGGCGTCGACGATGTTGGGGTAGGCCGCGCAGCGGCACAGGTTGCCGGACATGTACTCGCGGATCTCGCCGTCCCCGGCGGTGCGGCCGCTGTCGACCAGCGCGGCGGCGGACATGAGCTGGCCGGAGGTGCAGAACCCGCACTGGAAGGCGTCGCGGTCGATGAAAGCCTCCTGCACGGGGTGCAGTTCCTCGCCCCGGGCCAGGCCCTCGACGGTGGTGATCTCCCTGTCCCGTGCGGCGGCGGCCAGCGTCAGGCACGCCAGTACGGGCCGGCCGCCGTCCTGCACGGTGCAGGCACCGCACTGGCCGCGGTCGCAGCCCTTCTTCGGGCCGGTGGTGCCCAGCTGCTCCCGCAGGGCGTCCAGCAGGGTGGTGCGGGGATCGACGCTCAGGGTCCGGCGCTCTCCGTTGAGGGTGAACACCACCTCGACGGGATACTCCGGGGCGGCGGCCTCCGGCCGGGCCGCGGGCGCCGCGGCGGCCGGCGGCGCACCGCGCAGCAGGGCACCGGCCGCCGCGCCGGCCGCGGCCGAGCCGCGCAGGAATCCTCTTCGGGACGCCGCTAAAGGGGCGCCGTCTTCCGCTGTGTGCCGCGCGGGAGGTGACATGGAGCTTCTCCTTCGGGGACGCGAGCGCGCCGTGATGTGGGGGGTGGGCACGGACGTCCGGGGCCGGACGGGACCCCTGTGAGCCGTGTCACAGGGAGTGAAGCACGGGTCGGCGGCGGAGCGCTACGGCGCTTTCGGACCTGCCGTCGGCGCCCTGTCCCTCCGTCCATCTTGCCGTTCCGGCAAGGTTTCTTGTCGCAGAGGGCTGCCCGGAGCGAGGCTTCCGGTGAGCCCGGGAGACGGGACACGGCACACGAGAACCGATGAGGTGGAGCATGACGGCACACAGCCACCGCTCCCCGGCCGCCGCCGGGGACGCGCAGCGCCGCTACGACGTGGCGGTCGTCGGAGGAGGCGCCGCAGGACTGGGCGGGGCGCTGGCCCTGACCCGGGCGCGGCGCTCGGTACTGGTGATCGATTCCGGGGCACCGCGCAACGCCCCGGCGGACGGCGTCCACGTCTACCCGGGGCACGAGGGCACCCCTCCCGCACAGCTGCTGGCCACCGCCCGCGCGGAGGTGACCGGCTACGGCGGCGAGATCACCACGGGCACCGTGGTGGCCGCCGGGCGCCGGGGGCCGGGGGGCTTCCGGCTCGTCCTCGACGGCGGTGCCGTCGTCGAGGCCGCCCGGCTGCTGGTGACCACCGGCCTGGTCGACGAGCTTCCCCCGGTGCCGGGCCTGGCCGAGCGCTGGGGCCGCGACGTGCTGCACTGCCCGTACTGCCACGGCTGGGAGGTGCGCGACACGCCGATCGGCGTGCTGGCCACCGGGCCGCTGGCGGTCCACCAGGCCCTGCTGTGGCGGCAGTGGAGCGAGGATGTGACGCTCTTCCGGCACACCGCGCCGGAGTTCGGGGACGAGGAGTACGAGAAGCTCGCCGCCCGCGGCGTCTCCGTCGTCGACGGCGAGGTGACCGGACTGGAGGTGACCGGCGACCGTCTCACCGGGGTACGGCTGGCCGGTGGCCGGACCGTTCCCCGGCGGGCGCTGGCCACCGCCACACGGCTGACCGCCCGTGCGGACTTCCTCGACGGGCTCGGGCTGAAGCCGGCCGAGCAGGAGGTGGGCGGCCAGGTGATCGGCACGGCGATCCCCGCCGACCCCACCGGGGCGACCGCCGTACCCGGGGTGTGGGCGGCCGGCAATGTCACCTCGCCGACCGAGCAGGTCGTCGGTTCCGCCGCCGCGGGCGTACGCGCCGGCGCGGCGATCAACGCCGACCTGATCGCCGAGGAGACCGGCCGGGCCGTCGCGGCCCGCCGCGCCGCGGGCGCGCCCCCGGCGGCGGCCGACACCGGGGCCGGGACCGGGGCCGGGGAGTTCTGAGACTCCTTATACGGCGCGGAGGAGCGGGTCTGGAGCGGCCGGCCCAACGCCGCACTGGTCCGCGAGGCGGCCGGGCTGCCCCCGGGCCGGGCCCTGGACCTGGGCTGCGGCGAGGGCGCCGACGCGATCTGGCTCGCCGAGCGGAGCTGGCGGGTCACCGCCGTCGACGTCTCGCAGGTCGCCCTCGACCGCGGCGCCCGGCACGCCCGGGACGCGGGTGTCGCCGACCGGATCGACTGGCAGCGGCACGACCTGGCCGAGTCCTTCCCCGAAGGCCCCTTCGACCTGGTCTCCACCCACTCCTCCACTCCCCCGACCCCGTCGGACTGCCCCGGGCGGAGATCCTGCGCACCGCCGCGGCGGCCGTCGCGCCGGGCGGGGTGCTGCTGGTCGTCGGGCACGCCGGACCTCCGCCGAGGGCGGACGAGCACCAGCGGAAGGTGGAGCTGCCCACCGCCGGGGAGACCCGGGAGGCGCTCGGGCTGCCGGAGGAGGAGTGGGAGACGCTGCTGTGCGAGGACCGGCCGCGCGAGGTGACCGGCCCCGACGGGGAGCCCGCGACCGTGCTGGACGCCGTCGTCGAGCTCGGGCGCCGCTCCGGCTGAGAGCCGAAAGGGTCCGTCGCCCCACCGGAAGCGCCGGTGGGGCGACGGACCCTTGTGCGGAACCGGCGCGGCGCCGGGCCGGCCGCGTACCGGCGCCGCGCCGTCGTCACGCCGTTGCGGCCTCAGACCAGCTGGGCGTCCAGGGTGATGTTCTTGACCCCGGCCAGGGCCTGGCTGACCGGGCAGTTGGCCTTGGCGTCCTGGGCGGCGGCCTGGAAGTCCTCCTCGGACAGTCCCGGGACGGTGGCGCGGACGGTCAGCTTGATGCCGGTGATGCCCTCACCCGGCTGGAAGGTGACGTCGGCCTGGGTGTCGACCTTCTCCACGGTGTAGCCCTTGCCCGCCAGGCCGTGGGAGAAGGCCATGGAGTAGCAGGAGGAGTGGGCCGCGGCGATGAGCTCCTCGGGGCTGGTCCTGCCACCGGGCTCCTCGGCACGGGCGGGCCAGCTCACGTCGTAGGTGCCGATCCTGGAGGACTCGAGGGCGACGGTGCCCTTGCCCTCCATCAGGTTGCCCTCCCAGTGGGTCTTGGCCGTACGGATGGTTGCCATCGTGATCACTCCCGGTGATATGGGCGACGAGTGGAAGAAAGAACAACTGCGTTGATCAGTTTAGGCAGTAGCCCGGTCGCGACCGGGCGTACGGCACGCCTCCGGGCTGCTTTCCGGACCGTCGTACGGGCAGCGGATCCTGCCCGCGCGGCTGCCCGGGCCCGCTCACTCCCGCCGGGCCACGACGAGCCGGGCACGGGGGCTGCCGTCCGGCCGCCGACCCAGGTCCTCCAGCGGCAGGGTCTCCACCGCGAACCCCGCCCCGGCCAGCTCCCGGCGCACCTCGGGGAGCCGGAAGGTGCGGTAGTACATGACGAAGGGCGGGCGCCACAGCGCGTTGCGCACCCGCATCGCGGCGTCGAAGCCCCACAGCGTCCAGTAGAGCGCCGAGCCGATCCGCGGCGGCGCCCCGACGGGGAAGGCGAACCGGCCGCCGGGCCGCAGCGCCGCGTGGACCCGCGCGAACAGCGCGGGCCGCTGTTCGGGCAGGAAGTGGCCGAACGCCCCGAAGCTGACGGCCAGGTCGAAGGCCGGTACGAAGGGCAGCCGCAGGGCGTCGGCGCGCACCCAGTGCACCGCCGGACCTCCCGGCACGCCCGGGTGGGCGGACCGGGCCGCGGCGAGCATGCCCGCGCTGAAGTCCACCCCGGTGATCCGCCGTTCGCACAGCCGGGCGAGGACGCCCATGCCCGCGCCGGTGCCGCAGCAGACGTCCAGCCCCGACTCGAACGGCCCGAGCGGCCGCAGCGTGTCCACCACCGCGTCCAGCACCTTCTCCGGGGTCCGGAACGGGGTCCGGTCGAACTTCGGCGCGAGCAGGTCGTAGCCGCGCTCGACGGATGACAGCGCCTGCACGGTCAGTTCGCGGAGGGTCGGGCCCTGTGGGTCGAACATGCGGTCACCGTACCGGTCCGGTGGGGGCGGCGCGCCGCCCCCACCGGGTGGTCACGGCCGCCCGACGGTGACCTGCCGGGCCACGCTGGGCACCCCGTCGGCGTCCAGCGCGAACAGCATGTACCGGCCGGGCAGGGCCACCCCGGGGTCGTCGGGGACGTCCAGTGCGTAACTGCTGCCTCCGGTGGCCCGGAACTCCAGCGGCACGCGCCGCTGGTCGTTGTCGACCGAGTGGGTGGCCGCCCCGGTGCGCACCAGCGAGAAGGCGGTGACCGGCTTGTCGGTCGTCACCGTCACCGTCGTGCCGTGCTCCAGTTCGGCGGGCACGGATCCGGTGATGACCGGCCGCGGCTTCGGCGTGCCGTCGGGGTCGAGCAGGTAGGGCGGGGTGAAGACCGCCCCGTCGAAGTGGTTGGTGGCGCAGTCGCCGCACAGCCCGCCGCCGCCGGAGAAGATCCGGCCGTCGGGCAGCAGGTTGGCGACGCTGTGGTAGTTGCGCGGCACCGCCATGGTGGCCAGCTCGGTGAACTCGCCGGTGGCCGGATCCCAGATCTCCGGAGTCAGCACCGAGGTGGCGTCGCTGAAGGGGACGGGACGGTGCTGCCCGCCGAAGACGGCCACCTTCCCGTCCGGCATGACGACGCTGTTGGCGAAGGCGCGGGGCTGCGCCATGCCGCCGGTGCGGCGGCTGACGGGCTGTCCGCCGCCGCTGACGTCGACGGTGTGGGCGCGGCTGGTGGCGGTGACGTTCTCGTAGGCGGTGGCGCCGCCGAGGGTGAGGAGCTTGCCGATGTCGTAGGAGACCGCGTTGCCGTTCATGGCGTCCTGGCTGTCGGCACGGTTCCCGGCCGGGGTGACCGACCCGTCGCCGGCGGTGTCGATCCAGTTCATCTGCCGGCTGGGGCCCAGGTGCAGGACGCGGCCGCCCGAGGTGGCGTACAGCCACTGGTGGTTGTCGGCCCGGTAGGGACCGGCCGGGTCGGCGGTCATGGTGCCGGTGACGGGCACGCCGGGCAGCTCGCGCCAGGTCTCGGTGTCCGCGGACCACACCTCGCCGTTCTTGTCCTGCGCCGCGTCACCGCTCCAGGAGCCGCCCAGCACGAAGACGTCGCCGGTGGACAGTGGGGTCATGGCCTGGTAGCCGCGGGGGATGTTCATCCGGTCGGTGGCGGACCAGGTGTCGGTGCGCGGGTCGTACAGGCTGGCGCGGTCCGCGTTGCTGCCGCCGGTGACCAGCACCCGGCCGTCGGCGAGGACCGCGGTGCCGGGACAGAACATGTCGTGCCCGGTGTTGTCCACCCGCCGTCTGCTCACCTCGCCGGTCCGCAGGTCCAGGACGGCCGTCTGGGTGTAGCCGTTGCTGCCGCCGAACCGGTCGGTGGCGTACGCCGACCAGGCCAGCAGCTTGTCGCCCGGCAGGACGGTGGTGGCCACCGGGACGAGCGGGAAGCCGATCAGCGGGCCCCAGGAGCCGTGCCGGGCGGGGTCGGCCGGGCCGGCGAGGCGGATCTCGGCGGCCGAGGACCACGGGCCGCGCCCGCCCGCCTCGCTGGTGGCCGTCAGCCGGACGTACCGGGCGGTGACCGGCCGGGTGAAGGTGGCGGTCTTGACGGTGTCGTCGTCCCGCCAGGTGCCGGTGGCCACCGGGTCCGTGAAGGTGGTGCCGTCGGTGCTGGTGGTGACGGTGTACGCGCCGATCCGGCCGTTGGCCCCGCCCCGGCGCGGCTGGTAGGTGAGCGCCGAGACGGTCTGGGCGCGGTGCATGTCGACGGTGATGGAGTGCGGCAGCGGCGCGGCCGTGCCCGACCACCTGCTGTGCCAGATCGTCTCCGCGTTCCCGTCCAGCACGTTGGCCGCCCGGCCGTCCTCCCCTTCCGTCTCCGCGTCGCTCGCGGTGGCCGTCCAGCCGGACCGGGGCAGGTCCACCACTCCGGCCGGCCGCCCCGGGTCGCCCAGCAGGTCTATCTCGGCGGCCGAGGACCACGGGCCGCGCCCGCCCGCCTCGCTGGTGGCCGTCAGCCGCACATAGCGGGCGCCCTGCGCGGCGAAGCCGAGCGTCTTGACGGTGGCGTCGTCGGCCAGGGTGCCGGTGGCCACCGGTGTGCCCCAGTCCCGCCCGTCGGTGCTGAGGTCGACGGTGTACGTGCCGATCCGGCCGTTGGGGCCGTCGGCGCGCGGCCGGTAGACCAGGGCGGAGACGACCTGGACGGTGCCCATGTCGACGGTGATGCTGTGCGGCAGCGGCGCGGCCGTGCCCGACCACCTGCTGTGCCAGATGGTCTCGGGGTTGCCGTCCAGGACGTTGGCCGCCCGGCCGTCCTCCGCCGCCGTCTCCTCGTCGCTCGCGGTGACCTCCCAGCCGGACCGGGGCAGCACCTCGGCCGCCGGTTCCATGGCGGCCGCCGGGAGGAGCGGGGGTGCGGTGTGATGGGCGGACGGCCGGGCGGCGCGGTCCCCGGCGGCGGGATCCAGTAAGGGCAGGAGCGCGACGGTGACCGAGACCAGGGCCACCGGGACGAGCGCTCTGACACGCAGGCGGGACAGGACTGATCGCACGACGGCTCCCCCCGTATGGCCGGCCGCGCCCTACGCCGCGCGCCCGGCCGGTCGGACCGACCGGCCCTGGTACGGACCGATCGCGCTGACAGGGCCCTGACGCTGGCAGCGCGGTGGCCGGGTGTAAAGGGTGCGTTCCGGCCACCCTCGGCCCGCCGGGGAGCACACCGGGACACCGTCCGGAACCGGACGCGGCCGGACGTGCCCCCACGGGCCGTGTCCGGCCCGCATACGCCCCCTCACCCCGGGTATCCGGTCGGCTGTACGGCCGGTGCCGCCGGGTACCGGCCGTACCGGCCAGACCGATCGAGGCCGTCGGGACCGACGACGAGCACGCCGGGGGGAAGCAATGGGGTTCAGCCCGCTCTCCAGGGGGAAGGACCGCGCTCCGGCCGACGGCCGGCACGGGGACGGCGACACGTCCGCGACCGCGCCCTCCCCCACCGGTCCGCCGCCGGTGGTGCGGGCGCTGGTGATGCTGGTGGCGCTGGCCGCGACGGTGCTGTTCGCCGTGGTGCTCGCCCGGCTCACCCTGACCCCCTCGTACGCCTCCCAGCCGCTGACGCACAGCAATCTCCAGCCCGGCGACTCCATCCGCGACTACCTCTCCCAGCCCGCCTTCCGCGACACCCTCAAACAGCTCGGCGGGAACATCGCGCTGGGCGTGCCCTTCGGCCTGCTGCTGCCGGTGGCCTGGCCGCGCGCGGGGGGACTGCTGCGGATCGGCGCGCTGACCGTGCTGGTGATGACCATGGTGGAGCTGGTACAGGGAGCGGTCGTCACGGGCCGGGCGTTCGACATCGACGACGTCATCCTGAACACCACCGGCGCGCTCCTGGGCTACCTGCTGCTCGGCCGCCGGCTGGGCCGCGCGGTCCATCCGCCCCGCCGCCGCTGGTGGCACCGGTTCGGCGGACGGGAGCGCTCCGGGGCGGCGCGGGCCGGGGAAGGCTGAGGGCCGGGGAACCCTGGCGCCCCGGAGGAACGGCGGGTCCGGGCGGGGCCTAGGCTCGGTGCCAGTCGGCTGCTGGGGGGCTTGGCCATGACCGCTCTGACCGTGCTGGTGAACCTCGTCGTCATGCTGGGCATGTTCGCCGTCGTGCCCATGGGGCTGGCGCTCGTCGGCGGTCCCGAACCGGCCCGGGCGCGTCCGTGGTGGCTGCTGGGCGCCGCCCCCGGGGCGGTGGCCCTGTGGCTGCCGCGCGGTGGCCTCGCCACCGCGCTGGCCGTGCTGTACGCGCTGGCCACCGCCGTCCTCGCCGCGCAGGCCCCGCTCCGGCTGGCCCGCACCCGGTCCCTGGCGCCCGCCGAGGTCGCCGTCCTGACCGCGCTGGCGGCGCCGTCCGTCGCCGGGGTGGCTCTGGTCGCCGAGCGCGCGGGGTACGAACTGTTCGGCTTCGAGCTCGCGATCCTGGCGCTGACCGTGCCGCACTTCCACTTCGCCGGGTTCGCCGCCGCACTGGTCGCCGGCCTGGTCTGCCGGGCCGACGGCGGCCGTGCGGCCCGGTCCGCCGCGTGGAGCGTGCCGGTCGGCACCCTGCTCGTCCTCGTCGGCTACTTCCTCGGCGACTGGGCCGAACTCGTCGGGGCCGCCGTGCTCACCGCCGGAATGTGGCTGGTGGGGTACGCCGTCTGGCGCGGACCGCGAGCCGACAGCGCCGACCGCACGACCCGTGTGCTGCTCACCGTCTCGGCGGCGGTGCTCGTCGCGACCATGGCCCTCGCCCTGAGCTGGGCCCTGGGCGAGGCCACCGGCCTCCCCCACCTCTCCCTGACCTGGACGGCCGCCACCCACGGCGTGGGCAACGCCCTGGGTTTCGCCCTGTGCTCACTGCTCGCCTGGCGCCGCCTGACGGGATCCGCCACCGGACCGTGACCGGGGCCGGCCCGGCCGCCGACCCGGGGGATGACATCCCCTGGTTCCGCCCGCCGGGGCCGTGCACCGTGGAGGACATGGCCGCGGACCGTCCCGCCCCCGTTCCCCCTCCGGCAGCCGCGCGGGCCGCCGTCATCAGCGGCGGAACACGCAGCCTCGGCAGGGCGGTCTCCGTGCGGACAGACACGGCGGGCGAGAAGGCGCTCGCCGCACCGCGGCAGTCACGGCTGACGAGCCGAGCCTGACCGGCGCCGGTACCTCCGGCGTCGGTCCGGGCCCACCACCACCGTCCGGAACGCGAGTTCCCTCACTCCCCAGGAGACCGTCCATGTCCTTGCCCGAGGCCGTCGTGGCTCGTGATGGCACGACTCCATCGCGGCGGCTCAGATGCTGCCTTCTCGCGCTGTCCCTGCTCGCGGCAGGGACGACCTCCACCATGACCGGCCCCGAGGCCGAAGCCGCCGACCAGTGCGCACTGGACGGCGGATGGGCCCCTCTGGGTCAGGTGGCCCCGGCTGTGCCCGGCGTCACCGACTTCGAACTCGTCCGCTTCGCCGACCTCGACGGTGACGGAGACGACGACCGCCTGCTGCTGGACGAGATCGGCGGCGTCCGGCAGTGGCGCAACGACCGGGACGGGAGATGGTCGTACCGGGGGCGCACAGCCATGGGCACCGGATACCCGCCGGAGCGGGTCAAGTTCGCCGACCTGAACGGTGACGGCAGGGACGACTACCTCGTGGTGAAGGACGACGGCGCGCTCGAAGCCTGGCTCAACAGGGGTGGCGACTAGGCGGTTTCGTTTGGATCAGCGGGCGGACCAGAGGAAGATGCCG